>NZ_CP171690.1:1846033-2174050 GCF_043702085.1 Altererythrobacter sp. GH1-8 | reverse complement strand
TGATTGGCCGAGGGGCGTACGGCAAACCGTGGTTGCTCGGTCAGGTCATGCACTGGTGGCGCACTGGTGAACTGCGCGAAACGCCTAGCTTCGATGAGCAGTACGCTACGCTGGTCGAGCATTACCATGGTATGCTCGAGCATTATGGCCGCGCCGTGGGGACCAAGATCGCACGCAAGCACCTAGGGTGGTACACGAAGGGAATGCATGGCTCTGCCGAGTTTCGCAACAAGGCCAATTTTATTGACGATCCAGACCAGGTGCTTGGCGAGATCGAGCGCTTTTATGAGCCATTCCTGCATCGCAGGGCTGCGTGAGCGCTGCCGTGACGGTCAGGCCAAGTTACGCCGCGCAAGTCGGTGGACTGATATTTGCGTTGCTTTTGATCGACGAGAAGAGCCGCGTGGTGGAAATGAACCATGCTGCTGAAAATCTTCTGAGCAAGAGCGCCAAACGGGCCGCCGGTCGTCACTTTTCCGAAATCGTTAACGTCGATGATGGACGCGTCATTGCGCACCTCGAGAAGACCGATGCGGCGCTGGTCGCGCGCAATGTCGGCATTCACGTCGATGGTCGAGAGCGGCGCGTCAATGTTACTTTCTCTCCTCTCCCAACTTCGCCTGGTTGGCGGGTGGTTACGCTTTCGGATGTGGGGCGCGACAGTGCGAACAGCGAAGATGCCACGGTCGGTGAAATGATCGGTGCGCCCGCCATTCTGGCGCATGAAATCAAGAACCCTCTGGCCGCCATTCGCGCTGGCGCGCAGCTCGTCTCGCGCAAGCTACCGCCCGATGACAGGAAACTCGCCAAGATGATTACCGCAGAAGTCGATCGGATCGCAGGTCTGATCGACCGGATGCAGGCGCTGGGCAAGACAACCCCCGAACCGGTTAGTGCCTGCAACCCGCATGAGGCGATCCGCGCCGCAGTCGGTACCGTGCGAACCGGGAATTCCGGCCACGTGGTCATTAGCGAGGAGTTTGACCCGTCCTTGCCGCCCGTCCTTGCCAGCCGTGAGTCGCTCGAACAGGTGCTGATAAACCTGATTTCGAACGCGTGTGACGCTGCAAGTTCAAGCGAGAATCCTCAAGTCATCGTGCGTACGCGCTTCGTCAGCGGCCTCGTTTTCAGCGCCGTTCGGTTAGGACGTCGGGTAAAATTGCCGATCGAAATCACGGTGTCCGATAACGGTGCAGGGATTGCAGAAAACCTGCGCGATCACATTTTTGAACCCTTTGTGACCTCAAAGAAATCAGGTCAGGGGCTGGGGCTGGCGCTCGTGCGAAAACTGATGCGGGATATGGACGGAAGGATCGGGCATGAGCGTGATGAGATCACAGGGATGACCCACTTCCGAATGCATTTGCCGATCGCAATTGAGAAGCGAAAAGCGGAGCCAACGGCATGAACGGGAGAATTTTGCTAGTTGAGGATGACGCTTCGATCGCGACCGTCATCGCCGCTGCGCTGGAAGATGAGGGGCTGGGCGTCACCCACTGCGAGAGTATCGCTGCGCGTAACCGTCTGCTTGAAACGGAGCGTTTCGATGCCTTGCTGACTGACGTCATTCTCGAGGACGGGGACGGGATCGCGACTCTCCCAAGGGCGAGGGAGCACGCGCCTGACATTCCGGTCATCATTCTGTCGGCTCAGAACACGCTCGACACGGCGGTACGCGCGAGCGAGAATCTGGCATTCGAATACTTTCCGAAACCGTTTGATCTTGACGAGCTGGTCCGTGCTGTACGGCAGGCCGTAGGGCAGCGCAGTAGCGGCCATAGCGGCCCTGAAGACGAGAGCGGCGGGATGCCCCTGGTAGGCCGCAGTCAGGCCATGCAGGGCGTCTATCGGATGATTACGCGCGTATTGCGCAACGACTTGACGGTTCTTGTCACCGGAGAATCCGGAACAGGCAAGGAACTGGTCGCAGAAGCCATTCACCAATTGGGCGCACGAAAGTCTGGCCCGCTTGTGGCTGTCAACGCCGCAGCGATTCCGCACGACCTCATCGAAAGCGAGCTGTTCGGGCATGAGAAGGGCGCCTTCACCGGCGCTGTTTCGCAATCCATCGGCAAGTTCGAACAAGCCAATGGCGGAACGCTGTTCCTCGACGAGATCGGCGACATGCCGGCCGAGGCTCAAACGCGTCTGCTTCGCGCGCTGCAATCGGGACGGATCCGAAGGGTCGGGGGCAGGCAGGAAATTGCCGTCGACGTGCGGATCATCGCAGCAACCAATCGCGATCTCGGCCCCATGATTGCGGCCGGAACCTTCCGGGAAGACCTCTATTATCGGTTGAATGTCGTGCCGATTGCGCTCCCACCCTTGCGTGACCGAAAGGACGATATCCCCGTTCTTGCCCGGCACTTCCTGCAAGCTGCGGTCGAAGAAGGGCTGCCGCAACGCCAATTGTCTGCCGATGGCCTGAAGGCTCTTGAGCAACGCGACTGGCGCGGCAATGTGCGTGAACTGCGCAATGTGATCTATCGGCTTGCGCTGATGGCACGAGAGGACATCGTTGACGCCCAGGCCGTTGCTGAAATCATCGGCAAGGAGAAAGCGCCCGTCAGTGCCGCTGGGCAGGCTGGATTTGAAGCGGCCGTCACACAATGGCTCGCGATCAACAGCCCGAAACCTGGCCAGCTCTATCACGATGCCCTCGCAGCGTTCGAGAAGCCGCTGATCGAGCATGCTCTGGCTCAGACTGGAGGCAACCAATTGCGGGCGGCGCGCTTGCTGGGGATCAATCGCAACACGCTGCGCAAGCGGGTAAGTGATTTGAACATTCACCCTGAAGAATTTGCGCAAATCGGCTAAAGGTGCTCCCGACAACGGTTAAGCGGCTGAGTTGAGCGCCTGGCGCGCCCAACTGCGGACTTGTGACCGAAATGTCACAAAAAGGACTTGCATAGTTGCAACAGTTGCGTGGTAATAGCGCAACGATGGATTTGGATGGCACTCAAGGCATATCGCTGGCCTCTTCGCGGCGCGCCCCGCGGTGGTGGCGACGGTTCATCCTTGCGTCGCAAAGGGCTAATGTCTTTCGCTGGCTCGAGATATTGTGCATTTCGGGTGTCCTCGCAGGCATAGCCAGCACCTGGTGGCTTTTTACAAGCGCGCCGCCGGACGGACAACTGCTCCCCACTGCACAAGTTGCCAGCCTTCTGGTTGCGACCCTTATTCCTGCCATGATGCTGCTGGTCCTGATAGGTCGGCGTCTGGCGCTAAGACGCGCGGCAGGAAGCACTGCGCGCCTGCATGTCCGGTTGGTGTTCCTGTTCTCGCTCATCGCAGCCGTCCCGACATTGCTTGTATCCGGCTTTGCCGCTGTCCTGTTCCAGTCCGGTGTGGACTTCTGGTTTTCCGACAATTCCCGCGGCCTGATGGAGAACGCGCGACAGCTTGCCGATAGCTATTACGAACAGAACCAGCTGGAAGTAGGGCAGGAAACCGTAACCATGGCGGGAGACATGCGCTTCTACCTCCAGCGCGGCTCTTTGAGCGACGAAAACTTTGCCGATTTCTACGCCTATCAGGCCCAGGCACGGGAAATCTCGGAGAGTGCAATTCTGCAGCGGCTGGAAGACGGCTCGCTCAGGACGGCGGCTATCATGAACCTGATGGAAGGGGCCCAGCCTCAGGCTTTTCTCGATCAGGCCATCGTAAAGCTTGATCAAGGTGAATTCGTGGCAATCGAGGGCACCTCGGCACGCATCGCGGCGCTTGCGCCGATTGACCTCGAGACAGGAATCTACCTTTACAACGCTCGCAATCCAGAGACGGCTTCGTTCAACTCATGGCAACGCGCGCAATCGATCACGACGGCATACGACAATCTCACCCAGCGCGCGCGGGCATGGCAATTGCGGTTCAATCTCGCGCTGTTTTTCGTCAGCCTTGGCCTCGTCGGGGTCTCCGTATGGTTTGCGCTTCGGTTCGCGGATCGGCAGGTAGAGCCGCTGACAGATCTGGTCGCAGCTGCACGCAAGGTTGGCGCAGGGAATTTCTCCCTTCGTGTCGAAGGACGCACAAGAGGCGATGAAATCGGGCTTTTGAACAGGGCCTTCAATCGCATGACTGCGCAACTCGAAAAGCAAACCGATGATCTGGTAAAAGCAAATCATCAGATCGACGACCGCCGCGCCTTCATGGAAGCGGTGCTCGAATCCGTTACCGCTGGCGTGATCTCGGTTGATGAAGCGGGCACGGTTCAACTGATGAATTCTTCGGCGCAAAACCTGCTCTATGAAGAGGTCCCGGATGATCCGGCAGGTGCTTCGCTGCAAAGCCTCTCGCCGCAGGTCGCATCGCTGGTCGAAAGCGGGGTCCAGAGCGGCATCGTCACCCACACAAAGGGTGAGGAGCTCCTCACGCTGGCGGTCAAGATCGCGCCGGAGAGGGGCGGGCATGTCATCACGTTCGAGGATATCACGCGCCAATTGCTCGACCAGCGCCAGGCAGCATGGAGCGATGTCGCACGCCGAATTGCGCATGAGATCAAGAACCCGCTGACCCCGATCCAGCTGGCGACTGAGCGGCTCAAACGTCGCTATCGACGGCAAATTGAGAGCGATGCCGAATTGTTCGACGAACTCACCAATACCATTGTGCGCCAGGTCAGCGGCCTGCGGCAAATGGTTGACGAGTTTTCCAGCTTTGCCCGGCTTCCCAAGCCCAATTTCCGCAAGGAAGATGCACTTGACCTCGTGCGGCAGGCGCTGTTCCTGCAGGAAGTCGCGCACCCCGAGATCGACTTCTCGCTCAATTTCGACGACCTCAAAAGCGGCACGATCAATGCTGACAGGCATCAGCTAGGCCAAGCGATGACCAATATCCTCAAGAACGCGGTGGAAGCGGTGGAAGCACTTGCAGCCAATGCTGATGTAGATTTCCGCGGCAAGATCTCGGTCGAGATGGCCTCAAGCGACACGATGCTGCGTGTTTGCGTTAGCGACAACGGGATCGGCCTGCCGAGCGAGCGCGAACGCATTACCGAACCTTACATGACCACGCGAGAGCGCGGGACCGGCCTCGGCCTCGCCATCGTTCACAAGATCGTTGATGAACATGGCGGCGATTTGAGCTTTTCCGCTGTCGAAGGCGGCGGGACTCGCGTCACCTTGCGGGTGGCTCGCGATCCCCTGGCCAGCGACAAAAGTGCGATTCACGGAGGATCGCAGGCGTAATGATTAATTTGCACAAGAAGGGTTTGGCCTGACATGGCACTCGACATTCTGATTGTAGATGATGAGCGTGACATTCGCGAGCTGGTTTCTGGCGTGCTGAGCGATGAGGGCTATGATTGCCGCACCGCGGCCGACAGCACGAGCGCGCTCAAGGCCATCGACGAACGCCGACCGAGCCTGGTTTTGCTCGATGTCTGGCTGCATGGCAGCGCGATGGACGGGCTTGAAGTGCTCGACGCCATCAAGGCTCGCGAACCCGAATTGCCCGTCATAATCTTCTCCGGCCATGGCAACATTGATACCGCGGTTTCGGCTGTCAGCCGCGGCGCGATGGACTTTATTGAGAAGCCGTTTGAAGCAGAGCGCCTGCTGCTTCTGGTCGAGCGTGCCACGGAAACAGAACGTTTGCGGCGAGAGAATACGCGGCTTCGCGAAGGCTATTCCCGAGGCGAGGAATTCACCGGCAATTCAAGCGTTATCAACTCGGTTCGCGCAACCCTTAAGCGGGTCGCGAATACCGGTAGCCGAGTGCTTATCTCAGGCCCGGCAGGAGCTGGTAAGGAAGTGGCTGCACGGCTTCTGCACAGCTGGAGCTCGCGGCCGGATGGTGCCTTTGTTATCGTGAATTCCGCGCGCATCACGCCGGAGCGGTTCGAGCAGGAACTGTTCGGGGAAGAGGCTGATGGAAAGCTGGTGCGTGCCGGCCTGCTTGAACTTGCAGATGGGGGCACTTTGTACCTTGATGAAGTGGCCGACATGCCGCTTTCGACACAGGCGCGGATACTGCGGGTTCTCACGGATCAAAGCTTTGTTAGGGTAGGGGGCACTAGGCAAATTGGGGTTGATGTCCGCGTCGTCTCCTCGACCACTCGCGATCTGACCAAGGAAATGGAGGAGAAGCGCTTCCGAGAGGACCTGTTCTATCGCTTGAATGTGGTTCCCGTCAGCATCCCTTCGCTGGCAGAGCGACGAGACGACATCCCGGCTCTGGTCGAACACTTCTTCACCCGCTATTCTGCGGAACAGGGCATTGCCCCACCGACCATTACCGAAGAGGCGATGGCTGCGCTCCAGGCGTATGACTGGCCCGGTAATGTGCGCCAGCTCCGCAATGTTGTTGAACGCACGATCATCATGAGCCCCCGCGATACTCTCGAAAAGATTGAAGTCGACATGTTGCCAGCGGAAGTGACCGGGCAAGATGGGAGCGCATCCGAAGCGGCGGGTGTGACCAATATGATGGGCGTTCCGTTGAGGGAGGCGCGCGAAAGCTTTGAGCGCGAATACCTCAGCATACAGATCCGACGATTCTCGGGAAATATTTCGAAGACCGCGAATTTCATCGGAATGGAACGGTCCGCTCTTCATCGTAAGCTGAAGCTGCTCGGCATGTCGGAGCGGCGCTCAAACGACAAGGACGGCTAGATACATACTGCGCGGAACACAAAGGCAGCATGAACTTTCATGAACTGTCTTGAAAATGCACTTCATCATGGCGTAACAGTAGTTCTCTTTGCTGACCATTGGGCCGGTCAGCGCCGCCAAGCGGACCGTAACAAGCGGCCGCCAATAAGAAACTCGGAGACTTGAAATGTCTAATGGGCGAACCCTCTCAGCGCGCCCTGCTGACGCGGAAGGCAAGGGCGGTGACAACCGCCCGGCCAATCTGCAAGACGCCTTTCTCAATCTGTTGCGCAAGAACCGTACGCCAGTGACGATGTTCCTGGTGAAGGGCGTTAAGCTGCAGGGAATTGTCACATGGTTTGACAATTTTTCGATCCTGTTGCGCCGCGACGGGCAATCTCAGCTGGTCTACAAACACGCGATCTCCACTATCATGCCCGGTCAACCGGTCGATGCCTCGCAGTTCGAAAGCCAACTTGGCAATCGCAAGCAACGCTTGCTTCAAGACGTTTTTCTGTCTCGGGTTAGCGAGGCTGGTGTTCAGGTCACCATGTTCCTGGTCAACGGCGTCATGCTGCAAGGCCGAATTGCGGCCTATGACCTGTTTAGCACAATGCTGGAGCGCGACGGTTTTGTGCAGCTTGCCTACAAGCATGCGGTCTCGACTATCCAACCCGCGACGCCGGTCGATCTGACGGACGGCGAAGAAGGCGACGACGACTGAGTTTCGACGACGATCTTCTGGGTGAAGTAACGCGCGGCGCGCGTGCCCTGGTCCTGTGTCCTGACATACGTGGGCAGTCTTACGAATTCGATGCGCAAGAACGGCTGGCAGAGGCTTGCGGTCTGGCCGAGGCAATCGGTGTCGTCCTGGGCGAAGCGCGCATTGTACCAATCCGCTCCATCCGACCAGCCACCCTCTTTGGATCTGGGCAGGTCAAGGATCTGCAAGCAGCATGCGAGCAATTCGATTGCGAACTGGTCATTGTCGACGGCGCGCTTAGTCCTATCCAACAGCGCAACCTCGAAAATGAGTTTAAGCGCAAGGTTATCGATCGCACAGGTCTGATCCTTGAGATATTCGGAGAGCGCGCAGCAACCGCCGAGGGCCGCCTGCAGGTCGAATTGGCACATCTTGATTATCAGCAAAGCCGCCTCGTGCGCAGTTGGACTCACCTTGAACGGCAGCGCGGCGGCTTCGGTTTTCTCGGCGGTCCCGGCGAAACACAGATCGAAGCCGACCGCCGGATGATACGGCAAAGAATGAGCCGATTGCGCAAGGAACTCGAGCAGGTTCGCAAGACCCGAGGCTTGCATCGGGCGAGGCGGGGAAGGGCACCTTGGCCCGTGATCGCTTTGGTTGGTTACACCAATGCGGGAAAGTCGACGCTCTTCAACCGCCTTTCAGGTGCAGAAGTCATGGCCGAAGACCTGCTGTTCGCGACGCTCGATCCGACAATGCGCGCAATCGCTCTGCCAGGAGTCGAAAAGGCGATCCTGTCAGACACGGTGGGCTTCATTTCCGACCTGCCAACGCAACTGGTTGCCGCCTTTCGCGCGACCCTCGAAGAAGTCACTGCCGCTGATGTGATCGTCCATGTACGCGACATGTCCAATCCCTCTCATGCCGCCCAGGACAAACAGGTAAGGGCGGTGCTGGCAGATCTCGGTGTGATTGACGGCGAGGATGGCGAGAGCCGTATTCCTATTCTCGAATGCTGGAACAAGAGCGACTTGCTGGACAGCGTGCTTACAGAGGAAATGCAGTCCGCGGCTGTTACCAGAGACGACGTTGTCATCGTCTCCGCCCTTTCAGGCGAAGGAATTGACGAACTGGTCGAGCGCTTGAGTGAAATGTTGACCGTTGGCGCACAGACTTATCACATCTCACTTCCGGTCAGCGATGGAAGGCGGCTAGCCTGGTTGCACGCGCATGGTGAAATTCTGGCGGAAGAAGAAAGCCAAGGCAACGGGGAGGGACCCAGCAGAAAACTGCTCGTCCGTTTGAATCCCAAAGAATGGGGGCAATATCAGAACCTATAAATCAGCCTTGTCAGTTTCCGCGGCCTTCACCTGCTGCCAAAGGGCTTCCTGCGCATCGAGATCGAGCTTAGCAAAAGAGCCTCCAGCGGCATCTTCCATCGCACGGAAGCGGCGTTCAAACTTGCGGTTGGCTGATCTCAGAGCCGCTTCGGCGTCAATACCATACGCTCGCACAAGGTTGATTGCTGCAAACAGGAAATCTCCAGCTTCTTCAGTTTGCTCTTGTTCTGAACTCGCAGCTTGAAGCTCCTCGATTTCCTCGAGAATTTTAGCCTTGGGGCCTTGGGTATCGGGCCAATCGAACCCTACCCGTGCCGCTCTCTTCTGCAGTTTTTGCGCGCGCATTCCAGCCGGGAGCGCAAGGGCTACACCATCAAGTGCGCTCTGCGCACCTTTTTCGTTGCGTTCTTTGGCTTTAAGCGCTTCCCAGCGGCCTTCAGTCATCTGTCCTGATTGATCACCGAAAATATGCGGGTGGCGTGCTTCCATCTTCTCGGATATTCGCTCGGCGACATCTTCAAAACAGAAGTATCCGGCTTCCTGCGCCATCCGGGCATGAAACACTACCTGAAATAGCAAATCGCCAAGCTCATCCTTGAGTTCGACCATATCGCCACGTTCGATGGCATCGAAGACTTCATAGGCTTCTTCGATGGTATATGGTGCAATTGTTTCAAAGCTTTGGGCGCAATCCCATTCGCAGCCTTTCACCGGATCACGCAGCCTTGCCATGATCGCAAGTAAGCGCTCGATAGGGCTGTCCTGATCGAGAATGCCCAAAGTAGGGGAGCTGGGGATTGCCGTGGTTGAGGTAGGATCTTTAGGCATGATAATTTATATTATGTAAAATATAGTTGTGCATGAATCCGGGAACGCGAAACCGACGCGGCCTGCCCAACTACCGACACAGCGTGTCAAAGGCCGAAAAACCGGAAAAGCATGAACAGACCGGCAAATATGGCAAACCAGGTTAGCGCCATTTGCGCAGCCTTGCTCCAGTTCAGCCGGTAAGACGCAAGCGCAGACCCAGCCAGAATTAGCCAGCCAATCAACACTGTGATTGAAAGCAACGCGCCTTCGCTCATAAAATCAGCTCCATCCCGTCAAACCCGACAAGCACATGTTCAGGCGTTTCAGCGGACAATGTCGCATAATCCATGCTCTTGTCCAAATGGCTCAGCACGAGCGTTCCGGCGCCAGTCCGCTCTGCCAACGTCAGCGCAAGCTCAAGATTGGCATGCGTCGGATGAGGCTCGCGCCGCAGGCAATCACTTACGAGGACATCGACCCCAGAAAAACATCTGACCATTCCTTCCGTAATCTCACTGTAATCAGTGGCATAGACGATGGATTTGCCATCCGCTTCAAAGCGAAATCCAGTCGTTTCGCTTGGCCCATGGGGCATCTGAACCCAATCAACACCGAAACCTGCAAACATTCTCAATCGATCGAGTGTATTCAAAGCAACAATCGTCGGATAGCCATGCTGGCCAGCAAACACATATCCGAAACGCTGCCGCAACCGATATGCGGTATCTTCACCCGCAAAGCCCGAAATAGGACCCCCGCGCCCATATCGAAGAACGCGCAGGTCATCTATGCCATGGCAATGATCGGCATGATCATGGGTCCAGAAAACGCCATCGAGATGGTCGATATGATTCGCGAGAAGCTGAGCCCGCAAATCCGTTGACGTATCGACCAGCAAACGCTTGCCTTCAGCGTTCTCAACCACAATCGAGACGCGCGTTCGGCGATTCTTCGGCTCATCGGGATCGCAATCACCCCAGTCATGCCCGACCCGCGGAACGCCGGTTGATGTTCCCGAGCCAAGAAGTATCAGCTTCAAGCCGCAACCTTACTGAAGAGTCGCTGGAAATTTGCGGTCGTCTGATCAGCCAGAAGCTCTACTGGAGCGCCTCGCAATTCAGCCAGAAAGCGCGCAGTGTCAGCCACGTACGCGGGCTCGCATGATTTTCCCCGGTGCGGCACAGGCGCAAGAAACGGGCTGTCGGTTTCGACCAGGAGACGGTCTGCTGGCACATCCTTTGCTGTCTCCTGAAGTTTCTTCGCATTCTTGAAGGTGACAATACCGGAGATGGAAATCGACAGACCCATTTCGAGAACCCTCGCCCCGAATGCAGCGGTAGCGGTGAAGCAATGGATCAGCGCGGGGAAGTCCCCCTTCCCTTTCTCGTCCTCGAGGATCTCGAGCGTATCAGCCTCTGCGTCGCGCGTGTGGACGATCAAGGGTAGGCCCGTCTCACGCGCAACTCCGATATGCATCCGGAACAGATCGCGCTGCACACCGCGATCAGACTTGTCGTAATAATAATCGAGCCCTGTCTCGCCTATACCGGCAACCTTGGGGTGATTGACCTTCGCAAGCAAGGCTTCACGACCAAGGTCAGCATGAACGTCAGCCTCGTGCGGGTGGATGCCGACGCTCGCCCAGACATCGATTTCACGTTCCGCGGTACCAATCACCTGATCCCATTCGCTGAGGCGGGTCGAAATATTGAGGAATTTGCCAACGCCCGCCTCGCGCGCGCGCGACAGCACACCCTGCTGATCTTCGACCAGACCTTTGTACTCGAGATGGCAGTGGCTATCGACGAGCATCAGGCGTCCCCTTCCTCCGGCAGTTCGAGCCGCGGGAAGAGCGGGGTTGGTGCGGCAATCTGGAACCCGCTCTCTGCCAGAGGAGAATACCAGGCCTCGCGCACGCCCACGTAGGTCCTGTTTGCCTGGGGAATCCCCATCAGATCGAGCAATTTGGAACTGCTTGCGGGGATCACCGGCTGAATGGCAACTGCAAGTTGGGCAATGCAGATGTAGAGCGTTGCGAGCACCGTCTCCATGCGCTCAGGATCACTCTTGCGCAATGCCCAAGGCGCTTCTGAATCGATATAAGCATTGCAAGCAAATACCGCCTGCAGCCACGCTTCAACGCCTTGTTGCAGAGCCAATTTCTCGAAGCTCTCGGGGATGTCCTTGCTCACAGCTCTGTCCACCGCTTCGAACAAAGCCTTGTCGGCCTCCGAATGGCCGTGAATCTGCGGCAAATGGCCTTGGAGGTTCTTGGCCATAAAACCCAACGTCCGCTGCGCAAGGTTGCCAAAGGCATTGCCAAGCTCGCCATTGGCGCGCTGGACGATTGCTTCCGCTGAATAGCTGCCGTCCTGTCCGAAAGCGATTTCGCGCATGAAGAAATAGCGCAAGCTGTCGACCCCGAACCGCTCGGCAAGCTCCATCGGATCGACCACATTGCCCGCACTCTTGCTCATCTTCTCGCCCCCGCGTGCAAGCAGGAAGCCGTGGCCGAAGACCTGCTTGGGCAAAGGCAAGTCGGCGCTCATCAGGAAAGCCGGCCAGTATACTGTGTGGAAACGGACAATGTCCTTACCGATCATGTGGATATTGGCCGGCCAGTATCGCTGGAACAATTCGCCATCCACCTCGGGGAAACCGGCACCCGTCATATAGGTCGTGAGCGCGTCGACCCAGACATACATGACGTGTCCATCCGAGCCGGGGACAGGCACGCCCCAATCGAAACTGGTGCGAGAGACGCTGAGATCCTTCAGTCCACCTTCCACGAAGCGCAGCACTTCGTTCCGCCGGCTCTCGGGACGAATGAAGTCGGGGTTGTCGCGATATAGTGCAAGCAGCTTGTCCTGGTATTCTGATAAGCGGAAAAACCAGGTTTCCTCTGCCGTCCACTCAACCGGCGTGCCTTGCGGTGACAGCTTGATCTTTGTCCCGTCAGCCGCATCTTGGTCAACGAGTTCACTTTCCTCGTAAAAAGCTTCATCGCGGACTGAGTACCAGCCTTCGTAGCGATCGAGGTAGAGATCGCCAGCCGCCTCCATCCGGCGCCAAAGCTCAAGGCTTGCCGCGTGGTGGCGCTGCTCGGTTGTTCGAACGAAATCATCGTAGGACAAGTTGAGCGTATCCGCCATCTCGCGGAAATACCCAGACATCTCATCGGCAAGGTCGATCGTGGTGCGGCCCGCCTTGCGCGCGGTCTGGTCCATTTTCAGGCCGTGTTCGTCGGTCCCGGTGATGAAGCGCACATCGCGGCCCATCAGCCGCTGGAAACGGGCGATTACATCGGTTGCGATCCCTTCATAGGCATGGCCAATGTGTGGTCGCCCGTTGGGATAATTAATCGCCGTCGTAATGTAGAATGGTTCAGCCATGGGCGCGCTCGCTAGCCGCACCAGCGTCTGCAAGCAAGGTCCCGATTTCCATTGCGAGTAACCCAGGATCGAAATTGAATGTGGGCGCTTGCCGCGAAAGCGCTACCAGCTCACTATGCGCTTCGATCAAGGCGATGCGCTTGGCTGGCTCTGCTTCAGCCGCGACATCTGCTGTAATATTCCGCGCCAAGGCCAAGATCGCTTGAATGCGTTCACGATCCGGGCGTGCACCGATGCGCGCCGCAAGTTCCCCTCGCCCGCCTAGCGTTCGGTCGCCTTCTTCGAGCATTGCATGCATGACTTTAGCGAGCGATCCGAGGTCCTGCTCGATAAATTGCCGCGCGCTGCCGGGCGAGCCACCCGCAAAATGCACCGCTTCGGCCAAGGCAGACCCATCGGTATCGGGCAATGCCACCTTCAATTGCCGAACGAGGTCATCCTGTTCCAGAGGATTGAACCGAAGCACCCGGCAGCGTGACCGAATAGTCGGCAAGAGTTGGGCAGGTCGATGCGTGACCAGCAGAAAGATAGTTCCGTGCGGCGGCTCCTCCAGGCTCTTGAGCAAGGCGTTCGAAGCATTTCGCTCCATATCGTCTGCAGGATCGATGATAACGACACGCTTTTCGCCAAGCGTTGGACGGGTCGTGAGGCGCTGCTGCACTTCCCGGATTTGCGCGATGCGTATGCTGCGTGCGAGCTCAAAATCCTTCCCATCCTCGCGCTTCTTTTCCTCTTTTTCGTCCTTGGGACCATAAGTCAGCACGATGATGTCGGGATGATGTTCGAGGTCGGGCCTTGCACCCAGCAATTCGCGCGCAGCAGCATCGGCAAAGGCGCGCTTTCCCAGACCCTGCTTGCCGGCAAGGATCCAGCCATGGTGCATTCGCGAACCAGAAGCGGCCTCTCGCCAGGCAGCCCAGGCCAAAGAATGCAAAGCGGTCATTCGCCGAGGTCTCTCAGGAGCGCATCGAGCGCACGCATAATTCGATGGTGTACCTCCTCAGCTGAGCCAGAACCGTCGATGACCACAAAGCGCTGCGGTTCTTCATCAGCAAACTGACGGAAGCCCGCTGCAACCGCGCGATGATAGCTTGCATCTCGTCCGCCTATCGCATCACTCTCGCCGCCATCTCGCTCCGCAAGCCGGGCTGCGATTTCCTCATCGGGCACCTCGATAAGAAGGGTCATATCAGGAAGAAAGCCGCCACTTCCAACCTCATGGAGGGCGAGAATGGCCTCATCGCCCAATTCTCCCGCAACACCTTGATAGGCTCGGCTTGAGTCAAGGAAACGGTCGCTGATGACCCATTCCCCCCGCGCGAGCGCAGGCTTGATGCGCTGCGCGACGTGATCGGATCGTGCCGCTGCAAAGAGCAGTGCCTCGGCAGGGGCACACCACCCTTCCCCAGGAGGATCAAGCAGGAGAGATCGGATCGCTTCAGCGCCGGGTGTCCCACCAGGTTCGCGCGTTACATCGACCGTCAAACCTCGTTTGCGCAAGGCATCGGCGAGCAATCGGGCCTGCGTGGACTTGCCAGCCCCCTCCCCTCCTTCAAGCGCGATAAACACGCCTCGCCTATTTTGACCTTCAGTCATCCAAACCAGCTCATGACGGCATTGAGTACACGGTCAACAGGACCAGCCACCTCCACCGCCTTTGCAGCATAGAGCTGAACACGCGCTTCGGGTATTCCCTCTCCGCTGACAACAAGCTCTGCAACTGCTTCATTCGACGCGATTGGAGCACGCAATGGCCCGTCATATTCGATCCGCGCGGTTACCTCGCCGCGACTACCTTTCGGAACAGAAATGCGAACAGGTCCATCGCCGACCAGTGGGACCGAAAAGCTGCTGCCGTTCTGGACGCGTGCCTTGCCGACCTCCTGATCTGCAGCGAAGAGGTAGCGGTTTTCGAACCCATCGAAGCCCCATTCCATGAATTCCAGCGCGGCATCACGCCTGATCCGGGGGCTGTCCGCTCCGCCGACAACCATGACCAGGCGCTTTCCTTGACGCTTTGCCGAGCCAAGGAAACCAAAGCCGGCCTCGTAAGTAAAGCCGGTCTTGATCCCATCAGCGCCCCGCAGCACGCCGATCAGTGGATCATGATTGTTCTGCGTGATCCCATTGAAGCGGTACTCGGTTCGCCCAACGAAATGCCGGTAGAGCTCCGGGTGGCGCGTGATCATTGACGCTGCAAGCCGGGTAAGGTCACGCGCCGTGACGAAAGTTCTCCCCTCGTCCATCCAGCCATTCGGATTGGCGAAATAGCTGTTCGTCATTCCGATTGCCTGAGCATTCTCGTTCATCAGCGTGGTCCAGGCCTCAACCGAACCCGCCGCCCCTTCCGCCAGCACCACCGATCCGTCATTGGCGGACACGGTTGTGATGCCGTGCAGCAGCTGTTCAACTGTCGGGCGAGAGTCCTGACTCAGGAACATCGTTGACCCCTTGCGCCGCCATTGCCGGAATGTCTCAGGCCGGACAGTGAAGACCGCTTTGCGGTTGAGCTTTCCGGACTTGATCAGTTCAAACGCCGTATAGGTCGTCATGACCTTGGTAATAGAGGCGGGGACAAAGCGCCTGTCTGCATTGCGCTCGAACAGGATTTGCCCGCTACCGATATCGACCAGGATGGCGATTGGCACCTGCTCTTCAGCGAGGAGCGGAGACGTGGCATCACGAGCTTGTCCCGGCGCCCCACCCATTGCGAGAACAAGCGTTAGAACGAGCAGGCTGATTCGGATCAAATTCACGTATGTCAGGCTTTCCAAACACCAAGCTGTCTAGCTGCATCAGAGACGCCGCGCGACTGCGTTGCTTGGCTATCCCCGGTTCGTTTCACCGCGCAATTTCATCAGCCAGCAGCCCAACGCTCATCGCGTAATAATTGGAGCAGTTATATTCGAGGATCGCGCGGTAATTGCTGGTGAGTAGCCAAGCGCCGGTACCCGGTCCATCAGGCTGGAACAGGCTGGCCATCACACTGTCGCTTAACGGGACCTGCGGCTGGACGCCCAGCTTGCGCCATTCTGCAACGGTCTTCCACTGGCTGTGACGCTCATGCACGCGCGGGCACACCTGCGCCACAAGTTCAGTCCTGAATGCATCGACATCAAAACCCGAGGGTATGCTAACCCGTACGCCCCAAGGCTGCCCAGGGCGCCAACCTGCGGCTCGAAAATAGTTCGCAATCGAAGCAAATGTATCAGCCCGGTTGTTGAATATATCGGCACGACCGTCTCCATCACCGTCCACCGCAAGTCGAAGATATACGCTCGGCAGGAATTGCGGGTTGCCAAACGCACCGGCCCAACTGCCCACCAGTGTCCCACGCGAATAGCCCTTATCAGCCACTTTCATCAGCGCAATCCACTCGCTTGCGAACAGGTCCCGCCTGCGCCCCTCCCAAGCAAGCGTCGAAAGCGAGCGCGACATGTCAAAGTCTCCCTTGATCGTGCCATAACTCGTTTCATGCCCGAAGATCGCGACGATGATTTCGCCGGGCACCCCATATTCTCGCTCGATCTGTGCGAGCAGTGTTGGGTGCTCCCGATACACATCGCGGCCTCGATTGATGCGAATCGAATTCACATGCGTTTGCAGATAAGGCGCGAGAGGAGGAAATCCGGGATCGCTTGATGATCCCGGCTGCGCGCGGTCCAGTCGGATCACGCGCTCATTGGGGGTCAGACCCTGCGTCATCCGCTCAAGCGTTGGCTCACTCACCCCTTGCGCACGCGCCTGCGCCTTCAAAATTTCCAGATAGGCGTCGTAGCTCAAACCGCCCTCCTGCGCGCTCAACGGCGCAAAGGAAGTCGTAAGAGTCAAAGCGAAAAGAGTCGTAAGAAATCGAAGAACCTTCATAGAAACCCTTGTGCCACACAAAACCTGAACGACAAGATGCCAAAGCGGGGTGACAAGCGCGAAATACCCCGCTAGCTGCACGCTTCGAGCGGACAGGTGGCAGAGCGGTTGAATGCAGCGGTCTTGAAAACCGCCGAGGGTGCAAGCCCTCCGTGGGTTCGAATCCCACCCTGTCCGCCATCAAACCCCAATGAATTCATCGACCGCGTCGCAAGATTTCGTCCATCTGCTCTTGCAGGATGGGATCCCACTCCGCACGCAACGCCTTGATACGCTCCATCAGCGGCTCGTTTTCGTGATAAGGTATTGCGATATCATAGACATCAGCGACCTCGCGCAAAGACTTGCGGTCCATTTCTTCCCAAGCATCCGCCATGGCCTGCGCATTCTGCCGATCCACGCCGAGCGCCTCGTAGGCAGAGCGACCCATGCGCACTGAGCTGTCATAGGTCTCGCGGACAATGTCACGGCAGCCATAAGACCACAGCTCAAACACGTGGTTGCGGTCGATCGCGCGCGCTATCACGTGGAGCTGCGGGTAATTCGCAACAGCATATTTCACCAGCTTGTCGATGCTTTCCCGATCATCGAGTGCAACGACGAGCAGTTTGGCGCGCGCAATACCGGCAGCCTCAAGCAAATCCGGACGTGTCGCATCGCCGAAATATGTCCGGTATCCAAATTTGCGCACTATATCCAAGTGCCTGGAATCATAGTCGATCACCGTCGTGCTGAAATTGGCAGATTGCAGCATGCGGTCGACAATACCGCCAACCCGCCCTCGCCCGGCGATTATCACCTGGTTCTGCTCGTCAATGGTGTCGGGGTCGCGATCCTCGGAAACCGAATATCGCGGTGCGATTAGCTTGTCATAGACGATGAACAATAGCGGCGTGACGAGCATGGAAAAGGCGACCACCAGCATCAACATGCTCGCGTTGGAAGGCGCAAGAACAGCATTGCTCAAAGCAAAAGCGATCAGGACAAAGCCAAACTCACCCGCCTGAGCCAAGCCTAGGGTGAACAGCCAGCGATCCTGTTTGGCGAGCTTGAACGCTTTGCCGATGACAAACAGCACCGCCATTTTCGCCAGCAACAGGACCACAGTCCAGAACAGGACTGTCCCGAATTGCTCGGTAGCCAGCGCAAAATCGATCCCCGCGCCAACCGTGATGAAGAACAGGCCCAGCAGCAGGCTCTTGAAGGGATTGATATCCGCTTCAAGCTGATGCTTGTATTCGCTGTTCGCCAGCACCACGCCGGCAATGAAAGCGCCAAGCGCGGGCGACAGCCCGACCAGCAGCATCAGAAGCGCAATGCCGATCACAAACACAAGCGCCGCTGCCGTGAACAACTCACGCAGACCCGACGAGGCGATGAAGCGGAAGATTGGGCGGCTTAGATAGGTGCCCAGAAGCACGACCAATCCCACTGAACCCAGAGTAACTAGCCCAGCAAGCCACGGTGGCAGATGCGCCACGAGGCTAAGGCCGCCGTGGCTGTCATCGCTTGCACCAGCGGCGGTTGCAAGCTCCGGCAGCGCCAGCAGAGGCAGCACCGCCAGGATGAAAATCACTGCCACATCTTGCACCAGCAGGACTGAGAAGCTGGCTTCACCGCCGGGTCGCTTGAGCCAGCCTTTCTCTTCCAACGTCTGCAGAACAATCGCGGTCGAAGACAGCGCGAGGATCATCCCGATAGCCAGCGCAGTACGCCAGTTGTCGCCATTGAGCAGCGAAATCCCGGCAATCAGCAAGGTCGTCAGCAAAACCTGTCCGCCGCCCAGCCCGATCAAGCGCTTGCGCATCGCCCACAGCCGCCTGGGCTCAAGCTCCAGACCGATGATGAAGAGCATCATCACAACGCCGAATTCAGCAAAGTGTTGGAGCGCGATGACATCGACACCGAGGAAGACCAGCAGCGGGCTCAGCGCCATCCCAGCGAGCAAGTAACCGAGCACCGAACCCAGCCCGAAGCGAGTTGCGATAGGGACAGCGATGACCCCGGCAACCAGCAGGATAAACGCGAGGAGGAGGAATTCGGTCATGTCCGACCTCTCCCCTCTCCCGCGTCAAAGGTCAAATGTGCAGCGCCTTGCCATAAGCCGCGAGCACGCTTTCATGCATGCTCTCGCTGATCGTCGGATGCGGGAAGACCGTCTGCATCAGTTCAGCCTCGGTCGTCTCCAGCGTCTTGCCGATGGTATAGCCCTGGATCATCTCCGTCACTTCCGCGCCGACCATATGCGCACCGAGCAATTCGCCGGTTTTCGCATCGAACACGGTCTTGGTGAAGCCTTCCGCTTCGCCCAGCGCAATGGCCTTGCCGTTGCCGATGAACGGGAACATGCCGACCTTGACGGTGTAGCCTGCTTCCTTCGCTTTCGCCTCGGTCATGCCGACACTCGCGATCTGCGGGTGGCAATAGGTGCAGCCCGGGATCGCATCGCGGTTGGTAGGGTGCGGGTGGACATCCTTGTTGCCAAGCTCCTGCGCGATCGCTTCGGCCGCGGTCACGCCTTCATGGCTAGCCTTGTGCGCGAGCCACGGCCCCGGCGTGCAATCGCCGATCGCCCACAGGCCCTTCGACTTGGTCCGGCCATAGGGGTCGATCTGGATGAAGCCACGATCCATCTCGGCAAGCTTCTCCAGCCCGATATTCTCAGTGTTGGGCTGGATACCGATGGCCACGATGCAATGGCTGAACTCGTGTTCGGCAACCTTGCCGTCCTTACCTTTGATCTTGGCCTTCACGCACTTGGCGTCCGCCTTGATATCCTCGACGCCCGCGCCAGTCATGATCGTCATGCCCTGCTTGGTGAGCGACTTTTCAAGGAACACGCTGACCTCGTGGTCTTCAACCGGTACGATCCGCTCAAGCATCTCCACGACCGTCACATCGCAGCCCATGTCGTTGTAGAAGCTGGCGAACTCGATCCCGATCGCGCCCGAACCGATGACGAGCAGCTTCTTCGGCATTTCAGGCGGCGTCATCGCCGTACGATAGGTCCAGATCCGCTTGCCATCGGCAGGGGCGAAGGGCAGATCGCGAGCGCGCGCGCCGGTCGCAACGATCACATGCTTGGCAGCGAGCTTTTCCTCGCCTTTGTCCGACTTCACCGACAGCGAAGTTGGGCCGGTCAGGGTCCCCTCGCCCATATGCACGGTGATCTTGTTCTTCTTCATCAGGTGCGTAACGCCCTGATTGAGCTGCTTCGCAACGCCGCGCGAACGCTTCACCACAGCTTCGAGATCAGCTTCGATTGTGCCCGCAATCTTGAGGCCGTAATCCTTCGCATGCTGAGCGTAATGCAAGATCTCTGCCGAGCGCAGCAGCGCCTTGGTCGGGATACAGCCCCAATTGAGGCAGATCCCGCCGAGCAGCTCGCGCTCGACAATCGCGGTCTTGAGGCCCAGCTGCGCGCAGCGGATCGCCGCGACATAGCCGCCGGGGCCGCTGCCCAGCACGATCACGTCATAGGAATTGTCAGCCATTGCACTTCCTCAAGTCATTCAGATTCGCGAACCCGGGCCTGAACAAGGCCGCATGTTGGATACACATGTTACACAGTCCTGAAGAACATTTTTCGCGAGGGAAGAACTCTCCTGTTCTCCTATGACATCACTCAGATGTCGGGCAAACTTCAGCATTCTTAGATCCTGCCACGGGTATAGGGGAGTAGGATAGAACTTATACTGTTCATCGATCCAATGTAGGTAGTCGACAATCGATAGCTCTTTCGAAAATTCAAACGCGTTCATTGCGCCTAAGGAGGATATGAATTCCAAGCCAAATTGCGCTTGTGCATAGCGAGCATATAACGAGACCGAGGCCTGCCCGAATTGCCGTCGTAAATGAGATTTCGTTCCCGAGAAGGAAGGCAATTGTCAGCAAAGGAAGGGTTAATACTGAAGCGTAGATCGCATTCGCTACAGTCGAATCCAAGATTGCGCGGGACGCGGAGAGGCCCGCTTTGATCGCTCGCTCGAAAACCGGCGCTTGGATTGCCAAGAGTCCGAAACCAAGTGGAAGCCCTACAAATGCGAGGCTTATCACAAGGGACATAAGAACCCTCTCAATAACGCTTGGGGCGCTCTCACTCACATTGAACAATAAGATCGCGACAGCGGATACCACTGCGAACCAAGTGAGTCCGATGCTCAACGATGCGCGATATCGCCTCAAACCACCAGCCCCATCGGATTCTCAACGAGCTGCTGGAACGCCTGCATCAGCTGCGCGCCGTCTGCGCCGTCGATAGCGCGATGGTCAAAGCTGCCGGTCGCGCTCATCACGGTCGCGACTTGCAGCGCGCCGTCGACAACATGCGGACGCTGCTCGCCTGCACCCACTGCGAGGATCATCGCCTGTGGCGGGTTGATCACTGCGTCGAACTGCTTGGTGCCGAACATGCCAAGGTTGGAAAGCGAGGCCGTGCCGCCCTGGAACTCGTGCGGTTGCAGTTTGCCGTCGCGCGCCTTGCCTGCAAGATCCTTCATCTCGGTCGAAATCTGCGCGAGGCCCTTGCGGCCCGCATCGCGAATGATCGGCGTGATGAGGCCTGAAGGCGCGGCGACTGCGACCGAGATATCCTCGCGGGTGTACTGGAACAGCTCATCGCCCTGGAAGCTGACATTGCAGGCCGGAACGCGCTGCAATGCTCGGGCGAGCGCCTTGATCAGCAGATCGTTGACGGACAGCTTCACGCCATCGGCTTCGAGGCTCTTGTTAAGCTCGCTCCGCAGCTTGAGCAGCGCATCGAGGCGCACGTCCACGGTGAGATAGATATGCGGGATGGTCTGCTTCGCTTCGGTCAAGCGGCGCGCGATGACCTTGCGGACATTGTTGAGCTTGTGCGCTTCATACGGCGCGTCGAGGTCACCGCCGAGCTGCACAGGTGCAGGAGCTGAAGCTGGTGCAGGTGCGGCTTCCGCCTTCGCAGGCACCGCGCCCGGCTGTGCGCCTTCGACATCGGCTTTGACGATCCGGCAATTGGGGCCGGAGCCCTTTACGCTGGACAGGTCGATGCCCTTTTGCTCTGCAATACGCTTGGCCAATGGAGAAGCGATAATCCGGTCTGAACTCCCGGACGCCGTTTGCCCTGAGCTTGTCGAAGGGCTGTCTTTCTTCTGGGACGTGGGCGCAGGAGAAGAAGGCAGGGCTTCGACAGGCTCAGCCCGAACGGGTTCCTTTGACTCGGCGCCTTTGGCATCCCCGCCAGCCGCCGCCGCTTCCTCCACATCTTCGCCCTCTTCAGCGAGGATCGCAATCACTGTCCCGACAGCAACATTTTCCGTGCCTTCCGCGACTTCGATCTTCGCGATCACGCCTTCATCGACCGCTTCGAATTCCATCGTTGCCTTGTCGGTCTCGATCTCGGCCATGATATCGCCGGCGGAAACCGTATCACCCACAGCGACGAGCCATTTGGCGAGCGTGCCTTCTTCCATGGTCGGTGAAAGCGCGGGCATCTTGATTGCAATAGGCATGTTTGCTCGAATTTTCCCTCTGTTGACGCAGCGTCAAACTTGCCGTTCCCCTCTGGCGAATTCGAGCGCGCGCGGCAAGGTCCTTGCGAAGAATACGATTTCAGCCAATACCTGTTGGCGGCATAAACATGTGAGGGTCAGATGCGCGTTTTCCTGGTGGTCATGGACGAGACGAGAGAGGCGCGGTCGTCGCTGCGCTATGCCTCGCGCCGCGCAGCCGCAGTTGATGGCGCGGTGCATATTCTCGCGCTCGTGCCGCAGCAGAATGTCAGCGCATTTGGTGCAGTGCAGGCGACCATTGAGCAGGAAGCGCGCGACCGGGCAGAAGTTCTCGCGCATGGCGCGGCGGGCAATCTTATGGCGGAAAGTGGGATCATGCCCGCGATCTCTGTGCGCGTTGGCAATGCGCAAAACATGGTGCGTGAGTTCCTCGCCGAACATCCGGAGGTTGCCGCGCTCGTGCTCGGCGCTGCGGCCGGAAGCAATCCGGGGCCGCTCGTCACCCACTTTTCCGCCCAGGCCGGAAGCTTGCCCTGCCCGCTTTATATCGTGCCGGAAGGGTATGACGAACTGGCGGAGAAGTCCGCGGGCTGAGTTAGCTCAGCGCTTGCGGCCCTGATGGCGGATGTTGGAAGGGCGTCCACGCTTGCCAGTCTTGAACTTGCCTTTGCCACCCATTCGCTCACCATAGCGCGCTGCAGGCCTTGCCCCCCGCGCTTCAATTACATTGCCATCGGCATCGACCGGCACGAACTTGAGCGCGCCGGTCAGTGGGTTCGCCTCCGCCAGCTTCAGTTTCAAGCGGTCGCCCGACGCATAACGCGTTCCGCTATCCTCCCCGACCAGCGCTTGCGCGGCTTCCTCATAGCGGAAATGTTCGCGCCCAAGAGTTGAAACCGGAACCAGCCCGTCCCCGCCCAGCCCGAGGATCGTGGCGAAGAGACCGAAGCTTTGAACGCCGGTGATGCGGGTGTCGAACACCTCGCCAATGCGGTGCGAGAGCCATGCTGCAACATAGCGGTCGATGGTGTCGCGCTCCGCTTCCATCGCGCGGCGCTCGGTCTGGCTAATTGCATCGGTGATCTGCTGGAGCGAATGCCGGTCGCGATCAGAGAGGCCTGTCGCATCAGGCAGGTCGAGCTTCGGTTTGGGTTGCTCCAGCTTGTACGCATCGACCAGCGCGCGGTGGACCAGCAGGTCAGAATAGCGGCGAATGGGTGAAGTGAAATGCGCATAGCTGCCGAGCGCCAACCCGAAGTGCCCCGCATTGGCCGGTCCGTAATAGGCCTGCGTTTGCGTCCGCAGCACCGCTTCCATGACCTGCGCTTTCTCAGCCTCGTCGGTCACGTCTTTCAGCATCCGGTTGAACAGACCCGGCGTCACGACTTGCCCGAGCGCGAGCTTGCGGCCCGAAGTTGCGAGGAAATCGCGCAGCGCGATCAGTTTCTCGCGCGCCGGAGGCTCATGGACGCGGTAAACCACGGGCGAATTCTTCGCTTCGAGCGCTTTTGCCGCGGCGACATTGGCGGCAATCATGAAGTCTTCGACCACGCGGTGCGCATCCAAGCGTTCGCGCACTTCGATTGTCTCGATCTGGCCCTGTTCGTTGAGCAAAACGCGCCGTTCGGGCAGTTCCAGCTCAAGCGGATCGCGTGCGTGCCGCGCCCTTTCTAGCAGCTTCCATGCGCCCCAAAGGTGCGTCAGGAATTCCGGTTCCTCGCCCGCGTCAACCGCGGCCTGAGCGTCCTCGTACGCGATATTGTGCGCGATACGGACAATGGCGCGAGCAAAGCGCTTTGAGGTGACATTGCCATCGCCATCGATGTGCAGATGGCACACCATCGCCGCGCGGTCTTCGCCATGTTTGAGCGAACATTTATCCGCGCTGAGAACCTCAGGCAGCATCGGCACCACCCGGTCGGGGAAATAGACCGAATTTCCGCGCTTGCGCGCCTCGCGGTCAAGCGCCCCGCCGGGCCGCACGTAATAGGATACGTCCGCAATCGCGACGACTGCGTCATAGCCGCCATCCTTGGCAGGACTTGCCCAGATCGCATCATCATGGTCGCGCGCATCAGCCGGATCGATCGCGATGATCGGCAGATGGCGCAGGTCCTCGCGGTGGTCCTCGCTCAAGCTGAGCTCGGTCGCGATCTCCGCCTCTTCTAGAGCCTCGGCAGGGAAGACATGCGGGATCCCGTGCTTGGCGATTGCAATCAGACTGAAGCTTTTCGGCGCGAGCGGATCGCCGACCACTTCGACGACCTTGACGCCAGACCGCTCTGACCGGCCAGTGCGCTCGGCAATAACGAGCTGGCCTTCCTCCGCGCCTGCGAGATCGGAAATCGGCGAGGAATTGCGGATGCGCTTGTCGACCGGAGCAAGCCAGGGTTTACCCGTGCCGTCGAACTCGACCACGCCCATCAGCCCTTCTGTGCGCGCAGGCAGCCTCTTCATCGGGTGGGCGATCCACCCGCTTGTCGTTTCCTCCGTCCGCGAAAGAACCCGGTCACCGCGCTTGAGCGCAGGCAGCCGTTTGCCGCCCTTCCCTTTCTGCTCCTTGAGCGTGAGGCGAGGAGGCTTCTCCGGCGCATCGGGCGACCAATTGTCAGGTTCCGCAATCGCTTCGCCATCTTCGATATCGACGACGCGGAGCACAGTGACCTTAGGCACGCCGCCCATCCGGTGATAGGCGGCTTTCTTGCCGTCGATCAGGCCTTCCTCGGCCATGTCCTTGAGCAATCGCTTAAGCGCGATCTTTTCCTGCCCCTTCAGCCCGAACGCCTTGGCAATCTCGCGCTTTCCTGCAGGCGTGTCAGACGACTGGAGAAACTCCAGCACCTGTTCGCGTGAGGGTAGGCCTGCCGGACGCCGGGAAGGTCGTTTGACCAAGGCCTAATACGCCCGCGCGACGAGAATGCGCTCGACCGCAGGCTCGCCGGTGAAGATGCAGGTGCCATTTGCCGGCTCGCTATCGCGCGGTACGTTGCGGATGGTAAGCTTGTGCGCCTTCAGCATCTCGACCACCTGCTCCAGCCTGTCTCCGGTTGGCTTGGACCACTGCACCTCGACCCAGCCCGGAAATTGCTCGCCGGAAGCAAAGAAGGCCGCAACCTCGTCCATGCTGGTCACGCCGCGCGTGATGTTGGCATCGCGGCGATCGCGGGCCTCATTAAACAGGTTCGCCTGAATCTCTTCGAGCACCGTTGATGCGCGAGCGACAAAGCCGTCGCGGTCTGCAAAGTCGAAATTCGGCTTGCCGTTGTCGCTGTTCCACAAGTCATCGCGGCGCAGGACTGCAAGCTTGCTGCCTTCCATGTCGCGGCTGCCGACTTCGATAATGACAGGCGCGCCCTTGCGTACCCAGTCCCAGCGCTTGGCCGCGGCCTTGCCAGCCCGCTTGTCAAGCAGCACGCGAACCGGCTCCCCCATGCTCGATTGTGCGGCGAGCGCAGCGCGGACGTCCTCGCAATAAGCGAGCAGCGCTTCGTCCTCGGGCTGGTCGCGCAGCATCGGCAGGATCACGATCTGATGCGGCGCGATCTTTGGGGGAACGCGCAGTCCATCATCATCGCCGTGCGTCATGATGACCCCGCCGATGAGGCGCGTAGACACGCCCCAGCTGGTGGTGTGCGCGAACTGCTCGCTGCCTTCGCGGTCCTGATACTTGATCCCGGCCGCTTTCGCGAAATTGGTCCCGAGATAATGCGATGTGCCCGCCTGAAGCGCCTTGCCATCCTGCATCATCGCTTCGATCGACCAGGTTTCGTCCGCGCCGGGAAAACGCTCGTTCTCAGGCTTTTCGCCAGCAATCACGGGTAGCGCAAGGTCTTCCTCGGCACAGGCACGGTACATTTCAAGCGCACGGTGCGTCTCTGCCAGCGCGTCTTCGCGGTTCTCATGCGCGGTATGCCCTTCCTGCCACAGGAACTCGCTTGTCCGCAGGAACATCCGTGTGCGCATTTCCCAGCGCACAACATTGGCCCACTGGTTGGTGAGCAGCGGCAGGTCGCGCCAACTCTGAATCCAGCGCGCCATCGCATCGCCAATGATCGTCTCTGACGTCGGACGCACAACCAGCGGCTCTTCCAGCTTGGCTTCAGGATCAGGGATCAGGCCGCCTTCGCCGTCGCCGATCAAGCGGTGATGCGTGACGACCGCCATTTCCTTCGCAAAGCCTTCGACGTGAGCCGCCTCGCGCTCGAAATTCTTCAGCGGAATGAAGATCGGGAAATAGACATTGTCCACGCCGGCCGCCTTGATCCGGTTATCCATCAGGCGCTGGATGCGCTCCCAGATGCCATAACCCCATGGCTTGATGACCATACAGCCGCGCACGCCCGATTCCTCGGCCATTTCAGCTGCCGAAATGACTTCCTGATACCATTTGGCAAAATCGTCAGTGCGTTTGACCGACAAGGCGTGACGGATGTTGGACACGTGTGTTTCTCGTTGCTGATGTGAGGCTAGAAAGGAGCGGAGCCCTTAGAGCGAAGGACACCTACTTGCCAAGCTCATCCAGCTTCTTCTGCATTTGCGCCATCTGCTCGCGCAATGCAGCCAGCTCTTCCTTATCGGTTGCGCCGTCATCCCGCGCTGTGGGTTTGACCTGCCCACCGGACAACAACGTGTCTGCTGCGGCGCGCATCATCGCCATGTTTGTTTCGTGCAGCTTAGCCAACGGGGAATTGCTGATGCCTTTCTCGAAAGCCTCGCGGATCTTCGCCTGGTTCTGGCGGAAGTTCTGCATGCTCGCTTCGAGATAGCTTGGCATGAGCGCTTGCATCGAATTGCCATACATTCCGATCAACTGGCGCAGAAAATTGACCGGCAGCATCTGTTCGCCGCCGCTTGCTTCTTCATCCATTATGATCTGCGTCAGGATGGAATGCGTAATATCATCGCCGCTTTTTGCGTCCAGAACCTGGAACTCGACATCATCGCGGACCATGCCGGCAAGATCCTCCAGCGTGATGTAGCTGGAGCTGTCAGTATTATACAGCCGACGGTTCGCGTATTTCTTGATTGTGATCGGCTGACCGTCATCTCGCTTCGCTCTTCCCATGAGTTCTCTTTCCGGATTCGTGCTACAGAAAAATGCTGCATAGCCGATTAGCACCTGCACAATGTGCAGTGCAACATCACCCGTTAACGCTGCGCAAGCGTTTTCCTAACACTGTCAGCAATTCATATTGAGAAAGAGTGGTTTGCTGCGCAGCATTTTGCAGTGAATAAGGTAGGGAAACCCAATCGCCCTCGCGCAATTCCGGCGCTTCGGTAAGGTCTGCGACGATCATGTCCATCGAGACCGTGCCAAGCATCGGCAAGCGTGTCTCTCCATGTTGGAATGATCCGCCACCACCCCCGCTCTGCCCCCATGCGCGAAGCACGCCGTCCGCATAGCCGAGCGAAACCACGCCGACGCGCATGTCGCGCGGCGCAGTAAAGCGTGCATTATAGCCGACTGATTCCCCCGCAGAAATATCACGCGTCTGAAGGATAGCAGCCTCGATGCCTGCCACAGGCTTGATAGCCTCGCCGAGTTCAGCACGAGGAACCCCGCCATAGAGCGACAAGCCCGGACGCGTGAGGTCGAAATGGTACCCGCTGCCAAGCGCGATGCCAGCACTGTTCGCAAGGCTCAAAGTGCGATGCGGCAAGGCTCCGCGAACGTCCTTGAACCGCTCCAGCTGGCGCGCATTCATCGCGCTGTCCTCATCCGCGCAGGCGAGATGCGACATCAGTACGTCTACTTCGAGGGCCTGGACACTCGCATCGCTGAGATCGTCTTGGGAAAGGCCCAAACGGTTGATGCCGGTATCAACCATCACATGGCAGCGTCCACCGCCGCTCTCGATCCATAGCTTCGCCTGATAAACCGAGTTGATGACAGGAGCCACGCCGCTCGCTCTCGCATAGGCTGCATCCTTTGGCGTCAGCACCCCATGCAAGACCGCGATCTGAGCAGGCGGAACGTGGCGCGCGACGTCAGCGACTTCGCTCCAATGCGCTACCAGGAAATGCTCGCAACCGGCATCGCGAAAGACGGGCACGCAGGTGTCCACTCCCAGACCATAGCAGTCCGCCTTGACCGCAGCGCCAGCAACAGCGGCTCCGGACATGGTATTGAGCGCGCGCCAGTTGCTCGCGAGAGCCTGTGTGTCGACGGTCAGCCTGAGTGTCGGCGGCGGATTTCTCAGGGGCTCTCTCAGGGGCTTACCCTGCATCTTCGCCGAAGTCTCGCGGTGGGCCTGACGGCAGGCCCCACAGCGCCACGACCACACCAATCGCGACAACGACCCAAGTGTACCACAGCCCTGCATAGATATCGCCGCTTTGCGCCACGATGATCCCTGCAATCAGCGGCAGGAAGCCGCCCAGGTAGCCTGCGCCGATGTGATAAGGGATCGACATCGAGGAATAGCGGATCGCAGGCGGAAACATCTCTGACAACAGCGCGGCAACCGAACCGTAAGTGAGCGCAGAAAGCCACCCCATCCACAGCAGAACGGCAATAATCCCGAGCCATCTGGCAGCGCTCAGTTCCGGCTGCGAGAAATCGAACCCGTTCTCCGTCAAGGCCGCTTGCAGGCCAGCCTTGCGCGCTGCGCTGTCGGTGAACCATTCTTCATCAATCACAATCGGCTGGCCAGACACGGTAATGCCAAGCTGTGATGATTCTTCGACGGTGTAGAATACGCCCGACGCAGTCAGCGTTTCCAGCAAAGTGCCGCATTGCGTCTGGCTGCGATCAAACAGCTCCGCAAACGGATCGGTGGTGCATTGCTCGCCGCTCACCACCACGGGGTTGCGTTCCGAGGCGTCAGCAAGGCCCGGATTGGCTAGCGAGCCCATCAGCCAGAAGGCGGGAAACAGCGTCAAAAGCGTGAGAACCGCACCAATCACAATCGGCTTGCGGCGCCCCACCCGATCGGACCATTTGCCGACAATCACGTAGAACGCCATCGCGATCGTTCCAGCGAAGAACAGGATGACTTCTACCGTAAGCGCATCGAGGTTCATCGGACCGCGCAGGAACGACATGCCGCTGAAGAACGCGGTGTACCAGATCGTTGTCAGAATTCCGGTGACGCCGAACAGGGCGACGAAGATGCGCTTCTTGTTGCCTGGATAGGTGAAGCTTTCCACGAAGGGGTTCTTGGCGGTCTCACCGGCTTCCTTCATGGCCTTGAAGACCGGACTTTCGGAAAGCATCAGGCGCATCCACAAGGAAATGCCCAGCAGGATGATCGAGAGCAGAAAGGGCACGCGCCAGCCCCAGGCGAGGAAATCGTCCTCGGGGATCAGGAACCGGCAGGCCAGCACAACCGCGATCGACAGGACAAATCCGCCTGCCACGCTTGCCTGGATGAAGCTGGTGTAAAAGCCGCGTTTGTCAGGCGGAGAATGCTCTGCCACATAGATCGCCGCGCCGCCATATTCCCCGCCCAGCGCAAGCCCCTGGATGACGCGCAGAATGATGACGATTATCGGAGCCGCAATACCGATCGTATCCACGGTCGGGATCATGCCGACCCCCGCCGTCGCGATACCCATCAAGGTGACGGTCACAAGGAAGGTATATTTGCGCCCAAGCTTGTCGCCAAGATATCCGAACAGGATCGCGCCAATCGGACGGAACGCAAATCCTACCGCGAAGGTCGACCACACCAGCAGCAATGCAAGCGTATCATTCTCCACATCGTAAAACGCGTCCTTGAGGATATAGGCGAGCGTTCCGTAGATGAAGAAATCGTACCACTCGAACACAGTACCAGCGCTGCTCGCGCCGATGACAAGGCGAATTTCCTTCTGGCTGGGCTCTCTCGCCGCTTGATCTGCTGCAGCTGACATGGCTTCCCTTACGAACTCCCCCCTCATAAGCGAACCGCCCCTCTAGCGGCTGTATCAGCCCTTGGAAAGCGCCTCGATTGCCGCGCTCCACGGCAAGAGGATTGCGCCGTGCCTCGCAGAATGCTGACGCGCCGCATCAAGCGTCGCCAGCCCCGGCCAGGCAGGCATCGTCTGTCCACCAGCCAGCCAAGCCTCAATCGCATCTCGCGCCCGCTCAAAATCTGCCAGCGTCCGGTAACTGGCTTCCTGTGCGAAGATTGCCGCAGCTGCCTGCCCGATGGCACAGGCGCTTACCCGCATTCCGATCCGGCCGACTGTCCCGTCGGCGCGTGTCGCAAGTCCTATTTCGAGAGTGCTGCCGCAAGTGCGCGAGCGGGCGTCGGCCCGCAAGGGAAAGTCTCCTTCCAGCGGAAATTGTGCAAGCTGCGTGGCAAGGCTGAGCACGTCCGGCGTATAGAGTTTCGCCGCCGATCCTGCTCTCATTCCTCGGCTTCGCTTTCCCCGGCCAGCGCCGCGCGCCGCTCTGCAATCATCGTTACCAGATCGCGCGATGCCGCATCGACAACCGGGTACGTCCGTGCGGTAGTGATCCAGGCCGGCCGGCCTTTGTAGCCCCAGATCGTATCGAAGCCGAGCATGAGAACGGAAAATGCAAACACCATGATCAGCGCGCCCTTGAGCGCGCCGAATCCGAAGCCCAAGACCCTGTCGATAGGACCCATGATGGAATTGCGGGAGGCCTGCCCTACATTGTTCGCAATCACCTTCATCGCCGCATAGGGAATGAGCAGCAGCAGCGCGAAAGCAAGGATCGAGGTCGTGGTCTCATCCTCAAGGTATTCAACCATCACCTCCGTCATTGGTGAGTGAAGATAACGGATTGCAAAGGCGGCGAGGATCCAGGCCGAGAGGGAGAGAACCTCTTGCACCAGACCGCGCATGAAACCGCCAATCGCTGCAACGCCGACGATAATCAGAAGGATGATATCAAAACCGCTCATGTCGGATGTCGATTATGCATTCCCCATCACATGGTCAACGAGCTTTGCGAGCTGTCCCAATTCCTTGTATTTGAGCGTCGATGATCCGGCTTTTGCATCGGACGGCCCGAATGCCTGTGCAAAGCCGAGCTTCGCGGCCTCCTTCGCGCGGATATTCGCATGGGCTACCGGGCGCACTTCCCCGGCCAGAGAGACCTCGCCAAACCATACGCTTTGCCTTGGCAAGGGCCTGTCGGAGAGCGCTGAAACCAGCGCGGCGGCAACTGCGAGGTCCGCCGCCGGATCAGACAGGCGGTAGCCTCCGGCGATATTGAGATACACCTCCGCCGAACTGAAATTCAGCCCGCAGCGCGATTCAAGCACGGCCAGAAGCATCGCAAGGCGGCTGTTGTCCCACCCGACAACGCTACGCCGCGGGGTCGCGCCAGATTGCAATCGCACGATCAGCGCCTGGATTTCGACCAGCACCGGCCGCGTGCCTTCAAGCGCCGGAAATACTGAGCTGCCCGCCAAGGGTTGGTCGCGGCCCGACAGGAACAGCGTGGATGGGTTGGGCACTTCAGCCAGCCCTTCGCTTTCCATCGCGAAAACCCCAATCTCGTCCACCGCTCCGAAACGGTTCTTGAGCGCGCGCAGAATGCGAAACTGATGGCTGCGCTCGCCTTCAAAGCTCATCACCACATCGACCATGTGTTCAAGCACGCGCGGGCCGGCGATATTGCCGTCCTTCGTCACATGCCCGACCAGCACGAGTGCGACGTCGTTCTGCTTGGCATATCGGATCAGTTCAAGCGCGCAGCCGCGCACCTGGCTGACCGTTCCCGGAGCGCCTTCAATCGTGTCTGAATGCATGGTCTGGATCGAATCGATCACAAGCAATGCAGGTGCTTCCATCCCGGCAAGCGTCGTCAGGATATCGCGCACCGAGGTCTCGCTCGCGAGCTGGATCGGGGCGTCCGCAAGGCCGAGACGTGCGGCGCGCATCCGTACCTGACCAGTCGCTTCTTCACCGCTGATATAAATCGAGCGCCCCCCTGCCCGCGCCACAGTCGCAGCCGTCTGAAGCAGCAGAGTAGACTTGCCGATGCCGGGATCGCCGCCCATCAAAATCGCGGAGCCAGGCACAAGCCCTCCGCCGAGAGCGCGGTCGAATTCCGCAAGCCCCGTCGGGCGCCGCTTGGGAAGCTCTGCCGGTCCATCAAGCGGAACAAACTGGACCGCTCTCCCCCCGCTCGACAGATCATGTTTCTGCGAGAACACCGTGGCAGGCGCATCCTCTACCAAGGTGTTCCATTCCGCGCAGTCAGGACATTGCCCCTGCCAACGGTGCGTAACACTGCCACAGGCCTGACAGACATAACGTTTTTTCGGCTTTGCCATCGCGCACGAATACGCAGAACAGAGCAAGAACGCAATTGCCTTTCGCGATTATCCCCGCCATCACGGTACACGTGCGACAAAAAGAACTCCGCATCGCTCTGGTTTGCTACGGCGGCGTCAGCCTTGCAGTCTACATGCATGGCGTCACAAAGGAGATATGGCAGCTCGCCCGGGCAAGCCGGGGTTTCCATTGCGGAGGCGCGGATTGCGGCGGCGTAGAGAGCGTCTATCGGCGACTGTTTCACCATATCGAGGATCGCGCCGGTCTGAAACTGCGCGTGCTTCCCGATATTCTTACGGGCGCAAGCGCAGGGGGGATCAACGCGGTATTCCTTGCTGAAGCAGTGCATTCAGGACATTCACTCGAACCGCTCACCGACTTGTGGCTGGAAAATGCGGACGTTGATCGCCTGCTCGACCCTGACGCACGGCCACTCTGGCGGTTTGCGAAGCTCTGGGCGCAGCCGATTGCCTGGTGGCTTATCCGCCGCCCGGGTAATGTTGTCTCGGAAAGCGTGGCGCCCGAAACCCGCAGCGAAGTTCGGCGCAAGGTCTCGCGCTTCATCCGCGGACGCTGGTTTCAGCCGCCCTTTTCCGGTGATGGATTCTCAACGCTGTTGTTCGACGCGCTCGCCGCGATGCGCGCCAGCGAGCCGGAGCAGCCGCTGTTGCCACCCGGTCATCCGATCGATCTGTTCGTCACAGCGACAGACTATCGTGGACACCGCGAGATGCTGCGGCTCCATTCGCCGCCCATTGTCGAGGAATCGGAGCACCGTTTGCCAATCGAGTTTCGCAGCGAAACGCCGCGCCAAAGCGGGATCTCGCTGTCCAATCCGCTCGAACTGACCTTGGCAGCGCGCGCCACGGCGAGCTTTCCTGGTGCGTTTCCTGCGCTTGAGCTGGCCGAGATTGACCGGCTGTCACATCGGCGTGATCATGGCTGGTCTGGTCGCGATGCGTTCCTGCGCCGGGTTATGCCGGTTCACCACCGCGCGAAGATAACCGATAACGTCGCGCTGATTGATGGCTCTGTACTGGTCAACGCCCCCTTCCGCGGCGCTATCGAGGCACTCGGCCGCCGGCCATCCCAGCGCGAAGTGGATAGGCGTTTCGTTTATATCGATCCACGTCCTGACCGTTTCGGCGAGGAATATGCGAGCTCCAATGCACCGGTCGGCTTCTTTAGCGCGATCTTCGGGTCACTCTCCACCATCCCGCGCGAACAGCCCATTCGTGACAATCTCCAGGCTCTGGAAGAGCAATCTCGCGATGCTGAACGGCTGCGCCGGATGGTGCAGGGAATGCGACCCGAAATTGACGGCGCAGTGGAAAAGCTGTTCGGGCGCACATTCTTCCTCGACAGTCCTACGCCCAAGCGGCTCAAGGCTTGGCGAGCCAAGGCACAGCAGGCCGCCGCAGAGCGCGCCGGTTACGCTTTCCAGTCTTACGCTCAGGCGAAATTTTCAGGCATTATCGAGCGGCTGGCTGACCTCACATTACAGTCAGCCCCGGAGTTACCGCTGCCCGATGCGGAACCCATCGCTGAGGTCCTGCGCGCCGAGCTGGCCGTGCGGGGACTGACATCGCTCAGCGATCCTAAGGGCGGCGCCAATGAAACCGCGATCGCCTTCTTCAGAGCGCATGATCTGGGTTTCCGGATCCGCCGCCTGCGCTTGCTGGCTCGAAGGCTTTCGCGTGACTGGGAGATCGATCCCGAGATCTCTGATACGGCGCTCGATGTCGCCCGCGAGGCGGTTTACGATATCCTCCAGCTTTACCGCCGCCGCGATGGGCTTGAGCCACTGGGGACGCAATTTTCGAGCCTCGCGGAGAGGGTACTGACTGAACCTGGCAGCGTGCTTGATCATTTCAGCAATATTCGCCTTCTTCCCGAAACGGACGATGAAGCGGAAGAACGGCTTGCGCAGGCGCTCGATCAGATGCCCAAGGAACTGAAGCGGCGCATGCTGCTGGCCTATCTCGGCTTCCCGTTTTATGACGTCGCGACCTTGCCCCTTGCACGCAATGAAGGGCTGACCGAGTACGATCCTGTCAAAGTGGACCGTATCTCGCCTGACGATGCCAAAAGCATCCGAGACGGGGGAACGTCGGCAACCCTGCGCGGCACCGAATTCTACAATTTCGGGGCCTTTTTCAGCCGCGCCTATCGCGAGAACGATTATCTGTGGGGCCGCTTGCACGGAGCCGAGCGCATGATCGACCTCGTTTGCTCAACCCTCGAACAGCCCATGCCCGATCGGCAATGCCTGGCCTTCAAGCGCGATGCCTTTCTCGCAATTCTCGATGAGGAAGAGCGCGCAGGGCGATGCCGCGGCACGATGCTCGCGAAGCTGCGCGAGGAAGTAACGCAGCGAATGGCGGGCCTTGCATCTGGATAGGCTGCTTCAGGCGAGACTTTGCCAAGTAAATGCGATGAATGCGTCAGCGTCGATGAATCCGCTGCCGCGCGCGAAACTGTCCAGCGGCTTTGCTGCCTGCGCTTCTTCCAGCGTGCTGCCAGAGTCCTTGAGCGCACGAATGCGGGTCACCGCTTCACCCAGAATGTTGCGGTAAGCGAGCAATTCGCGTTTGTTCGACATCGGACCATGACCCGGGATGACTTTGGTCTGGTCATCCATCATGGCCAGCGCCATGTCGAGCGAGAACAGCAGGTTCATCACATTGCCGCCCGATTCCGTATCGACGAAAGGCCAGCCCGATATGTTGAAATAGAGATCGCCCATGTGGACGACATTCTTTTCGCGCCAGATGACAATACTGTCCCCATCGGTGTGCCCGCCGCCCAGGAACATCACGTCGATCGTATCGCCATTCTGGTGCAGGGTAATTCCGCGATCATAGGTAATCACTGGCAAGGCTTCGGCGGGCGCAGGCGGTACGGGAAAGCGGCTTCCCTCAGGACTGCCCTTGATAAGGCGCACGCGCACTTCATCATGCGCAATAATTGTCGCGCCTTTGTTGCCGAGATTCTCGTTCCCGCCAGTATGGTCAAAATGCCAGTGCGTGTTGATCACGTATCTGGCCGGTTCAGCGCCCAGCTCTGCGACCGCGGCTTCGATCTTTGCGGTAAGCGGTGCGAATTGATCGTCAATCAGGATGGTCGCGTCTTTGCCGTGGCTCACGCCAATATTGCCGCCTTCCCCAAACAGGAACGCGATTCCGGGTGCGACCTCTTCAGTGGTGATTTGAACATTGCTCATATCCTGCTGAGCCAATGCGGGTGTTACCATGAAAGTGGCGGCGAAAAGTGGGGCGATCAGGCGCAGCTTCATCAGACAATCCTTCCGTCAGATAGACCGACTGCCTAGGCCGCAGAGAGCGATGAGTCGAGCTAGCGCCGGCCGATTTCCAACGTCAGCCGCCGAACGCGTTTTTCAGAGTTTCAAAGAATCCGCGGCTCTCAGGGCATTCCTCGCCAGTTTCCGTCTCGCGGAATTGCTGGAGGAGCTCCTTCTGCTTCTTGGTAAGCTTTGTGGGCGTCTCGACCGCAACCTCGACGACGAGATCGCCGCGACCGCGGCCCTGCAATACGGGCATGCCCGCACCGCGCACGCGCAACTGCTTGCCAGATTGAATCCCTGCCGGAATCTCGACTGTGTTGGTCGAACCGTCGAGATCCGGAATATCGATCGAACCGCCAAGCGCAGCGGTAGTGAAGCTCAAAGGCACACGTGTCGCAAGGGTCGTGCCCTGCCGCTCAAACACATTATGCGGGCGCACCTGGACGAAAATGTAGAGGTCGCCCGGCGGGGAACCATGCGGTCCCGCCTCTCCTCGCCCTGCCAGGCGAATCCGGGTTCCGGTGTCGACACCCGGCGGGATCGTGACTTCCAGCGCCTGCACCTTGTCGACGCGGCCTTCTCCGCGACATTCACTGCACGGCGTTTCGATAACAACCCCGCGACCATGGCAGGTCGGGCATGGGCGCTCGACCACAAAGAAGCCTTGCTTCGCACGCACTGCACCCTGGCCATTACATAAATTGCAGCGACGCTCGCTCGTGCCCGGCTCTGCGCCCGAACCATCGCAGGTATCACATTCGGCCGAGACCTCGATCTCGATCTGCGTCTCCCTGCCATGGAATGCTTCATCAAGCGTAATGTCGAGATTGTAGCGCAGATCAGCCCCGCGCCGGGCCTGCTGACGGCCGGCACCGCCGCCGAACGCACTCCCGAAAATGGTCTCGAAGATATCGCCGATGTCACCAAAGTCTGCGCCGGGATGCCCTCTGCCGCCACCGCCGCCAGCCATGCCTTCGGTAAAGGCAGCATGACCGAAACGGTCATAGGCAGCACGTTTCTGCGGGTCCTTAAGGCAGTCGTAGGCAGCGCTGATCGCCTTGAACTTCGCCTCAGCCTCGGCATCGCCCGGATTGCGATCCGGATGAAACTTCATCGCCAACTTGCGATAGGCACTCTTGATGGTTCCCCCGTCAGCATCGCGGGAGACCTCGAGCAGCTGGTAAAAGTCGATCTCGGTTGCAGACATCGTGACCCCAATCCGTCCGAACGTCTAACCGCCGCCAGCGCACAATGCACCAGCGGCGGTCTTGGTTTTCATCAGGACATCAGTCCTTCTTGTCTTCGTCGACCTCAGAGAATTCAGCGTCGACCACGTCTTCGTCACTGTCAGTAGCAGCAGAAGCGTCACCAGCGCCCTCTTGCGGGGCAGCGCTCGCCTGCTCCTTCTCGTAGATCTGCTGGCCCATCTTCATGGCCGCTTCGGTCAGAGCCTGTGCCTTGGCGTTGATCGCCGTGACATCATCGCCTTCAAGCGCGGTCTTGGCTTCAGCGAGCGCGGCCTCAACGGCGGACTTGGTGTCTGCGTCGATCTTGTCGCCATGCTCTTCGAGCTGCTTCTCCGTCGCATGGACAAGACTGTCGGCCTGGTTGCGCGCCTCTGCGGTCTCACGCCGCTTCTTGTCCTCTTCAGCAAACTTCTCGGCGTCCTGCACCATCTGGTCGATGTCAGCATCGCTGAGACCGCCAGAGGCCTGGATCCGGATCTGCTGTTCCTTGCCTGTACCCTTGTCCTTGGCCGAGACGTTCACGATGCCGTTCGCGTCGATATCGAAGGTAACTTCGATCTGCGGAACACCGCGCGGTGCCGGCGGGATGCCAACGAGGTCAAACTGGCCCAGCAGCTTGTTGTCAGCCGCCATCTCGCGTTCGCCCTGAAAGACTCGGATCGTCACAGCGTTCTGGTTGTCTTCTGCCGTCGAGTAGGTCTGCGCCTTCTTTGTCGGGATCGTCGTGTTGCGATCGATCATGCGAGTGAAGACACCGCCCAGCGTTTCGATACCGAGCGACAGCGGCGTCACGTCGAGCAGCAATACGTCCTTGACGTCGCCCTGAAGTACGCCTGCCTGGATCGCTGCGCCCATGGCGACAACTTCATCCGGGTTCACGCCGGTATGCGGCTTGGAACCGAAGAATCCTTCGACCACTTCGCGAACCTTGGGCATGCGGGTCATCCCGCCAACGAGGATCACTTCGTCGATATCGTTCTTCGAGACTCCTGCATCAGCAAGAGCCTTCTTGCACGGTTCCAGCGTACGCTGGATCAGATCGCCGACGAGCTTCTCAAGGTCCGAACGGCTGAGCGTTTCGACCAGATGCAGCGGTGTGGACGAGCCACCTTCCATGCGCGCGGTGATGAACGGCAGGTTGATCTCGGTCGTGGCTGAGCTGGAAAGCTCTATCTTCGCCTTTTCAGCCGCTTCCTTCAGACGTTGCAGCGCGAGCTTGTCCGTCTTCAGGTCCATGCTCTCTTTCTTCTTGAACTGGTCCGCCAACCATTCAACGATAGCGCTGTCGAAGTCTTCACCGCCGAGGAAGGTGTCGCCATTGGTCGACTTCACTTCAAACACGCCGTCACCGATCTCGAGGATCGAGATGTCGAACGTACCGCCGCCAAGGTCATAGACAGCAATGGTCTTCCCGTCTTCCTTGTCGAGGCCGTAAGCGAGTGCTGCTGCGGTTGGTTCGTTGATGATGCGCAGGACTTCCAGACCGGCAATCTGGCCTGCATCCTTGGTCGCCTGGCGCTGCGCGTCGTTGAAGTAAGCCGGAACGGTGATGACCGCCTGCTTTACGTCTTCACCGAGATAGCTCTCAGCGGTTTCCTTCATCTTCTGGAGGATGAAGGCGGAAATCTGCGACGGTGAATACTCCTCGCCGCCCGCTTCGACCCACGCATCGCCATTCTTGCCCTTGACGATGTCATAAGGGACAAGCTCCATGTCCTTCTTGGTCAGCGGATCATCGAACCGGCGACCGATCAGACGCTTGATTGCGAACAAGGTGTTGTCCGGATTGGTTACAGCCTGGCGCTTGGCAGGCTGACCGATCAGACGCTCACCATCCTTGGTGAACGCAACGATCGAAGGCGTGGTGCGCGCGCCTTCCGAATTCTCAATAACTTTGGGTTTGCCCCCATCCATAACGGCAACGCACGAGTTGGTGGTGCCGAGGTCGATACCGATTACTTTGGCCATGGTTTCCCCATTCCGTCTGCATGTTGGACGCTGCGCGTTTGGTTCCCCGCAAGTGGCGAAACCCCTCGGCAGCTCTTTTGTGAAGCGGATATAGGTGCGGTTTTGCTTGGCACAAGGGCGCGACGCCTCTAGTTTTCACAGCTGTTCCAATAGGGGAGTAAATAGGTGAAAATTGCACAGAATCTCCGATCGTCGGTCGTAGCGCCGCTCAGCGCCGTGGCGCTTGCCATGTCTGTCGCTGCTTGCAGCGGCGGGGAAGCACCCGCAGAGGAAGTCGCTGGAGAAACCGGCGTCCCCGGAATGTCTGTCGAAAATGCAAGGCTTGTCCTTGCTCCTGTCGCCGGCAACCCTGCCGCGGTCTATTTTGACTTGAGCTATGACGGCGAGCGTGCGCTTACGATCCGCAAGGCCGAAGTTGCCGGGGCTGAGAGCACAATGCTGCACGATTACAACGAATTCGAAGGCAAGATGCAGATGATGGAAGCGCTTCCCATCGGCATCACCAAAGGTGATAAGCTCGAATTCAAACCGGGCGAGAAGCACATCATGGTGTTTGGCCTTCCCGGCACCGTCGCGCCGGGAGGCAGCGTGGACGTGACGCTCACTGTGTCAGGTGGCGCGACGCAGACATTCCCCGCTGAAGTGCGCGCTGCCGGAGAAGAACGCTGACAGATATGGCCGCGACCTTCTGCCCCGTTGGCGGGGAGCGGCCACTTACATCAGGCGAGATAACTCTGGCGCGTAGCGTGTTCGCGGGTGCGATCGATTATTCGCAAGTTACGATCCGTCGCCGAAAATGGTTTCCGTTTCAGCCGCGCCATGTGACGATGGCACCGCGCGGGCATATTCATTTCCACCCGATGGGCCGCAATTACTGCGACGATTTCTCATCGGCGAGCCTCGTCCTCCAGTCGCATTTCATCCATGAGATGACACATGTTTGGCAGACGCAGACGCGTGGCCCCTGGTACCTCGTCACGCGCCGGATGCCCTGGGCGCGCTATGACTATAGCTTGAAGCCAGGTTGGAAGCTCGAACGCTACGGCATCGAACAGCAGGCCAGGATCGTGGAACATGCCTTCCTGCTCAGGAATGGAGTGAAGATTCCCGGAGTTGCTGACAAGGCCGCTTATGAGTTACTTGTCGATTTCGGGGAGAGGGAATGACGAAAAAGCTCGATTATATCATTCGGCCATTTGAACCGCGCGACGCGGCAGCGTTTGCGGGCCTTAACCGGCAATGGATCGATAGCCTGTTTGCGATGGAGGAAAAGGACAAGGTCCAGCTCGAAAAGCCGCAATCGGCGATCCTCGCAAAAGGCGGCTATATCGCCATTGCAGAGGCCAATGGCTGGGTTATCGGAACAGGTGCAATCCTGCCTGCAGCGCTCGCGCCGGATGATGGCAGGAGCTGGTTTGAAATCGTGAAGATGTCGACCGACCTCTCAGCCCAGCGCATGGGTATCGGCAGCGCAATCCTTGCCAGGCTGATCGAATTTGCACGCGAGCACGGAGCCGATGCAATCTGGCTTGAAACCAATGACCAGCTCGAAGCCGCAACGCATCTCTACCGCAAGACGGGCTTCCGCGATTTATCGAACGACGAGGCATGGGAAACCCCGTACGAGCGCTGCAACATGCAGATGGTGATGGATCTCTAGATCGCTGAAGCAAAGTAAAGGGGCGTCCCTCACCAGGAGGAACGCCCCGAACAATTCAGTAAGAACTGAACTTAGAAGCGGAAATAGGCCCCTGCGCTCACCACCCACGGGTCGAGCTTGTGCTCGGTGCGGATGATCTCCGTGCTGTCCACGAAGAAGCGCGCATCGGTGTCGATGAAATAACGCTTCGCGTCGATCGACAGGCCGAAGCCTTCGTTGAGTTCGATGTCAGCACCAGCCTGCAGCGCAATGCCGAATTCATTTGTCAGGTCGACATCAGTCACACCCAGAGCAGCAACGTCCGCGCCCGCATCATCGTTGAAGATGATGAAGTATGCTGGGCCCGCTCCGATATACGGCTTGAAACCTTCACCAAGATCAAAGTGATACTTGGCCGTCAGCGTCGCAGGGATGATCCGCAAGTCTGAGACGAGTTCTGCGCCGTCAAGTGCGCCCCGGCCGTCAACGTCATGCTGCGTGACACCGGCAATGGTCTCAAGCGAGAAGTTGTTGCTGAGGAAGTATTCGATCGCGACAGTCGGCGTGACATTGTCGTTCGCCGCACTCTGGGTGCCTGCCGGAAGACCAAAGTCGTCAAGTTCTACGTCGGTGATTTCAGCGTCAGCAAATACAGCCGTGGCGAAAGCCTTGACCTGGATCGAACCAGCACGGTCGTCCTGCGCCAAAGCGGGTGCGGATACGCTTGCGGCCAATGCTGCGACTGCCGACAAACAAACCTTTTTCATTAAACTACTCCAATGATGAGAGGTCGCCTCTGCGCCTCTCCAATCCCCGTCCGATGCTCAGAACGTGATATGTTATATCGAGTTCCCGAAATTCGGAGTGGAGGAGTAGAATTTATGTCACACGGTTCAAATCTCGCGCTATTCAGCCAATTCGTGCCATATGCGTAATGGTGCCGCTTGCTCCGGATTCATCCCACAGATGCTGAATCTTGGCGCGATCATCATCGGCGCGAAAACGCTCCATCGCCGCCATTTCCGGCACGTCGAGCACATGCACCTCGCATGAGCCATCCTCTGCCCGCAATCGCTCTGCCATCGTGATCCCGTACCGCTCAAGCAGCGGGATCACGGCAGCTTCATAAGCTTCGAACTTCTCAAGGTCGACGCCAGTCAGATCAATGCGCGCATGGATGATCATCGCGCAGCGCCTACTCTGGCTGCTTCGCTACGCCGACCATGGCGGGGCGCAGCAAGCGGTCCTTGATCATCCAGCCGCTCTGCATTTCCTGTACCACTGTGCCCGGCTCAGCTTCTGCACTAGGCACTTCGATCATCGCCTGATGCTGGTTCGGGTCGAGCGGCAAGCCCACCGCGGCAATCCGCGTGATGCCATGCTGGTGGAACACTTTCTCGAGTTCGCGCTGCGTCGCTTCGATGCCAACCACAAGACCTTTCATCTTGTCGTCTTCGCGCAGTTCTGCAGGAATTGCCTGCACCGCGCGCGAAAGATTGTCCCACACGCTCAGCACATCGCGGGCAAAGCCGGTCGCAGCATAGGCGCGCGCGTCCTGAATGTCCTTTTCCATGCGCCGGCGGACATTCTGTGTTTCTGCCTGTGCATAGAGCACATCCTGCTTCGCGGCTTCCAAATCAGCACGCAGAGAGGCGAGCGCGTCGTTTTCGCTTTCGCCTTCTTCCGGCTTGCCATCATCGAGGAATTCCTCCGGCACACCTTTGAGTTCATCCGCCACCGCTTCATCCTGCGGCTTGTCGTTCTCGTTCATTGAATGTTTTTCCGTCCATCTATCCGATGAGCTTGCCCAGTGATCGGGCGGTTAAATCCACCATGGGGACGACGCGCGCGTAATTCAACCTCGTCGGTCCAATTACGCCCAATACACCGACTACTCTTCCTTCGCGATCTCGGTAGGGTGAGGCGATGACTGAGGAGCCAGAAAGCGCGAACAGTCGGTTCTCGCTGCCGATGAAAATCCGGGTTGCTTCAGCTTCGCGCGCGCTTTCCAGCAGTTCCGCCACCGATTGCTTGTTCTCGAGGTCGTCGATGAGCGAGCGCACCCGTTCGATATCGTTCATAGCATCGTCGTCGAGCAGGTTGGCCTGACCGCGCACGATCAGCACGGGCCGCCTGGCCGCATCTTCGCTCCAGACCGCAAGGCCGCGCTCGACAAGGTCACTGCTCGCGCTGTCGAGCTGCGACTTGCCAGCCTTGATCTCACGCGCAATCAAGCTCGCCGCTTCACCAAGTGTGCGCCCGGCTAGCCGCGAGGTAACATAGTTCGAGGCTTGCTCAAGCGAAGAAGGCGCTGCGCTCAGCCCCAATTCCACAACGCGGTTCTCAACCGAGCCGTCTTCGCTCACCAGGACTGCGAGCGCCCTGCCCTGTCCCAGCGGTACCATGGAGAATTGCGCAAGGCGCTCTTCACGGCGCGGCACCATCACCATCCCCGCAGCACCCGTCAGGTCAGACAGCATTGTGCTTGTCTTTTCGAGCGCCTGCTCGATCGGCCCGGGTCCAGCGAGCCGCGTCTCGATTTGCGCACGTTCCTCCGGCGTAGGCTCAGCCACCCGCATCATACCATCGACAAACAGCCGCAGGCCCGTTTCGGTGGGAAGACGGCCTGCGCTGGTATGAGGTGCCGCGAGCAATCCGCCTTGCTCCAGTTCGGCCAGCACTGACCGGATCGAGGCTGACGAGAGGTTGAGGGTACCGTCACTGGCGAGCGTCTTAGATCCAACCGGCTGTCCCGTCTCAATGTAACTTTCCACCACGAGGCGGAAAATCTCCCTCGCGCGGTCAGTCAGTTCAGAGATGGGCGGTGATGACATAAGCTCTATCTAGCGTGTCCTCTTGCAGCCTCAAGCCTCCAGCGCCTAACGCGGGGCATAACGAGTCGAACGATAGGGATAATTCATGCGACCTTCCGGACGCGCGCCTGACGAAATGCGCGCCATCACGATCGAGACCGGCTTTACCAAACATGCCGAGGGCTCCTGCCTGATCAGCTTTGGCGATACGCGCGTACTGTGCACCGCCAGCGTTGAAGAGCGCATTCCGCCGTGGCTGCGCGGCAAGGGTGAAGGCTGGGTGACAGGCGAGTACTCGATGCTGCCGCGCTCGACTCACACGCGTAGCCAGCGCGAAGCCGCGCGCGGCAAGCAATCGGGCCGGACCCAGGAAATCCAGCGCTTGATCGGGCGGAGCTTGCGCGCAGTGGTCGATCTCCAGAAGCTCGGCGAGCGGCAGATTACATTGGATTGCGACGTGATTCAGGCTGATGGCGGCACTCGCACTGCGTCGATCTCCGGGGCGTGGGTGGCGCTTCGCCTTGCGATCAACAGCCTGATTGCCGCAGGCGAGATCAAGGAGGATCCGATTACCGCTCAGGTCGCCGCAATCAGCTGCGGCATTTACCAGGGTACGCCGGTGCTCGACCTCGATTACCCGGAAGATTCGAACGCAGAGGCCGACGCCAATTTCGTACTGATTGAAGGCGGGCAAATCGCCGAGGTTCAGGCGACGGCTGAGGGCGCAACCTATGACGAGGAAGGCCTGCTTCGATTGCTTCGCCTCGGCCGGATGGGCTGCGATCAGATTTTCGCGGCACAGCGGAACGCGGTGAAATGACCCGGCGGCTCGGCAGCGGATCGATCGTGATCGCGACGCATAATGCTGGCAAGCTCAAGGAAATTGCCGCGCTGCTGGAGCCGCATGGGCTAAAGTGCCTGTCCGCCGGTTCGCTCGGGCTGCCCGAGCCACCGGAAACCGGCAAGAGTTTCGTCGAGAATGCGCTGATCAAGGCGCGCGCCTCAGCCGAAGCGTCAGGAATAGTGTCCCTCGCGGATGACAGCGGACTCTCGGTTGATGCACTGGGCGGCAGGCCGGGGGTCTACACCGCCGACTGGGCCGAGCGGCAATGGTTCGAAGGCGAGCCGGGCCGCGACTGGTACATGGCGATGGGCAAGGTCGAAGGGATGCTGCAGGAGCTCGGCGCTGACGTGGACCGCAGCGCCGCCTTCCATTGCGTCCTCGCAATTGCGTGGCCTGATGGCGAAAGCGCGGTCTACGAAGGCAAATGTGCAGGCTCGCTTACTTGGCCGCCGCGCGGGACCATGGGCTTTGGCTATGACCCGGTGTTCGTACCGAAAGGATCGGATCTGACCTTCGCTGAGATCGAACCAGAGGCCAAGCATGCGATCAGCCACCGCGCCGATGCCTTCGCCAAGCTCGTTACCGAGCAGTTCGGCAATTAACGGATTTCGCGCCCGTAGATATTGCCCGCTGGCCAGTAACGGCAGACCAGGAAATCATCGCGTTGGTTTCGCGCCACCGCGCAGCCTACTTCGCGCGTCTCATGCCACACAACTTGCGTGTAATGCCCGACGTCCCGCCAGTTGCCTGTGCGCGAAATATCGGGAAATTCGCCGGGACGGAAGTGGCGCTTTTCCTCGGCAAAGGCGCGCACCATGAAGGACGCTGAATAATTCCCCGCGCTGCCCATCCACAGGTTCTCTCCCGCGCCGCCGCGCTCGTCGATCGAGGCATGGCGCATGCGTCCCTCACGCGCGATCGCCTGGGCCCATTGCTCAGCCTCCCTGGCAAGCCGCTGGCTCCACTTGAGCTCCGGCGCGCCAAATTCCGCACGCTCTTCATTGTGAGCGTCGAGCAGCTCAGCGGCGAAGCGGTTCTGCGGGCGCTCGGCCTGCACATTGGCGCTGAGCGAAAGCGCCAGTATCGCACCGGAAGCTGCAAGAATTCGACCCGTCTTCATGACCTGAAGACTTGACTTCAAGCCCTTAACAAAGGCTGAAATGGAAAGGTTATGGCACGCGCCCTCTATATCCACTGGCCGTTCTGTGCGAAGAAGTGCCCCTATTGCGACTTCAACAGTCATGTGCGCGAGAGCGTGGACTTTGGTCGCTGGCAGGACGCGCTTGTCGCGGACATGCGGCATGAGGCCGGGATTGGGGGAGGAGAGGCGCTCACCTCGATCTTCTTCGGCGGCGGGACGCCCTCGCTGATGCCCCCTGCTCTCGTAGGCGCTCTGCTTGAAGAAGCTGAGCGTTTATGGGGCTTTGCGAACGATATTGAGATAACTCTCGAGGCCAATCCGTCCTCGGTCGAAGCGGCCAACTTCGCTGACCTTGCACACGCGGGCGTCAACCGGGTTTCGCTTGGTATTCAGTCTCTTGAGGACGATACCTTGCGATTTCTCGGGCGGCTTCACGGGGTCGAGGAAGCGCTGCAAGCACTTGAAACCGCTCAGGAACACTTCACTCGCGTCAGTTTTGACCTGATCTATGCCCTACCCGGTCAGGCCCCGGAACATTGGTGCAAACAGTTGACGAGAGCACTCGGTTTCGGGACCTCGCATCTCTCGCTCTACCAGCTGACGATTGAGCCGGGCACGCGTTTCCAGACCGAAGTAAGGCTAGGAAATATAACGCCTTTGGAGGATGATCCGGCTGCAGAGCTGTTCGCGCTGACGCAGGAGTTGACAGAAAGCGCTGGCCTTCCCGCCTATGAAACGTCCAACCACGCAAGGCCGGGCGAGGAAAGCCGCCACAACCTAACCTATTGGCGTTACGAGGATTATTGCGGGATCGGCCCTGGCGCGCATGGGCGCCGCGCGGGCGCCGCCACAGAACGGCACAAGCGCCCCGAAGCCTTTCTCGAAGCGGTCCAGACGCACTCAGACGGCACCAAGTTTTCGCGAGACCTCACCCAGAGCGAGCAGGCATCCGAAGCGATCCTCATGGGTCTGCGGCTGACTGAGGGAATTGACTTCGCGGCGTTGGAACAGCGCCTCGGAATTCCGCGCGATCGCTTGCTCGTTCAGAGCAAGGTGGATTTGCATAAAGGCCTCGGCCTGATCTGGCAGAATGGGGAGCGCGTTGGCGTGACAACGAAGGGCCGGCCGGTGCTCGATGCTCTGCTGGCCGAGCTGGTCAGCGATGAGATGGTCACATCATGACGAAGGCCGACCTGCTCGAGGCATGGGGCCAGCATCTGACCCATTCGCGCCGCCGCTCGCCCCACACGGTGCGCGCCTATGTCGCGAGCGCCAATCGCTTGCTGGAAGCGCGCGGGCTGGAGGATTGGCCAGCCGTTGCCAGGCTCGATGCGCGGGACCTGCGCGCGCAGTTGGCGAAGCGGCGGGCAGAGGGCATCGGCAATGCCAGCGCGACGCGCGAGCTGTCCGCATTGAAGGCCTTTATTGCGTTCGCGCGCGAGCAGTCAGGCGAGATCGACCCATCAGCGCCAAGGGTGCGCGGCCCGCGCCTCAAGAAAGGGCTGCCCCGCCCGCTTACCCCTGACGAAGCAACGAATGTGGCGGAGCTGGTTAAAGGCTCGGCTGCTGAGGACTGGATCGGCGCGCGGGACCGTGCGGTGCTGCTGCTTCTCTACGGTTCAGGCCTGCGGATTGCCGAGGCGCTCTCGCTGAAAGGGCGCGATGCGCCGCTGGGCGAAGTGCTGCAAGTGACCGGCAAGGGGAACAAGCAGCGGCTCGTCCCGATTCTGCCGATCTGCGCGGAGGCCGTCGCCGCCTACACCGCGAAGTGCCCTTGGCCATTGCCCGCTGACGAAGCGCTGTTTCGCGGCGCGAAAGGCGGGCCGCTCAGTCAGAACGTGGTGCAGAAAGCGATGGCAAGGGCGAGGAAAATGCTCGGCCTGCCGGACACCGCGACCCCCCATGCATTGCGGCACAGCTTTGCAACGCATCTGCTGGGGGCTGGCGTTGACCTCAGGAGCTTGCAGGAACTGCTCGGCCACGCCTCGCTCGGCTCAACGCAGATCTACACCAAGGTCGATGCGGCAACGATGCTGGAAAACTACCGCGACGCGCATCCGCGTGCCACCAGAGACGCGAAGAAGAAGAAGAAGGGGTGAGACGAATGTTGCTACGCCGGATAAGCCAACATTTGAAAGAGCAGAACTGGTTTGCGGTCGGTATCGAGATCGTCATCGTGCTCGTCGGTGTTTTCCTCGGCATTCAGGCGGCAAACTGGAATAATGAGCGCGAGCAGCGACAGGATGAGCGGCAGATCCTGAAGCGGCTTTCCGACGAAACCGCTGTGCTGCTTGCCGCCGTGAAGGAAGAGAAGCGTATCTTCCAGAACCGCACCGATTTGCTGACGGCGGTCCAGCCCGTGATCTACTCGCTCGAGGTCGCAAGGCCGCTGTCCGACGCGGAGTGCGAGGCGGTTGCCCTGTCGCATATCTATCGGCTTGGTTCGGATGAACTGCCGGTCCTCAACGAACTCATCGGGACGGGCCGGTTTGACCGGTTGAGGAGCGATGAGCTCAAGCAGGAACTGCGCCAATACATCCTGTTCCGCGACGCGTTGCGCAGCAGTCATGCGGAACGCACCAATGAAATCTACCGGCTGTCCAACCGCCATCCCGACGCGATCAGCGTGACGTCGGTCCCTCGCGAAACGGATTATGCCGGCGATTGGACCTGGCTGAGCGGCGAGGGTTACCGCTGGAAGCCGAGCTGCGACGTGCAGCGCATGCGCAGCAACCAGTCATTCCTCAATGACTTTTTCGATAATTCGGGCCGCAGTGGCAGTGTGCTCATGTCCTATGCGGAGCGAGAGGCGATGCTGATTTCGCTGCAGGAGAAACTGGACGCATTGCTCAAGTCGTGAGGGGGTTGACCCGTTATGCTGAATTCATTTCAGCATCCATCAGTCCACCAGCACCTGAGCGTGTCGAGGAATGGGCCCTGAAACAATTCTGTCCTGAGTTCATTGAAGGGTTCAGGGTGACGAGCGGCGACGCGCATCTGAGAGCGAAGAAGAGGTGATTCACCCAAAAAGCGGACAGTCTGCTAACGACCCAATTGCGGACGTTTGCTGTGTCCGCCTATATTACGAGAATGTTGAGACATTCCATTCGTCGACTCATTTCACTTGGCGTGACAGGTGCGATGTTGGCGGCATGCACATCTGCCCAATCGGATGCTAGGTTAGCCGACTGCCCGGTAGATGTTGATCTGGCTAACTTGGTTGCTGCATCAGACCATATTCTAATTGCTCGCATGGACTTCACATCGACGCTCTTGGTCGAGGAAGCCAGCAGCGCAAGTCCACAATACGTAGAAATACCTCTGTTAGTGGAAGCATGGATCAAAGGTGGAAATGATGATCACGTTTCACTCCGACATTTTCCCTCCGATGCTCCTCACAAGCCGACTATGGAGTTGATGGCAAATCTTGCGGGAAAGCCAGCCATTCTATTTCTCACTCAAGTCGATGAAGGCCCCATCGGTCTATATTTTGCAGGCTATTCGCCTGACGCTTTGCGTTCTTCGGATGAAGACACAATCGATGCAATTCGCCACGAGGTTGCTCGCCAATCCAGCATTACCAATGGTTGGCAAACTGACACTTCGCTTCCTCACTTTGAGGAAGTTTCTGATCTGATCGCACAACTTGGAGTAGTGAGCGGTGTCCAGCAGCAGCGGGTCTTCGATTCACTCATAGATCTGGGCGCAGATGCTGTGCCTGCAATGGTATCGCAAATGGAGGACCACCGACCTTTGCGGACTCCTTCAATATCGTTGGAAAATCGTTCACCTGCCGCTTTCGAGGCCACGCGGCACTATCAACCTAACCTAGTAGTGGATGGTCTTGACGCAGTGCTCAATAAGATAACCGGATTTGGAGGATCGATCGTCAACGGTGGTTCAGATCGAACGAGAGAAGCCGCGGTCGCTGGCTGGCAAATGTATGCCCTAGACATGGGCTGCGCGGCACTAAAATCCGAAGGGAAGTGAATGTCAGCTTTCCACCCCAGAAGCAGTGTCTAGCGCAACAATCACGCCTTCCCAAAAGCGGACTAACCCAACCGCGCCTCAATCGCGTCCCAGATCATCCCCGGCGTATCGGTGCCGTTGAACTTGTCGATCGCCATGATTCCCGTAGGTGAGGTTACATTGATCTCGGTAAGGTACTTGCCCCCAATCACGTCGATCCCGACAAACACCAGCCCGAGCCGCTTCAGCTCCGGCCCCATCGCCTCGCAAATCTCGCGCTCGCGCTCCGTCAGCTCGGTTGCTTCCGCGCTCCCGCCCATCGCGAGGTTGCTACGAAACTCGCCCTTGCCCGGAATGCGGTTGATCGCGCCTGCGACCACGCCATCGACCAGCACGATGCGCTTGTCGCCCTCGGCCACTTCGGGAAGGAAGGGCTGGAGCATGTGCGGCTCTGGCCAGGTCTGGTTGAACACTTCGAACAGCGCGGTCAGGTTCTCGCCATTTTCCGGAATGCGGAAGATCGCCTTGCCGCCATTGCCGTGGATGGGCTTCATCACCAGCGCGCCATGCTCTTCCATGAAGGCGCGCGCTTCATCGACCGAGCGCGTGACCAGCGTCGGCGGCATGAACTGGCGGTAATTGAGCACCATCACCTTTTCCGGCGCGTTGCGCACGCTGACCGGATCGTTGACCACCAGCGTCTCGCCCCGGATGCGCTCAAGCAGATGCGTCGCGGTGATATAGCCCATGTGGAAGGGCGGATCCTGCCGCATCAGGACGACGTCGATATCCTTGCCGAGATCAAGCCTAACGGGATCGCCCTTGGTCACATGGTCGCCTTGGACGCGCTGAACCGTGACCGGATAGCATTTCGCGAACAACCGGTCGTTCTCGTCGAGGCTGAGGCTTTCGACATGGTATTCGTAGCAAATGTGCCCGCGCTTCTGCGCCGCTTCGATCAGCGCGAACGAGCTGTCGCCCGCGATATTGACGGTTTCGATCGGGTCCATCTGGACGGCTACTCTGAGGGACACGCTCTAAATCTCCGGTCGTCATTGCGAGACCAAACTCGCTTTGGGCGAAGCAATCCAGAGCCTCGCGCTCACCATTTCTGGATTGCTTCGTCGCTACGCTCCTCGCAATGACGAAGCAAGGAATTGCTCAAGGCATCCATGCATTGACGATGTGGCGTGGCAAGCTCGCAGGTGCAAGCAGGATCACATCAATTCGTATGTCTTCACCGCCGTTCGCATATTCATGCGCGACGCATTCGACAGCGGCTGCGACGCGCGACAGACGGTATTCGTCAATGGCGGTATCGAGATCGGCTTTCTTCGCGCGCCACTTGACTTCGATGAAGGCGACAACGCCTGCGCGCCTGGCAATGAGGTCGATCTCCCCACGCGGAGTCTTCACCCGGCGTGCGAGGATCCGCCAGCCTTTGAGCGTCAGCCACGCGGCGGCGCGATCTTCGCCCTGCCGCCCTCGCCGCTCGGCCTGTTGCCTTCTCACTGGTCCTTGAGTTCCATCGCGCGGGCATAAAGCTGCTTGCGGTCCAGCCCGGTGGCCTTGGCTACATGGGCCGCCGCTTGCGAGGTCTTCATCGTCGCAAGCGCTTCGCGCAGCATCCCATCCGCATCCTCCGCGCTCGCCTCGACATGCGCCGGCGGGCCGACCAGCAGTACGATCTCTCCCTTGGGAGGATGCGCTGTGTAATGTGCGGCGAGATCACCAGCGCTGCCAGTGCGGCATTCCTCGTGCAGCTTGGTCAGCTCGCGCGCGACCGCGACTTCGCGTCCGGGCAATACTTCTCCAATTGCAGTGAGTGATTTCACCAGACGCGGCCCGCTTTCGTAAAACACCAATGTCGCCTGCACGCCCGCAAGCTCTGCCAATGCCTCTCCCCGCGCCTTCTCCTTCACCGGCAGGAAGCCCGCAAACAGAAACCGGTCATTGGGAAGGCCCGAGAGCGTAAGACCAGCAATCGCCGCGCAAGCGCCGGGAATGGTCGTGACTGAAACCCCCGCCTCGCGCGCCAGCCTTACAAGATCGTAACCCGGGTCCGAGACCAGCGGCGTCCCCGCATCGCTGACCAGCGTAATCGCTTCGCTGCGCATCTGCGCGATCAGCCGGTCGCGTACGCTGTCCAAGGCATGATCGTCATAACGCTGTAACGGCTTTGAGATACCCAAATGCTTCAACAGCTTGCCGGTCACGCGGGTGTCTTCGCACGCGACGCGGTCGCAGCGCTTCAACACGTCGATTGCACGGAGCGTTATATCGCCAAGATTGCCAATCGGGGTCGCGACTATATAGAGGCCTGCTGGGAGGGACTCGTTCGTCGCGGGTTCGGGAGAGGTGCTGCTCACTGGCGGCACTATTGAGCGAGTAAGGTAGGGTCGGCAAGTATGAAGCGGTTTCTTTTCAATAGTCGCAGCTGGATTGTGGCAGGGCTCGCAGTGGTGCTTGCCGGCTGTCAGGTCGTGCCGAAGACCGGACCTGAAGCTCCTGCTCCCGTGGAAGAGCCGACAGCGGAGCCAACCGCAGACGCTCTGCCGACGGATGAAACGCGCCACCGCATCGCGCTGCTGGTGCCGCTGTCGGGCAGTAATGCCGATGTCGGCCAGTCAATCGCCAATGCGACCACAATGGCGCTGCTTGATACCAGTGCTGACAATCTGCGGATCACGACCTATGACACATCGCGCGGTGCGCGCGACGCTGCGCGCAAGGCGGTTGCGGATGGCAACAAGCTGATCCTTGGCCCGCTGCTGGCGGAAAATGTCGCCGCAGTGCTGGCCGAAGCGCGCGCCGCAGACGTGCCGCTGATCTCGTTCTCGAACGACACCAGCGTGGCTGCGGCAGGCGCTTTCGTGATGGGGCATGTCCCCGAACAATCGATCGAGCGCTCTATTGCATACGCGAGAGGCAAGGGCGCGACCCGGTTTGCAGCGCTGCTTCCTAACGGAAATTATGGCGACCGCGCGGGAAGCGCGCTCGACAATGCGCTGCGTGATTACGGCGGCTCACTCGTCGCCACGCAGCGCTATGATCGCGGGAACACCGCCATTGGCAGCGCGGCGAAGCGTCTGTCAGAAACAGGCGGCTTTGACACTGTCCTGATTGCGGATGGCTCGCGGCTTGCGGTTCAGGCGGCGCTCGCACTGAAGGGTGACAATGCGCAGGACTTGCGACTGGTCGGTACGGAGTTGTGGAGCGGGGTCAACGCGCTCAACCTGTCGGAATCCATGAACGGCGCTCTGTTCTCGGCCGTGTCCGACGCGCGTTACAAACGCTTTGCGGACAGCTACGAAAGCCGGTTTGGCAGCGCCCCTTATCGCATCAGCACGCTTGGGTATGACGCGGTCCTGCTGACCTTGCGAATTGCCCGCGACTGGCGTGTCGGGCGCAATTTCCCCACCGAACAGTTGCGCGACCCGGGGGGATTCCTCGGACTGGACGGTCCGTTTCGGTTCCGCCGGAACGGTGTGGTCGACCGCGCGATGGAGGTGCGGCAGGTGCAGAATAACGGCGTCGTAGTCGTGGATGCCGCGCCCACCCGCTTCGGCGACTGAGGAACGCTTCCGGCCAAGCCCGCCCAACACAGATGGGGATAGCGCAATCCCTGTCTTGTAAGCGGTTGCCTTGAAGCGATATTGCATTCCCATGTCCGACGATCTGTTTGATGGAACCCCCGCATCCAGCGGCGATTACGATAGCTCCTCTATCGAGGTTCTGGAGGGGCTTGAGCCTGTCCGCCGCCGCCCCGGCATGTATATCGGCGGCACGGACGACCGCGCGCTGCATCATCTCGCCGCTGAAGTGCTCGACAACGCCATGGACGAAGCGGTCGCAGGCCATGCGACCCGGATCGAGGTAAAGCTGGAGGAAGGCAATCGCCTGTCGATCAGCGACAATGGCCGCGGCATCCCGGTTGATGAACATCCGAAGTTTCCGGGTAAGTCCACACTGGAAGTGATCCTTTCGACCCTGCACTCGGGCGGCAAGTTTTCCGGCAAGGCCTATGCGACGTCGGGCGGCCTGCACGGCGTCGGCGTCTCCGTCGTCAATGCGCTTTCCAGCCACACCCGCGTCGAAGTCGCGCGCGACCGCCAGCTCTACGCGCAAGAGTTTGCGCGTGGCCAGACGCTGGGCAAGCTGGAAGAGCTTGGCCCAACGCCCAACCGGCGCGGCACAACGGTCACCTTCACGCCAGACGAGGAAATCTTCGGCGACCGCCAGTTCAAGCCGCATCGTCTGTTCAAGCTCGCCCGCTCCAAGGCATACCTGTTCGCAGGCGTCGAAATCCGCTGGAAATGTGCGGACAGCCTCACAAGCGAAGACGTGCCCGCAGAGGCCGTATTCAAGTTTCCGGGCGGCCTTGCTGACCATCTGGCCGAGCAAATCGGGACACGCGAATGCGTAACTACGCAACCCTTTACCGGGCGCGCCGATTTCCCCGAGGAAAAGGGCCGGGTCGAATGGGCGGTTGCCTGGCCGCTCTACTCGGACGGCTCAACCAGCTGGTACTGCAACACTGTCCCGACGCCCGATGGCGGGACGCATGAGCAAGGCCTGCGCGCCGCGCTGACCAAGGCGCTGCGGGCCTTTGGAGAACTGACCGGCGCGAAGAAAGCCAAGGACATCTCCGCCGACGATGTCATGAGCGGGGCAGAAATCATGCTCTCGGTCTTTATCCGCGACCCGCAATTCCAGTCGCAGACCAAGGACCGGCTGACCTCGCCCGAGGCGACCCGGCTGGTCGAGAACGCGGTGCGCGATTCCTTCGACTTGTTTCTCACCGACAATATGGAGCGCGGTAAGGCGCTGCTTGGCCAGGTGATGGAGCGCATGGACGAGCGCCTGCGCCGCAAGCAGGAGCGCGAGATCAAGCGCAAGAGCGCAACCAATGCGAAGAAGTTGCGCCTGCCCGGCAAGCTCACGGATTGCTCGGGAGACGGCGAAGGCGAGACCGAATTGTTCATCGTGGAGGGGGACTCCGCAGGCGGCTCGGCCAAGCAGGCGCGCAACCGCAAGACGCAGGCGATCCTGCCGATCCGCGGCAAGATCCTGAACGTAGCCAGTGCGACCGCCGACAAGATCCGCGCGAACTCTGAAATTGCCGACCTCTCGCTCGCGATGGGCTGCGGGACGCGCAAGGACTGCGACCCCAGCAATCTGCGCTATGACCGCATCATCATCATGACCGATGCCGACGTAGACGGCGCGCATATCGCGACGCTGCTGATGACATTCTTCTTTCAGGAAATGGCAGAAGTGGTCCGCCAGGGGCATCTCTATCTTGCCCAGCCTCCGCTGTACAAACTGACGGCCGGCAAGGAGAGCCGCTATGCGCGTGACGATGCCCACCGCGCAGAGCTGGAAGAAACGGTATTCAAGGGCAAGAAGGTCGAAGTCTCCCGGTTCAAGGGCCTGGGCGAAATGAACCCGCAACAGCTGCGCGAGACGACCATGAACCCGGAAAGCCGCAGCCTCATTCGGATTACTCTGCCACAGGAATTCGAAGACCGCGCGGCGGTCAAGCGGCTGGTGGACGAGCTGATGGGCCGCAACCCGGAGCACCGCTTCAACTTCATCCAGAACCACGCGAGCGACATCGACCGCGATCTGATCGATGCTTGATTTGAGGAGTTCAATGTGACCCAGACTCTCGGTCGTCTTGTCCGCGTGGAACTGCGCGACATCTGGAAGTCCGAAGCAACTGATTTTACGCCTTGGCTTGCTCGAGATGAGAACCTCAATGTGCTGGCAGAAACGCTTGCGCTAAATCTGGAAGTCGAAGCAACTGAGCGCCCGGTGGGACCATTCCGAGCTGATATTCTATGTAAGGATTTGGCTAACGACAGCTGGGTTCTGATCGAGAACCAGCTCGAAAAGACCGATCATACTCATCTCGGACAGTTGCTGACCTATGCTTCTGGACTAGAAGCGGTGACTATTGTCTGGATTGCGGCGAGCTTCACAGAAGAGCACCGCTCCACGCTCGACTGGCTGAACCGGATCACTGATACCAGCTTTCGATTTTTCGGTTTGGAGGTTGAGTTATGGAAGATCGGAGAATCACCAGCAGCGCCTAAGTTCAACATCGTGTCGAAGCCCAATGATTGGTCTAAGGCTGTCCACAAGGCAGCCCAGGCAATCGATGACTCGGAGTTGTCGGAGACAAAGCTGCTTCAGAGAGATTACTGGGATGCATTTCACACGGTGTTGGAGGCACAACGGGGTCCAATCTCGGGACAAAGGACGCCTCAAGCACAAAACTGGATGAACTACCCTGTGGGGCGGACCGGATTCGTGTTGGCGACCGTCATGCAAATCTGGGAAAAATACATCAGAGCGGAACTTTATATCACAGGTGCTAAGGCGAAGGACCGCTTTGCCCAGCTCGAAGAGATGAAGTCGGAGATCGAGGCTGAGTTGGGCTACAAACTGTTTTGGGATTTACTACCTGCTGGACAGGATTGCAGAATTACCGTCACCCTAGACGCCTCTCCCGAAGATCGAGATGATTGGACAAGACAGCATCAATGGCTCGCTCAAAAGCTCAACGAATTGCACTCTGCTTTTTCCGAGCGTGTCAGGCGTTTGGCATAGATATCCGAGCAATTGATGCCTGATCCGCAGGAAGACCCAAATAGGGATAATGACGGCGATGTCATGGCAGGCGATCGGCGGATTGCGCGGCCTGACACGGCGCTACCTGACTGGCACAATCCCGATGCGAGCTATCGGCCCATACCGATAGTCTGGTTCACCGCTGCATTCCTGGTGCAATCGGTTGTGCTGTTCGGAATTGTGATGGTGTTCATGGGCATGAGCGGAATTGTAACGATTGCGCTGAGCATTCTTACAACCTGGATTATCGGCAAAAAGACTTGGGATCGAGGCATGAAGGGGGCAAGCGAACGCTGGAAGGGCGCCACAATTACAGTGCTTTTTGCGCAGCTAACGTCAGTTATTCTTGTTTCAATCGATCGACTATGAAGCTGCGCAACCTTCTTGCTGCTGCCCTGTCCGCAGCGCTCCTCGCCGGATGCGCGCTGCAACCGCCAGACCCTGCGCCGCTGGTGGAGGGCTGCGCCAATGTGCCGGTCAGCGCACCGGCGGACGAGGCCAAACTGCAATTTTTCTTCCACTCCACCGCTATCCCCGATTGCCGGGATGGTGGGTTGAAACTCGCGCCGTACCGTCACCCCGACGAAACCTATGGAAGCGGCACATATGAGCTGATCGAAGGCGATGCGCAGCCGCCCAGCCTTGCCAAGCATTCGGATGAAGACTGGTTCGTGGCCATCGAGAACGCGGTCAATGCCGCTCCGGATCGCCGATTGATTGTCTTCATCCACGGCTATGCCACCAGCTTTGAAGAAGCGCACAAGGATGCCGCTGAAGTGCGTGCACTGGCAGGCGAGGACATTCCGCTGGTGGTCATGCATTGGCCATCTCGCAACAAGGCGCAGGACTATCTGCTGGATCAAGCCAGCATCGGCTGGGCGCAGGACAACATCGTCGAAGCCCTGGGCGTCCTGACGATCCTTGCAGACGACATAACGCTGGTGACTCACTCGATGGGCGCGCAAGCGGGCATAGCTTCCGTAATAGCTCTCGACGAATTGTCAGCCGCGCGGGCTGGAGTGATCAAGCGCATTGTGCTCGCTTCTCCAGACTTTGACCGTGATCAGGCCCTTAGGATCGGCGGCGCGGTGGATCAAATGCTGGGCCGGGAACGGCAACTGCTGATCTATGCTTCACAGGAAGACAAGGCGCTGCGAGCGTCGCGCACCGTGAATGGCTATGCCCGGCTCGGCACGACGAGCTGCGAGTTCGACCTGGTTTATGCCCGCCGAGCGCTCGGAAAGGATGGCAATTGCCACCTGACCGCGCCGCGTCAGGGGCTTGCCATGGTCGAGACAGGACCATCGCAAGCGGATGGTTACCTGCGACACAATGATTTCCTCGACAGCTGCCACGTCCGGGCAGACCTCCGCGCCTTCCTGCGCGATGAACCCGCCCCGCCCTACCGCGTGCAGATCGGCGATGAGGAGAACGAAGGCTACGTCATCGACCCACGCGTCGATTTCGAGGGCGCACCTTGCGAGCCGGTGAAACGGGACTGAGCATTTGCTTCAGACGTGCGTGGTTTACGCGACAGCACCCTTGCCTCTTGCGACGGCTCGCCCTAACGCTCACGTCAAGTTGCAAGTTACTACTCAAGGGAACCGCATGACCGAGACCACGCGCTTTGAAGGCACCAGCTCTTACATCGCGACCGAAGACCTGAAAGTTGCGGTCAATGCAGCGGTGCTGCTGCGGCGTCCGCTCCTCGTGAAGGGCGAGCCCGGGACCGGCAAGACCGTGCTTGCGCATGAGATCGCCAAGGCTGTGGGCGCGCCGCTGATCGAATGGAACATCAAGTCGACCACCAAGGCGCAGCAAGGCCTGTACGAATATGACGCGGTCGCGCGCCTGCGCGACGGCCAGCTGGGTGATGAGCGGGTCCACGACATCTCGAACTACATCAAGAAGGGCAAGCTGTGGGAGGCATTCACTTCGCCGCAGCTCCCGGTTCTCTTGATCGATGAAATCGACAAGGCTGATATCGAATTCCCGAACGACCTGCTGCAGGAACTCGACCGGATGAGCTTCGATGTTTACGAAACGCATGAGCGGATCGAAGCCAAAGAGCGGCCAATCGTCGTCATCACCTCGAACAACGAGAAGGAACTGCCCGATGCGTTCCTCCGCCGCTGTTTCTTTCACTATATCAAGTTCCCGGACCGCGACACGATGCGCGAGATCATCGAAGTGCATTATCCCGGCATCCAGAAGAACCTCGTCACCAAGGCGATGGAAATCTTCTATGAGCTGCGTGACGTGCCGGGCCTGAAGAAGAAGCCTTCGACCAGCGAGCTGCTCGACTGGCTCAAGCTGCTGCTGAATGAGGACATGCCGGTAGAGGTGCTGCAGGATGCAAACCCCAATTCCGCCATCCCGCCGCTGCATGGCGCGCTTCTCAAGAACGAGCAGGATGTGATGATGTTCGAACGGCTCGCCTTCATGGCGCGCCGCAATCCGAGCTAATTGCTTCCGCTTGGCTCAGTCGAACGCATAAGCGAGCTCGAAATCGCCCCAACGCCGGCCGCTGATAACGAGCGGGACGTAGACATTGCGGACAACCTGATAGCCTCCTGCGCTCGCTTCGGAACGATAGACCGCCATCATGTAATCTGCCTTGCTGCGCTTCGCCATGCGGTCGACGCCGGCGAGATACTTGATGCCGTTGCGGCAATACGCATTGTCATGCTCGAAATCGCCCGTTGGCTGGCGCGAAAAAGCCGAGGAATGGGTCGGCAACCAACCATTCATATCGGTACAGACACCGCCAATAATCTCATGCGACATCTGCTCCATCCGGTCAAACTGCGGACGAATATTCGCATCGGCCCACTCTGAGAAACGCGTGCGGTAAAGCTGCGGATTGGTCCCTTCGACCGGAATGTAATTCTGGTCGAAGATATCGTCTTGCGAGAGCGCTCCGTCTGCGATCGCCTGTTCAATACTGTGCTTGAGCGATTGCGCCTCGTCCTTGGCCAGTTCAACCATCGCTTCATCGCGCGGCGAGAGGCCTGCATGGACCATGCGGTCGAACATCTCGCTCGCCGTAAGCTCCAGCTCCTCCATCCGTTGATGCGCGGTTGCAAGCTTCGCCTCGTTGTCCTTGGCCGCACCGTCGAAACTGCTCATCACCTGCTGGACTTGAGCCACATGACCGCTGATCGTGCCGGTTGCCTGCGCGATCTGTTCGTTCTGCTTGTCCACTTCCTCGACCAGTTCGCCCACTTCGCTGATCGCGCGCTCAATCTCGCCAACGCTGGATTTGGCCGAAGCGCTGGCACGCGAACCTGCTTCGATCTGGCCGATCACCTGCGCGGCTTCTTCGCCGAGCGTGTTCACTGTCGCGGAAATTTCCTCAGTTGCCTTGCGGGTATCGTTCGCGAGGCTTTTGACTTCGTTTGCGACCACCGCAAATGTCCGGCCCGCCTCGCCTGCTCGCATGGCTTCGATGGTGGCGTTAAGAGCCAGAATATTAGTGGTTTCAGCAATCTGGTCGATATCCTGTGCGCTGCGCCGGACCTGGTCCATCGCTGCTGCAAACCCCGTCACATGTTGAGCCATCGCGTCAACCAGCGTGAGCAGCGAATTGATCTCAAGCAGCGAGTTCTGGATCAGAGTGGTGCCCTGCCCCAGGCGCTCAATCGCCTTCTCAGAGAGCATCCGGGCTTCATCGCTCGCATCGGCGACCTTGGCCTGGTCCGCCTCCAGCGCCCTTACAGTGCCCGACAACGCATCATGCTCGGCGCGCAGTCTTTCGGAAGAAGCAATGACGGATTGCACGATCCCGGCCACGTCGGTGCAGCCAACGGTCACTTCGCCGCATTTCTCCGGGATCATGTCCAGGGCGCTGGCTTGGTTTGTTTCGACATGGCTCGGCTTCATGCCGCGCGATCCCCCGGTTTTGTAAGCGCTATCGGGGTAAGCCAATGTGGTTAGCAAAGACTTAAGTACACATGGCGAATACACATGGCGAATACATCGCGAATTCACATGGCGACTTGACGTCGCGTCAGGCTGGCGCGGAACCGTCATGCGCGCTATGCCATGAGTCATGTTCTTCAACTTCGTCGATGAATTGCGCGCGGCTGGTATTGGCGCCTCCTTCAAGGAGCACCTCACTCTGCTCGAGGCGCTTGACAAGGATGTGATCGAGCAAACGCCCGAAGCGTTCTACTATCTCAGCCGCGCAACCTTCGTGAAGGACGAAGGTATGCTCGACCGGTTCGACCAGGTGTTCCAGAAGGTTTTCAAGGGTATCCTCACCGATTACGGCCAGAACCCGGTCGAAATTCCGGAAGACTGGCTGAAGGCTGTCGCGGAAAAATTCCTGACGCCTGAAGAGATGGAAGCGATCAAGTCTCTCGGCGATTGGGACGAGATCATGGATACGCTCAAGAAGCGGCTGGAAGAACAGGAAACGCGCCACGAAGGCGGCAATAAATGGATCGGCACAGGCGGAACCTCACCTTTCGGCCATTCCGGATACAATCCTGAAGGGGTGCGGATTGGCGGGGAAAGCAAGCACAAGCGTGCGATCAAGGTCTGGGAAAAGCGCGAGTTCAGGAACCTCGACAGCACCAAGGAACTCGGCACCCGCAATATCAAGATGGCCTTGCGCCGGTTGCGGCGTTTTGCCCGTGAAGGAAATCCCGACCAACTCGATCTCGATGCAACTATCGAAGGCACCGCCAAGCAAGGCTGGCTCGACATCCATATGCGCCCCGAACGGCGCAATGCCGTAAAGCTGCTGCTGTTTCTCGATGTCGGCGGTTCGATGGACCCTTTCATCAAGCTTTGCGAAGAACTGTTCAGTGCCGCCACTACAGAATTCAAAAACCTGGAGTTTTTCTACTTCCACAACTGTCTGTACGAAGGCGTTTGGAAGGACAACAAGCGCCGCTGGCAGGAGCGCACCAAGACTTGGGATGTGCTCCATAAATACGGGCATGACTACAAGGTGATCTTTGTCGGTGATGCGGCAATGAGCCCTTACGAGATCACCCACCCCGGCGGCAGTGTCGAGCATATGAACGAGGAAGCGGGCGGCATCTGGATGCAGCGCGTCACCAACACCTATCCGGCGACTGTGTGGCTTAATCCGGTACCGGAAAAGCAGTGGTCCTATTCGCAGTCGACCAAGATCATGAAACAGCTGGTGAACGACCGCATGTACCCGCTAACGCTCGACGGGCTTGACGATGCGATGCGCGAACTGAGCCGGAAACAGGGGCACTAGACATCTCAGGGCTTCCCCCATGCATTGCGCTTAATGATCCCCGCCCGATAGCGGCGGAAGCGCCTTACACGTTCGAAATGCCGCATGAGGCAGAGCTGGCAGCGCTTAAACCCGGCGATGGTGTAAAGGCGATCTTTCGCCAGACGACAGGCGAGACCAAGTACGATGCGGAGCGGATGTGGGTCCTGATCGAACGCATCGAGGACGGCATGGTCTTCGGCACGCTCGATAGCGATCCTGCGGACATGCCGCTGATCGAAGCGGGAATGCCGGTCGCGGTGCCGTTGACGCATGTGATCTCAACCGCGTTTTCAAAAGGCAACCCGCGCCCCGAAACCCCACCTCGCCGCGAATACTGGGATCGCTGCTTTGTCGACACCTGCGTGCTCGAAGGCCGCAGCCATGTCGACTATCTCTACCGTGAGCCGCCGGACATGACCCGCGAGGGTGATGAGTTTCCCGATAGCGGCTGGCGATTGCGCGGGCTTCCCGAACTCGTCGAGCAGGACGAAGAGCTTGAAACCCCGTTTCAATACATTGCCTTGGGTACCGTCCTTAACAAGGATGATCGCTGGCTGCATTTGATCGATGAAGAACCCGGCGTCGCTTTCCAATGGGACCCTGAAACGCAGGATTACATCCGTTTCAAACGGCCTGACCTGCTCGAAACGAACGACGATTAGGGCAGCCTGCTACCAGGGCAGTTCCTCGCCTTGGAGATTGTAGAACTTGCCGCTGTCCTCCAGCCCAAGCCCTGCGATGACCTTGCGCTGATTGGTCACGCTTTCCTCCACAGTCCAGATCGCTTTGGGCCCGCCCATATCGGTCTGAGTCCAGCCGGGTGAGAGTGCAACCACAGTCACCCCTTCCTTCTCCAGATCAACCGCCAGCCCCTTGGCGAGCATGTTGAGCGCGGCCTTGCTCGTCCGGTAGGAATGCGTGGTTCCAATCGTGTTGCGGCCAATCGATGCGAGGTCGGAGCTCATCATGATGATCACCTTCCGATCGCTCGCCGCGACATTGTCTTTGAGCGCTTCTGTCGCCCGCATTGCGCCGAGCAAATTGATCTCGAGGATATCACGCCAGATGTCGTAATCGATGCTCCCGAGAGCCTGAAAATTAGCTTCGACGTTCCACGTGCCCGGCCCCTGGTAACCCGCATTGTTGATCAGGACATCGATCGGAGTGCCGTCCAGCCTCCCGACCAGCGCGCAAGCGGATTCGCCGCTGGTGACGTCGAACTCTTCGATCCGCAGATTATCGCCATATTTGTCCGCCAGATCCGCAAGCTCCGCAGCGCTCTCAGGATGACGGCAAGTCGCAATTACTGTGTCGCCAGTAGCAAGCGCCTGACGCGTATGCTCCAGGCCGATCCCGCGATTGGCTCCGGTAATCAGAATTGTCGCCATGTCGCTTGTCCCTTTCCTCAGTACAGCAGGTGGTCTCTCACCGTTGCAATCCAGCTCGCTTCGTCATTGCTCGCTAGCGCATCGAGATCACCCGGCAAGGCCGCCGGATCATCGACCCATTCGCGCAATGCCGGACCGCCATTGATGACATCGATGGCGAGGACATCATTGGTGTATTCGTATTTGAAGTCCTTGCCCCGCCACAATTCGTAGTTCGGATAAAGCACGCGGATCGCTTTGAAGGCGAGCGCCTGCAAACGCCAGGGGCGGAACAGGTCGTGCGTGTAATGCGGTCCCTCGGCATGGATCATAAGCGCATTGCAGAGTTGGCCAACATGCTTGTGGAAGGTCGGCTCGAACCAGCAATCGCGGATGGCGCAACCTGTCATCCATTCCGGCTCCAGCTTGTGCATCGTGGCAAGCACCGCTTTCGCATCCACATCTGGCGCACCGAACAGCACTTCGAGCGGTCGGGTGGTTCCCCTGCCTTCGCTCAAGGTTGCACCTTCCAGCATGACCGTCCCGGCGTAGGTCCTCGCCATGTTGAGGTTGGCAGCATTGGGTGACGGGTTGATCCATATCCGGTCGGTCGGCCAGCCATAGCCGGGACCAGCCTCGGGCAGCCAGTGGTGCATGTCGATAACGCGGTAATCGACATCGAGATCGAAGTGCTCGATAAACCAATGGCCCATTTCGCCCATGGTCAGGCCATGCCGCATCGGCATGGGGGCCGCGCCAACAAAGCTTTCGTGACCGGGAATCAGCAGCGTCCCTTCAACAGGGCGGCCTGCCGGGTTCGGGCGATCGAGCACCCAAACGGTTTTGCGCGCCTTGGCCGCCTCTTCCAGCAGGTAAAGGAGCGTGGTCACGAAGGTGTAGATGCGGCAGCCGAGATCCTGCAAATCAAACAGGAACACGTCAGCAGATGACATCATCTGGCCGGTCGGACGGCGGACCTCGCCATAGAGACTGAAGATCGGAATGCCGTAATGCGGATCGATCTCGTCCGCGGTTTCGACCATATTGTCCTGCTTATCGCCCTTCAGGCCATGCTGCGGCCCGAAAGCGGCGGTCACGTTCACTCCTACCGCGATCAGTGCGTCGAGCGAATGGGTAAGGTCAGCAGTAACGCTCGCCGGGTGCGCGACCAGCGCGATCCGCTTGCCTTCGAGCGGCTTGCGAAGCTCCGGCTCGCTCAAAAGGCGGTCGATCCCGAATTTCATCGCCATCAGCCTTTCTCCACGCGCAATTGACGGCAGGTCTCGCTGTGAAATTCCGGCTTGCCTTCGGGAAAGGCGAGTGCCCAGAACTGGATATTGCCTTGCTCATCTTCGACAATCGCATTGAGGGCGACGTCGGATGGCACTGGCAATTCCGAAGCAATGTCTGCTTCAAGCACCAGTTGACCCGCATCGCGTGTGCAGGTGATCGCAACGCTCTCGGCCGGTGCATCGCGCATACTCTCGCGGAAGTCGTCAAAATCATACGCGGCCCAGCGCGTCGAAGGCGAAAGATTGAATTCGCGGTAATAGCTGCCGCCATCGGGCTGCCAGAAAATCTCGAAGCAGGTCGTCTTCCACAGATTGTCCGTGCGTTCCGGATCATCTCGTTTGGGCACTTTGATAGCCGAGATATCGCCTTCAAGCTTGAATGTCGCGCGGCAACCAGTGAAAGTGGCCTCTAGCGCAGCGCTGGCCGAATGGATCGGCCCATCGGCGCAATCGGGATGCAGGATCAGGTTTTCCATAGCTCAACTGCCTAAGATTGTGCGAAGGCCCAAGCAAGAGGCTTACGCACAGCTTCAAGCGCTGCTAGAGGCTGCGACCGAAATGAGCACTTACAAATCAGAACTTCTGCGCCTTTTGGAAGAGCGCGGCCATATTCATCAGGTCACCGATCCGGAGTCGCTGGATGCGCTTGCCAGCAAGCAGGTCATCACCGGATATGTCGGGTTTGATCCGACTGCGCCTTCGCTACATATTGGCAATCTTGCCTCTATCATGCTGTTGAAGCGGCTGCAGGACGCAGGCCACCGTCCGATTGTGATCATGGGCGGCGGGACGGCCAAGGTCGGCGACCCTTCCGGGCGCGATGAGACTCGGCAATTGCTGACTGACGAGAAGCTTGCCAACAACATCGCTGGTATCCAGGGCACTTTCGAACGGATCCTGCGCTTCGATGACAGCGAAACAGGCGCGCTTCTCATCAACAATGACGACTGGCTCTCTAAGCTCGGCTATGTCGAGCTGCTGCGCGACGTAGGACCGCATTTCACCATAAACCGCATGCTGACGTTCGATTCGGTCAAACTGCGGCTCGACCGCGAGCAGCCACTGACCTTCCTCGAATTCAACTACATGATAATGCAAGCGTATGATTATCTCAAGCTTGCACGAGATTACGACTGCCGCTTGCAGATGGGCGGCAGCGACCAATGGGGCAATATCGTCAACGGGATTGAGCTGGCCCGGCGGATTGACGGGAGCGAGGTCTATGGTCTGACTGCCCCGCTCATCACGCGCTCCGACGGACAGAAGATGGGCAAGTCAGTATCCGGCGCAATCTGGCTCAACGAAGCGCAGCTGCCGGCGTACGATTTCTGGCAATATTGGCGCAACACGGACGACCGCGATGTCGGCCGTTTCCTGCGGCTGTTCACAGACGTGCCGCTTGACGAGATCGCACGGCTCGAAGCGCTCGAAGGGGCAGAAATCAACGAAGCCAAGGTCGTGCTTGCCAATGCCGTGACCGCGATGGTCCGCGGAGCAGATGCCGCCAGGGCGGCCGAGGCAACCGCGCGCGAGACATTTGCCGGCAGCGGTGCGGGTGAAGACCTCCCCACGCTGGCGGTTGGCGAAGAAGGCATCCGCGTGGGTGCTGCGCTGACTGAGCTCGGCTTCACCACGTCAAACGGCGAAGCCAAGCGCAAGATCGCCGAAGGCGCTGTCAGGCTTGATGACACTACGGTCACCGATCCCGGTTTTCTGATCCTGCCCGAGCACGGCTCGCAAATGAGGCTTAGCCTGGGCAAGAAAAAGCACGGCCTCATTACGCGCTGAGAAGGCTCGACGCACAACCCGCACAGCCGGGCGCAAACCGCTCCGGCGTTTTTCTCAATTCGGCTTTACCAATTGTCAGCCTTTCTGGTGCATTAGGCATTCAGTGAAAGGAATAATGGAGGGTCGTTGACTGTGTCAGCCGGAGCAAATCTTAGCGTAACGGACCTGCGCCGTGCCGCACGTCATCCCGTCGACTTTCCTGCGATTGTCGAACATTTTCGCCATGGCGATATGAACCTGCATATCGCCAACATCTCAGCGCACGGCTTCATGGTCGACAATGGTGAAGGGCTGCAGCGCGGTGACCGCGTGATCATTCGCTTGCCTGTTGTTGGCCGGATCGAAGCCTATGTGATCTGGGCGCATGACGATCGTGCCGGCTTCCAGTTTGAGCGGATCATCCGTCTCGACGATTTCATGGCGATTATTGATACACTCCAGCCCAATCCGCGCCTGCGCCGTCCGCGATAAAAGGCCGCACACAAAGATGAAGAGACAGGGCGCTTTCGAGCGCCCTTTTTTGTTCAGCTGGCGGAGGGTGCCTGAACTGATTGCTTGGCAGACCGCTTGCTCGCTGCCATGGCGTTCGGAGTGACAAGCTCCGCCAAAACCGCTGCTCCAGAAGCATCGCACCCCTTCCAGATCGCGAATTTCCGCGCCTACTGGATGAGCCGCCTGACCACCAATCTTGCGCAATACGCGATGATGCTCATCATCGGCTGGCAGACCTACAACATCGCACGCGACGCCGGGATGAGTGTGGCAGAGGCCTCCGGCCAGCTCGCGCTGATTGGCTTGCTCCAGTTCGTTCCGCTGTTTGTGCTGACACCGTTCTCAGGGCTGGCGGCTGACCGCTTTGACCGCCGCAACCTTGGCCGTCTGACGATCCTGCTACAATTGGTTTGTGCCGCCGTTCTGGCATGGTTTACCTGGACGGGCGGGATAAGCCTGCTGGTTCTGTTCAGCGTTGCCGTGGTCCTCGGCATTGCCAGAACCTTTACCGGGCCAGCAATGTCAGCGCTCGCGCCGAACCTTGTTCCGAAGAAAGTCCTGCCCAACGCCATCGCTCTATCCTCGATCTCGTGGCAGGTCGGAATGATCGCAGGCCCTGCCATGGGCGGCTATCTCTACGCGATAGAGCCTGCCCTGCCCTATGCCGTTGCAAGCGCCCTGTTTCTGCTGGGCTTCGTTGCCTTGAGCTTTATCGGCAGGGTCCCGCAGCCGCCGATGCGCAAGGATGTTCGCCCGATTGGCCGGATTGTCGACGGGCTGCGCTATGTCGTTCAAAACAAGATGGTACTGGGCTCAATCACGCTTGACCTGTTCGCGGTGTTTCTTGCAGGTGCCACGGCGCTGTTCCCGGTCTTCGCGCGCGACATCCTCGAGGTCGGCGAGCAAGGCCTCGCACAGCTGGCGATGGCCCCGGCAGTCGGCGCGGCATTGACCGCCGCATGGTTCTCGTTCCGACCGCTCAAGAACAATGTCGGCCCGAAAATGTTGTTTGCGGTGTTTGTCTTCGGTGTGGCCACAGTCATTTTCGGACTCTCGAAATCCATGCCCTTGAGCCTCGCCATGCTGTTCATTGTCGGCGCGGCAGACATGTTCAGCGTCTACATTCGGCAATCCTTGATCCAGCTTCATACTCCTGATGACAAACGCGGGCGCGTTTCCTCTGTCAGCCAGCTGACCATCAGCGCATCCAATGAAGGCGGTGACTTCTTTTCAGGCAGCCTCGCTTTTGCGATTGGCCCTGTCGCGGCGGTCGTCGCCGGAGGCGTGGGTGCGATCGTCACCGTAGCGTTGTGGAGTCGGGTTTTTCCGGTTCTGAGGACGACCAAAACTTTCGATCCGCCTGATCAGTTGCTAGAAGACAATCGACACAAGCATTGAGGAGCCTGACATGAAAGCCGCATCCATCCTCGAAACCATCGGCAATACCCCCCACATCCGCTTGTCGCGCATGTTTTCGGACCATGAGGTCTGGATCAAGAGCGAGCGCGCCAATCCCGGCGGGTCGATCAAGGACCGTATCGGCCTTGCCATGATCGAGGATGCGGAACGCTCCGGCGCGCTCAAGCCCGGCGGGACAATCATCGAACCGACATCCGGCAACACCGGCATCGGCCTGGCGATGGTGGCCGCGGTCAAGGGCTACAAGCTCGTGCTTGTCATGCCCGAATCGATGTCTTTGGAACGTCGCCGCCTGATGCTCGCCTATGGTGCCAGTTTTGACCTGACGCCCAAGGAAAAGGGCATGAAGGGCGCGATCGAGCGCGCGCAGGAGCTGGTCGAATCGACCGAGGGTGCATGGATGCCCAGCCAGTTTGACAACGAGGCGAACTACAAGGTCCACATCGCCACGACGGCGAAAGAAATCCTTGCCGATTTTGCCAGCATTCCGATCGACGTGATGATAACCGGCGTTGGCACGGGCGGACACCTCACCGGCTGCGCGGAAGCGCTCAAGGCAGAATGGCCCGCGATGAAGGCCTATGCGGTTGAGCCGACGCTCTCGCCTGTCATCAGCGGCGGCCAGCCCGGCCCTCACCCAATCCAGGGCATTGGCGCGGGCTTCATTCCCGGAAACTTGCACACCCAGTCGATTGATGGCGCGATCGCTGTCGATCCAGAGGACGCGAAGGAAATGGCCCGCCGCGCCGCGCGCGAGGAAGGGATGCTGGTAGGTATTTCATCGGGTGCGACACTCGCTGCCATCGCGCAAAAATTACCCGATCTGGCGGCCGGAACGCGCGTGCTCGGCTTCAATTACGACACTGGAGAGCGTTACCTCTCAGTTCCGGACTTCTTGCCGGTTGAATAACGCGACAATCCAGCGGAGCCCCCGGCCGATGGACGATACACCTGAATACATGAAAGGCCCGGAAACCAGGCCGTGGGTGATCCGTGCGGGCACCAAGCTGCGTAAGTATATCGACCGGCTGAGCACAGCGAGCTCGAAGATCCCGGTTGAGCCCGTCCTTGATGAGAAACACTTTCCCTGGACAAAGCTGCTAGCGGAGAATTGGGAGGTTATCGCAGAGGAAGCAGCGGCGATCATCCGCTATCGCGACGCAATTCCACCGCTGCGCGAGCTTTCGCCAGACCATCGCAACACCGGGCGCGATGGCAAATGGCGGTCGTTCTTCCTCGTCGGATACGGCTTTGAAGTACCGGAGAATTGTGCCCGCGCGCCGCGTACAGCCGAACTCGTCAAACAAGTGCCTGACCTTAACTCCGCCTTTTTCTCGATCATTGATGCTGGCGGAATGATCCCGCGTCATCGCGGCGTCTCGCGCGGCCTGATTACCTGCCATCTGGGGGTGAGCGTCCCGCGAGATCACGAGAACTGCTGGATCGAAGTCGAAGATGAGAAGCGCTGCTGGCGCAATGGCGAATGGATCGTGTTCGACGATTGCTTCGAACATGAGGTCGCCAACGATACCCCCGACCCGCGGGTCATTTTGCTGGTTCAGGTCAAGCGGCCAATGCGCCAGCCCGGCCGCCTGGTGCATGATTTGTGGTTGGGCGCTATCCGAAAATCACCTTTTGTGACTGATGCCCGCAAGAACTTCGACAAATGGGAAGAAACGTTCCGAATCGCGGAGGCAAATGAACCTGCTGGCTCAAACTAACGCACCCGCCGTCTAGTGCCTGCAAGGCCGAGCCATTCGAATGCGCATGGCAAAGCGCCGTGAAACTTGGCAGAAACACAGCAATGACTAAGAAAACCGTCGCCATGTTGACCGCAGGCGGGCTCGCTCCGTGTCTGTCTTCCGCAGTTGGAGGGCTGATCGAGCGATATACCGAAGTCGCGCCAGACATACGGATCATCGGATACCGCAACGGTTATGCGGGTCTTCTCAAGGGCGAATATGTCGAAGTGACCGTTAAGGTGCGCGAGACCGCTGGACGCTTGCACGCCTTCGGTGGCAGCCCGATTGGCAACAGCCGGGTCAAGCTCACCAATGTCGAGGATTGCGTAAAGCGCGGACTCGTCAGAGAGGGCGAAAACCCATTGCAAGTCGCGGCCGAACAACTGGCCCGCGACGGGGTCGATATTCTGCATACTATTGGTGGGGATGACACCAACACGGCAGCCGCCTGCCTCGCTGCCTATCTGCAGGAGAATGACTACGATCTGACCGTTGTCGGCCTGCCCAAGACAATAGACAACGACGTGATCCCGATCCGCCAGTCGCTGGGCGCGTGGACCGCAGCGGAACAAGGTGCGGTCTATGCCCGCAACATTATCGCCGAGCATTCCGCCAATCCGCGCATGCTGATCGTGCATGAAGTGATGGGACGACAATGCGGCTGGCTTGCCGCCGCGACCGCGGATGCGCACCATCGCTGGGTCAAGAGCGCGCCTTTCGCGGAATGGCCGGAGAACGCAGCCGCGCGCTGGGACGTGCACGGGGTCTATGTGCCCGAGCGCCCGTTCGAGATCGCGCGTGAAGCTGAGCGTCTCAGCGCGGTGATGGACGAGCAGGACGGTGTGAACCTGTTCATCTCCGAAGGCGCTGGGCTGATCGAGATCGTCGCCGCGATGGAAGCCGCTGGCGAAGAAGTCCCACGAGACCCGTTCGGTCATGTGAAGCTCGACACAATCAATCCGGGGCAATGGTTCGCCAAACGCTTTGCAAAAGAACTGGGCCCAGAGAAAGTGCTGGTCCAGAAAAGCGGCTATTTCTCTCGCTCAGCTCCTGCCAACGCCGCTGATCTCGAGCTGATCAGGCAGTGCACGAATTTGGCCGTTGCTGCGGCCCTGCGCGGACAATCGGGCGTGATCGGCGAGGACGAGGAGCACGCCAATGCCATGCGCGCGATTGAGTTTGATCGGATCAAGGGCGGCAAGGCTTTCGATCCATCGACGCCATGGTTTACTGAGTTACTAAACGACCTCGGGCAGGCGTGAGGCGGCCGGGTTAGCTCGCTCCGATATCGAGGAAGCTCGGCTTCGGTCCGTTCCATTCGCCTGCTTGCACCGGTTCATCGTCCTCGTCGCGGCGGCGTGAGCTGCTCTTGCGTTCTGGCTTCTCTGGCTTCGCGTCCCGAGCCTTGCGGGGTGCGCGCTTGGGCTTGTCAGACTTCGTGTCTGGCTCACCCTCAACCTCACTCTTGCGTGTCTTTGGCTTCTCAGGCTTGTCTTCGGACTTGCTCCGGGACTTCTCGGGTTCTTCCGCCAGTTCGACCCGCACGTCTTCCTTGCCGAATACCTTGATCGCGCTGCCGGTCAGCTTCTCGACATTGGCAATCGCCTCGGCATCTTCCTTGGCAACGAAGGTGAAGGCGCGGCCCTTGGCCCCTGCCCTGCCCGTCCGTCCGATCCGGTGGACATAGTCATCCGGGTGCCACGGCGTGTCGAAATTGAAGACGTGGGAGACGCCCTTGATGTCGAGCCCGCGTGCGGCGACATCCGATGCGACGAGGATATTCACCTCACCCGCCTTGAAACGATCGAGTTCCTTGATCCGGCTCGACTGGTCCATGTCGCCATGGATCTCGCTGCTGGCAAAGCCATGGCGCTGTAGGCTCTTGTTGAGTTCGCGCACGGTCGTCTTGCGGTTGGCAAAGATGATCGCGGTCTCGACCTGATCGTGCCGCAACAGCCAGCGCAAGGTCTCGCGCTTCTTGCGGCTTTCGACCGGGATCTTGAACGTGGTGATATCCTTGTTGGTGGACGCCGCCCGGCTCACTTCAATCCGCTTCGGATTGCTCAGGAACTTCTTTGTCAGTTTTTCGATTGGCGGCGGCATAGTGGCCGAGAACAGCATTGTCTGCCTTGTGGCAGGAAGCTTGTCGCAGATGAACTCGATATCGGGGATGAAGCCCATGTCGAGCATCCGGTCGGCTTCGTCGATCACCAGCAGCTCGCACCCATTAAGCAGGATCTTGCCCCGCTCGAACAGGTCCATCAGCCGACCCGGCGTTGCGATGAGAACATCCACGCCTTCATCGAGCGCCTTCAATTGATCACCCATCTGCACACCGCCGATCAGCAACGCCATCTTGAGATCGTGGTTCTTGCCATATTTCTCGAAATTTTCCGCGACCTGGGCAGCGAGCTCGCGGGTCGGCTCCAGGATCAGCGAACGCGGCATCAAAGCCCGCCTGCGGCCTGCAGCCATGACGTCAATCATGGGGAGGACAAAGCTGGCGGTCTTTCCCGTGCCGGTCTGCGCGATCCCGATCAGGTCCCGCATCATCAGGATGGCCGGAATGGCCTGCGCCTGGATGTCAGTCGGCGTGGTATATCCAGCGGCTTCCACCGCTTGCAGCAATTCGTCAGAGAGGCCGAGATCGGCAAAAGTCATAGGCTAATCAAATTGTCCGGATGTCAGGCGTAGCAGGACGCCGTCACAAATGCGCCGGAAGCCCCGGCAAGCTGAGCGCGCCATTCGCTGAAAAGGAGCTGAAAGTCAAGTTTGTGCGCCGCAGCACGGGCGCGGCTGGCGCGGATCAGGTGTCGACCGGAACCAGCCTGCGCATCCGGGTGAGTTCGCAATTGGGACCCGAACGTGACTGGAGCTTGTCCCGCGCCACACACAATTTCCCGTCTTCATTCCGCTCAACATAGAAGCCGGAGTAAAAATCGCGCGCACGACAGGACTTGTCCAGCTGTGCGCTTATCATGGTCCGATCGTCCATGTAGAGGACGAGCCGATTGCCGCTCCCTGGCTGGACACCCGAAATATCCTTGAGCGCAATGCAATCATCCATCTTGCGCTCTTCAAAGCGTTGCGGAGCACGCGGTTGGGTTTGCTCAGCCATGAGATTGCTGCGCGGGGCACGGGCGGCGGGTGAGATGCGGATGACAACGCGCTGCTCAATCCGCACCTGGTGCTGGACCTGAGGCAGATAGAGCGCCTCAAGCCGATCGCCTTCCTCGCTCAACTGTTCGGATTTGGTAAGGGGCCTGAATTGCGGATCAAGCTGGACCGGGGCATCGAGAATATCTGGAACTGCTGGTGCAGGCGCATTGGCCGCCAGCAGCGGCAATGCAAGCGCAACCGATCCAGACCAGGCAAGCAGCGAATTCATCAAAGCCCTCATAAACCGGTTCTTGGACCAGTTTTCTTTCTACCCGTCATAGGGACAGGAATTGAATGCCGCCTTAATCAACCAGATAGTTTCTGGAAGTCTGATCGGCCTATGGTTGTGCTGGAACCTCTCCGAGGTGCATGGCATAGCCACCGACGCATGATCGATTCCTCCAAATTTACCTCGCAAGCACGCGAATTGCTCGGAGATCGCGGCTTTACCTGCGATCCTGACCTGCTTGATCCCTGGCTGACGGACTGGCGTGGCCGCTTCACTGGCAAGGCGCTGGGCCTCGCTTCGCCCGCGTCGACCAAAGAGGTCTCGCAATTCATCAAGCTTTGCGCACGGCATGGCGTTCCGATTGTACCGCAGGGCGGCAATAGCGGAATGGTCGGTGGAGCGACCCCGGACAGCGCCGGAAACTCTGTGCTGTTATCGCTGAGGCGGATGAACACAGTGCGAAGTTTTGACGTTACTGCAAGGCAGATCACGGTCGATGCAGGGCTTGTTTTGCAAAACCTGCATGACATCGTTGAGGCGGAAGGGCTGCGTTTTCCGCTGACGCTTGGCGGCAAGGGTTCAGCCACTATCGGCGGGCTGATCTCAACCAATGCCGGAGGAACTCAGGTGCTCCGCCACGGAACCATGCGCGCGCAGGTGCTGGGAGTTGAAGCCGTACTTGCTGACGGCCAGATATTTGACTCGCTTACCCCTCTCAAGAAGGACAACCGGGGGTTCGATCTGAAACAGCTGCTGATTGGCTCGGAAGGAACGCTGGGCATCGTGACCGGAGCGACCTTGCGTCTGTTGCCGGCCATCAAGGATCGAGTTGTCGCCTGGATCGGATTGCCTTCGGTCCATGCCGCGCGGGCGCTTTTGCTCAAGCTGGAAAGCGCGATGCCGGAAGAGCTGGAAGGGTTCGAAGTCATGCCCGCGCATTGCCTCGAAAGCGTGCTCAAACACCTTCCAGATGCACGCAGCCCGCTGACAGGTGCGCATGCCTGGTACACCTTGAGTGAGCTTGTGATTACCGCCGGACAGACAGAACAAGTGCGCGAGAAGCTCGAAGAGCAGCTGGCCGAAGAACTAGACTCCGGGGGAATCGAGGATGCTGTCATTGCGTCCAACGAGAAGCAGGCCGAGGACTTCTGGCTGTTGCGCGATTCTGTTGCACCGGCTGAGAAGGAAATCGGGCCTGCAGTGCAGCATGATATTTCCGTTCCGGTCGACACAATGCCCGACTTCATTGAAACGGCAGGTCCAGCAGTGGAGGCACGGTTCCCCGGCACCCGCAGTGTCTCTTTCGGACATTTGGGCGACGGCAACGTCCACTTTCACGTACTGGCCCCGCAAGGCGCGGTGCGCGGCGAATGGGAACTGAACGAAGGCAAGGCGATCAGCTCCTATGTCTATGACCTCACTGCACAATGGGGAGGCTCGATCAGTGCGGAGCATGGCATCGGGCAGATGAAGATCGGTGAGCTTGCCCGCCTTAACGATCCTGTTGCGCTCCACCTCATGCGCAGCGTCAAACATGCGTTGGACCCCGCTGGCTTGCTCAATCCGGGAAAGCTGATCGCCGTTGGCGGCGATGACTTGCCTAGCGCGCTGTGAACGCCTAAAGCGCCTGCGACTTTTGGTCTGGAGGCGGTGCCCGCGCATCGCAACGTATTTTTTCAGCCACTCAGGCTCACCCTAAACGGAGAGAATTCATGGCCAGCGCGCCGCAGATGAACTTGCCCCTTTTCTATAAAGACCTGCTCCCACTCAACAGCCGCGATCACAAGGCCTGGAAGAGCAAGACCTTCGACAATGCTAGCTTTGTGGGTGAGACCCACGCCATCCCGCTGACGATTGATGAATTCATCGATGCCCAGCGCACTTATCCGATCGTCTTTACAGCTGGTGAAAACCCGCTCCCGATCGCGTTGATGGGGATGAACGAAGGCGTCAATGTCTTCATCGACAGCGAAGGCAAGTTCACGGAGCAGGTTTATATTCCTGCCTATGCTCGCCGCTACCCGTTCATTCTCGCCCGTCTGCGTCCTGATAGCGACGAGATGTCACTCTGCTTCGACCCATCCGCTGAAGTGGTGGGCGACTTCAAGGACGGCCAGGAGCTGTTCGACGGCGAAGGCAAGCCGACCGACTACACCAAGGGCGTGCTCGATTTTTGCCAGAAGTTCGAAGAAGCCGGTCAGCGCACCAAGGCATTCATGGATGAACTCGAGAAGCGGGGACTCCTGATGGATGGTGAGATCGCGATCACCCAGAACAGTGATCCGGACAAGCCCTTCGTCTATCGCGGATTCCGCATGGTCGATGAGAAGAAGATTGCCGAACTGAGCGACGAACAGGTTGTTGAGCTCCAGAAGAACGGGATGCTTGTGCTCATCTATGCGCATTTGTTCTCGCTGAACCTGATGCGCACGATCTTCGGCCGCCAGGTCCAGCAGGGCAAGATACCGCAACCGGTGATGCAGGCACCTGGGGCGGACCAGCCGGCAAATTAAGCAAGCTATTCACGCGAATCTAAGGGACTTGAAAGGTTCACATTCGCTGACTAACTTAGAGGAGTTCGGACTGGCCTCCCTCATAGCTGGTCTGAATTGTGCGCCCTCGGGCGCATATCCTCCCTGAACCTTGGCCACCTCGTGCAGTGCACGAGGTGGTTTTTTATTGTTTTCAAGAACCTATTGCGGAATTCCTCGCACGATTTGCGAGCTGTGAACACCTGGAAGGCTACTCCGCTGCCTGAGCGAAGAAGCCCGATCTTCCCATGACCGCGACCTCCTCTCCCAGTTGCAGCGCCAATTCGCCGACCAGGCGGCCGATCGCCGCAAGATTCTCGTTCGGCTGATCAAGTTCGGGATCCAGGTAGATGGAACGGCAGATTTCAAGCTGAAGAGCATGGATTCCGTGCCTTGGGAGCCCATGGGCGGAAAGAACATGTCCGCCTGAATAGGGCCGGTTGTACGCCACAAGTCGCCCGCGGGATTGGAGGAACTCCTGCCCCTTCAGCACGATTTTCGGATCGCAAGACGCTCCAAAGCGGTCACCGATCACAAATTCCGCGCCGCGTGCTGCCTCATCGCGGGCACGCAAGGGCGGCATCGAATGAAGATCAATCAGAAGCGCAGCGCCCCATTGGTCGCGAATCTGCGCCAATCTTTTCCCGAGAGCCTGATGATACGGTCGGTGGATCGCTTCAATGCGACTATCAAGCTGTTCCTGCGTGAGGTGCTCTCGCCAGATTTCACCATGGCCGAGCAATCGCCGTGGAACTAGGCCAAGGCCGCTGCGAGCCCGTCTGTTTTCCAGTGAGTTCTGGGGTTTACCGTTCTTTCGTCCGGAAACCATGGTCCAATCGACATCTTCGCACGAACGGTTGAGATCAATCATCGCACGTGGCGCATGGGCGACCAGCAGGCTCGCCTTGACCCACCGCATCGCTTCAAGGGCGACCGCGTCAACATAGCGGTCCTCGAGCCGCTTCATGACAACCTGCGGATCCCTCATCTGCGCGAGCAGTTCGCCCGTGTAAGCTCTGCCGGCATGAGGAACCGCTATCAGAACCGGCAAGGCGTCATCCCCGGGCTCTGACATGGTAAACGGAACCAGCTTGCTCAGTGGAGTAAGTGGCGTTGGTGCAGCCCGGATTGGCGGCGAATCATCAGGTTCGTACAGTGGAGTCACTAATAAGATAGGCTGCCAATAGCTTAGCCCTGTGTCAAAGTAGGTCGCGTTGATATCGGAGGAGGATTTTTTAATCACTTGCGTGTACCGCGCCGAACATGACTGAGCAAAAGAAGCCCCGAATCCTCCTCGCAGAAGATGAAGAGGCAATGCGCATCTACCTTGAGCGTGCCTTGGTTAATGCGGGATATGAAGTGGTTACCGTGGATCGTGGTACTGCTGCGGTTCCGCTGCTGGAGGAGCAGGAATTCGATCTGCTGCTGTCTGACATCGTTATGCCGGAAATGGATGGAATCGAACTGGCGCAGCATTGTGCCGACGTGAGTCCACAGACAAAAGTGATGTTCATTACGGGATTTGCTGCGGTCTCGCTGCGAGCAAGCAGGGAACAGCCTCATGCAAAGGTCCTGTCAAAGCCTTTTCACCTGCGCGATCTGGTGCTGGAAGTGGAACGGGTCTTTGCAGAGCAGCAAGGCCTTTCGACGGTCGGCTAGGCGCCGCACGGGCTGAAACAATTACCCGCATTCGCCGCGAATCGCTTGCACCCTCCAGAGACCTTGGCTAGAGGCCGCATCCGATGCTGAGGACTCAGCGGCAGTTCCGATGGTTCGGGCGTATAGCTCAGTGGTAGAGCACTGTGTTGACATCGCAGGGGTCGGAAGTTCAACTCTTCCTACGCCCACCATCGAAACCCCTTGAAAGGCCCGCCAGCGATGGCGGGTCTTTTCGTTTTTGCCGCGCCTCGGTTGCTTCGGCTGATTGGCTTGCTTGCGCCTGCGCGCTCCTCTGCTAAAGCCCCCCAACAGGATTCTCCTAAGGTCGAACTTCAGCACACACTCATAGGGCAAACATGCAGAAAATTCAGGTGAAGAACCCCGTCGTCGAGCTCGATGGCGACGAAATGACGAGGATTATTTGGCAGTGGATCCGAGAGCGATTGATCCTGCCCTATCTCGACATTGATCTGAAGTATTATGACCTGTCGATCGAAAAGCGCGACGAGACCGACGACCAGATTACCGTCGATGCCGCCAATGCAATCAAGCAATATGGTGTTGGCGTAAAGTGTGCCACCATTACCCCGGACGAAGCGCGGGTCGAGGAATTTGACCTCAAGAAGATGTGGCGCTCGCCCAATGGCACGATCCGCAACATCCTGGGCGGTGTTGTCTTCCGCGAACCCATCGTGATCGACAATGTACCACGTCTGGTTCCCGGATGGACTGACCCGATCGTGGTCGGTCGCCACGCATTCGGTGACCAGTACCGCGCAACCGACACGTTGATCCCTGGCCCCGGCAAGCTGCGCCTCGTGTTCGATGGTGAGAATGGTGAAACGCTTGATCTCGATGTGTATGAGTTCAAGTCTGCGGGGGTCGCTATGGCGATGTACAACCTCGATGACAGTATTCGCGATTTTGCGCGCGCAAGCTTCAATTACGGCCTCAATCTTGGTTGGCCTGTCTACCTGTCGACCAAGAACACGATCTTGAAGGCCTATGACGGGCGTTTCAAGGACCTGTTCCAGGAAGTGTTCGACACTGAAGGTTTTGCCGAACAGTTCAAGGAAAAGGGCATTGTCTACGAACACCGCCTGATTGACGACATGGTTGCCAGCGCGCTCAAGTGGAACGGCAAGTTTGTCTGGGCGTGCAAGAACTATGACGGTGACGTTCAGTCCGATACGGTCGCTCAAGGCTTCGGCTCGCTCGGCCTGATGACTTCGGTGCTGATGACCCCGGACGGCAAGACCGTCGAAGCGGAAGCTGCGCACGGAACCGTGACCCGCCACTATCGCCAGCACCAGCAGGGCAAGGCGACCAGTACCAACCCGATCGCATCGATCTTCGCATGGACGCGCGGCCTGATGTATCGCGGCAAGTTCGACAATACGCCCGATGTCGTGCGCTTTGCTGAAACGCTGGAGCGGGTCTGCATTGAAACCGTTGAGAAAGGCCAGATGACCAAGGATCTCGCTTTGCTGATCGGTCCAAACCAGAACTGGCTGACCACGGAGCAATTCTTCGAGGCGATCGTCACCAATCTCGAAGCGGAAATGCAGAACTGGTCATAAGACGGATGGCGAAACGACCCTCCGCGCGCACGTCAGGCGAGAAGCTCGGCAAAGCACGGCTGGTTGTCCGCCAGGCCTTGATCAAGGATGTCCGCGGGATCGCGGCGCTAGTAGAACGCGCCTATGACGATCTGCCTGCTTACAAGCAGAGCGAGATACGCGGACAGATCAACAACTTCCCTCAAGGCTGCTTTGTTGCGCTGCTCGATGACAAGATCGTGGGGTATTGCGCGTCAATGCAATTGCCCGAACCGGTCGTCTTTGCAGAGCACGACTGGGACGAGATTTCCGGCAATGGCTACGGCAGCCGCCATGACCCGACTGGTGATTGGCTGTACGGTTACGAGATGTGCGTCGACCCGAAGGTTCGCGGTGTGCGCATCGGACGCCGCTTGTACGAGGAGCGTCGCGCACTCGCCGAGGAACGCGATCTGACGGGAATCGTCTTCGGCGGGCGGATGCCGGGCTTTGCCCGCGCAAAGCGCCGCAAGACCAATCGCACTGAAACTCCGCAAAAGTATCTCGATATGGTCCTGGCAGGCAAGATTCACGATCCTGTCCTGCGCTTCCAGCTCGCCAACGGCTTCGAACCGAAGCGGATCATGACGAATTACCTGCCTGAGGACAAACGCTCCGGCGGCCATGCAGTCATGATGGTCTGGCGTAATCCCTATGTCGATCGCGATCAGCCTGTGAAGAAGCGCTTGCCGCGCGGGGTTGAGGCGGTGCGCGTTGCAACCTGCCAATTGCAGGCGCGCGCCGTGAAGGACTATGATGAATTCCTCGCCGCAATCGAGTATTTCGTCGATGTCGCAAGCGATTACGAAGCGGACTTCATTGTATTCCCCGAGCTCTTTACGCTGGTGCTGCTGAGTTTCGAGGAGAAGGAACTGTCTCCGCTCGAAGCGATCGAGCGCTTGAGTGAATATACGCCGCGTATCCGTGCGGACATCTCCGAATTTGCGCTCCGTTACAATATCAACATCATCGCGGGATCGCATCCCACCCGGATGGAAGATGGCGACATTCATAACATTGCCTACGTCTGCCTGCGCGATGGTTCCGTGCACGAGCAGGAGAAGATCCACCCTACGCCCAACGAACGCTATTGGTGGAATATCAAAGGCGGCGATGCGATCGATGTAATCCAGACCGATTGCGGACCGATTGGTGTGCAGATCTGCTATGACAGCGAGTTCCCGGAACTCAGCCGCAAGCTCGCGGATGAAGGGGCGCGGATCATTTTTGTGCCGTTCTGCACGGATAGCCGCCAGGGCTATTTGCGGGTGCGCTATTGCGCGCAGGCCCGGGCGATTGAAAACCAGTGCTTTATGGTGCTCTCCGGCAATGTCGGAAACCTGCCGAATGTCGCCAACATGGACATCCAGTATGCGCAAAGCTGTATCCTGACGCCCTGTGATTTCCCCTTCGCGCGTGACGGGATTGCAGCAGAGGCCAGCGAGAATGTTGAGACGCTCACCATCAGCGATATCAACCTTGCGGATCTGAGCTGGGCCCGTGCGGAAGGTACCGTGCGCAATCTCGCTGATCGCCGGTTCGATCTATACCGGATCGAATGGGACGATGCGGCAAGCCATCCGGGCAAGACCAGACCTCGTGCAAAACCTCTGGGCGGTTCGACTGCAGGTGGTGGCTGAGGCTTTGCGCAAATCGGCGACATAATGACTGACAGACCCGCGTTCGCTCGCTAAGCCCATTTCGTGGCCGGCGATATTTCCTTTTCACCGATGATGGCAGATGCGCTCGTGATCCTGGGAGCGGCAGGCATCGTCATCCCGGTCTTTGCGCGTTTCCGCATCACACCCATTATTGGTTTCATTCTGATCGGGATTGCTGTGGGGCCCTATGGTCTGGGTACGCTGGTCTACGAGATACCATGGCTCCAATATGTCACCATATCAGACCCTGACGGACTGACACCGTTTGCCGACTTCGGGATCATCCTGCTGCTGTTTGCAATAGGGTTGGAACTGTCCTTCAATCGCCTGTGGCAATTGCGACGCCTTGTGTTCGGGCTTGGCGCGATGGAGCTGCTCATCATCGGCTCATCGCTGGCCATCGCACTGTCGATGATGGGCCAGTACTGGGTGGGCGCACTGGCGCTCGGCTTTGCCCTCGCCTTCTCGTCCACAGCGATCGTTCTGCCGATCTCGGGAACCTCCACCCCGGTCGGCCGCGCAGCTCTATCCATGTTGTTGTTCGAAGACATCATGATCGTCCCGATCGTGTTTATTCTTGGCGCTATGGGCCCTGCGGCAAGCAGCGAAGGCTGGGAAGGTATGGTCGATGTCTTGTGGCAGGGGGGACTTGTCATTGCTGCGCTGCTCATCCTTGGGCGCTTTGCCTTGCCGCGTCTCTTCGCCCAGGCCGCCCGTACGAAGAGCCCCGAATTGTTCCTCGCAGCATCGCTGCTCGTGGTTATTGGCGCAAGCCTTGCCACCGCTGCGACCGGCCTGTCGCCGATTGTCGGCGCGCTGATCGCCGGACTGCTGATCGCCGAAACGGAATATCACGGCGAAGTCGAAAGCATCATGGAGCCATTCAAGGGCCTCGCGCTCGGGATCTTCCTCATCACCGTTGGCATGAGCATCGACCTTACGACGATCTGGCGCAACCTCGGCTCCATCGCCGTGGCAGTCATCGGCGTTCTGACGTTCAAGGCGCTGGTAACGGGTGTTCTGCTGCGCTTGATGGGAGCGCGCCGCAGCACCGCTGCCGAGACCGGCGTATTGATGGCCAGCCCCAGCGAGACGACGTTGATCGTCCTTGCAGCGGCTGGCTCAGCCATGTTGATTCAGCCTGGTACAGCGCAGTTCTGGCAAATTGTGACCGCGATCGGTCTCACGATTACTCCGCTGCTTGCCAAGCTTGGCCGCGTGATTGCACGCAGGATCGAACCAGCACCAGAACTGCCTGAAGACGATAACGGTCAACCGCGCACCATCATCATCGGCATCGGACGCGTCGGCCGCCTGATTGCGGATATGCTCGATGCACATAACCAACCCTATGTTGCGATCGATTCCGATTCCGATCTGATCGAACGTGGCAAGCGGGATGGCTACCGCGCTGTGTTTGGCGACGCAGCCCGTGGTGATGCGCTCGCTCGGCTTGGGATAGACATCGCGCCCGCAGTGGTCCTGACCATGGACGAACCGGTGCTGGCGCAACGGCTCGTCTCCAAGCTGCGCGCTGAACATCCCGAATTGCTCATCGTGGCCCGCGCGCGCGACACCGAACATGCGGCATTGCTCTATCGCTGGGGCGCAAGTCACGCCGTGCCTGAGAACCTCGAAAGCTCGCTTCAGCTATCAGAAGCTGTGCTGGTCGATATCGGTGTCGCGATGGGCCCGGTTATTGCCTCGATCCACGAAAAGCGCGACGAGTTCCGCATCCAGCTGGAACGGGACGGCAAACTCGATTGGCGGCCCAAGCTGCGCACCAGCACGGCGGAGGGCTAGGGTCAGGTGGATTGTCAGGCTGGCTGACTGGCCAGCGCTTCCTTGACCGCAGCCAACGCCGCTTCAGCCTTGTCAGCATCCGGACCGCCGCCCTGCGCCATATCTGCCCGGCCACCACCGCCTTGTCCGCCGAGTGCTTCCACACCGACCCGCACCAGCGCAACCGCGTCAAAGCGATCAGTGAGGTCATCCGTCACCGCCACCGCGAAAGCCGCCTTTCCGTCATTGACGGCCACCGCTGCCGCGATACCCGAACCAAGCCTCTGCTTGACCTCATCAAGCAAGGGTCGCAATTCCTTCGGACTCAAGCCGTCGAGCACCTGTCCGCTGAACTTCACGCCTGCAACATCTTCATCCGCTGACCCGGCAGAACCGCTACTGCCCCCGCCCATGGCGAGTGCCTTCTTTGCGTCAGCCAACTCTTTTTCGAGGCGCTTGCGCTCTGCCATCAGGGCCTCGATACGGTCCGGCACTTCCTCAGGCGCAGCACGGATCACGCTGGCCGCTTGTTTCAGCGCATCTTCCCGATCCACCAGCCATCGCCGCGCAGCTTCGCCCGTCAGGGCTTCGATCCGGCGGACACCTGAACTGACAGCTCCTTCCGATACGATGCGGAAGATACCGATGTCACCTGTCGCCTTGACGTGCGTACCTCCGCAAAGTTCGACCGAGTAATTGCGCCCTTCACGGCCTTTGCGGCCCATCGACAGGACACGCACTTCGTCGCCATATTTCTCACCAAAGAGCGCCAGAGCGCCTGCCTCGACCGCATCATCCGGACTCATCAGGCTAGTCGAGACCGGATCATTCGCGCGTATTTCTGCATTCACCTCTGCTTCGATCGCAGCAATGTCTTCCGGTTCGAGGGGCTTTGGATGCGAGAAATCGAACCGCAGCCGATCATCGGCAACCAGCGAACCCTTTTGGGTAACGTGCGCGCCAAGCCGGTTGCGGAGCGCCGCATGGACGAGATGAGTCGCAGAGTGGTTGGCACGGATTCGGTCACGCCGCCCCACGTCCACATCAAGATGCACCACATCACCGACCGCAAGCGCCCCAGCCTCGATCGTAGCGGCATGCACATGCAGCCGCCCCAGTGGCTTGCTGGTGTCCGACACCCGCGCGCTCAGCCCGCTCGGGCTGGTAATCAAGCCGCGATCTCCCGTCTGGCCGCCACTTTCGCCATAGAAAGGAGTCTGGTTTGTCACGATCAGGACGTCTTCGCCTTGCGCCGCTGAGGAAACTTCCGCTCCTTCTCGGACCAGAGCGACAACAGCGCCCTCGCCTGACGTCGACGTGTAGCCGGTAAATTCGGTCGCGCCTTCGCGCTCTGCAATGTCAAACCAGATCTCGCTCGAGGCTGCGTCACCCGATCCCTTCCAGGCCGCGCGCGCCGCCTGCTTCTGACGGGCCATAGCCGCATCAAAACCTGCCTTGTCGACTCCGATCCCGCGAGCGCGCAGGGCGTCTTCGGTCAGGTCATAGGGAAAACCGTAAGTATCGTAGAGCTTGAAAGCCGTTTCACCATCGAGTTCGCCGCCCCCGGCCATTGTGCTGGTCGCTTCGTCAAGCAGGCGAAGGCCATTCGACAGAGTGCGGCGGAACTGCCTTTCCTCGCGTTCCAGAACGTCCTCAATGAGCGCCTGCGCGCGGACCAATTCAGGATAGGCCTGGCCCATCTCCGCCGCAAGCGCGGGAACAAGGCGGTGCATCAGCGGCTCACTGGCTCCCAGCAAATGCGCATGGCGCATTGCGCGGCGCATGATCCGTCGCAGAACATACCCGCGCCCTTCGTTCGACGGCAGCACCCCGTCCGCCAACAGGAAGCTGGTGGAACGCAGGTGATCGGCAATCACGCGATGGCTTGCCATCTGCTCGCCCGACGCTCTGGTTCTGGTCAAGTTCTCTGACGCAGCAATTAGAGCCTTGAATGTGTCCGTTTCGTAATTGTCGTGGACGCCCTGCATCACTGCCGCGATTCGCTCCAGCCCCATACCCGTATCGATCGATGGCGAAGGAAGCGCGATGCGCGATCCATCCGCCTGCTGGTCGAACTGCATGAACACCAGGTTCCAGATTTCGACGAACCGGTCACCGTCCTCATCCGGACTTCCAGGAGGTCCGCCGAAGATATGGTCACCATGATCGTAGAAAATCTCAGAACACGGTCCGCAAGGACCCGTTTCACCCATCGACCAGAAATTGTCACTGGTGGGGATGCGAATGATGCGTTCTTCGGGCAGCCCTGAAATCTTGCGCCATAGGTCGAACGCTTCATCGTCGGTGTGATAGACGGTGGCTGTCAACTTCTCAGGTGGCAACCCCCACTCCTTCGTGAGCAAGGTCCAGGCGTGCAGGATGGCCTGTTCCTTGAAATAATCGCCAAAAGAGAAATTCCCGAGCATCTCGAAGAAGGTGTGGTGACGCGCAGTGTAGCCGACATTGTCGAGATCATTATGCTTCCCGCCCGCCCGCACGCATTTCTGGGAGCTGGTCGCGCGCGGTGCTGGCGGCGTCTCCAGCCCGGTGAAACTGTTCTTGAACGGCACCATCCCCGCATTCACGAACATGAGCGTGGGATCATTGTAAGGCACAAGCGGTGCACTCTGCACTTCCGCATGATCAGCGCCCGCGAAATAGTCCAGAAAAGACCGGCGTATGTCGTTAGTCGAAGTCATGAATGGCAGTTAGGCAATCCGTCTCATGCCGACAAGCCATCCTGCGCACGAACTTGTCCGAAAAGTGGCACGAGGGCATCACTTCCGTGTCTCTTCCGTGTCGGGACAGTTGATCAGGGATCAGCGCATACGGAAAAGCCGACGTTGCACCTGGAGGAAGTGCGACGCCGGCTATCCGTTAATCCGGGGTGTCCTTTGATGATCCCTACCGGATCGACAACCCCGCTTGAGAAGTGCGATCAGTCCTCCGCGTCAGGACCGGTCATCATCTCCTCGGCAACCTCGTCGGTGCGGCCGCGAATGGCGGCTTCCAACTTGGCGCAAACTTCAGGGTTTTCCTTCAGATAGGTCTTCGCATTCTCGCGGCCCTGGCCGATACGGATCGAATCATAGGAGAACCAGCTTCCCGATTTCTCCACCAGCCCGGCCTTGACGCCAATGTCGAGGATTTCGCCAATTTTCGAGATCCCCTCGCCATACATGATGTCGAACTCGACCTGCTTGAAGGGCGGGGCCACCTTGTTCTTGACCACTTTCACGCGGGTCGTGTTACCGATCACATCGTCGCGATCCTTGATCTGGCCTGTGCGGCGGATGTCCAGGCGGACCGAGGCATAGAACTTGAGCGCATTACCGCCCGTGGTTGTCTCGGGATTGCCATACATAACGCCAATCTTCATGCGCAGCTGGTTGATAAAGATCACCATGCACTTCGAGCGGTTGATAGAACCTGTGAGCTTGCGCAGCGACTGCGACATCAGACGTGCCTGAAGGCCAACATGCGAGTCGCCCATCTCGCCTTCGATCTCTGCTCGCGGGACCAGTGCCGCCACGGAATCGACCACGAGTACGTCAATCGCATTGGAACGCACCAGCGTATCTGTAATCTCCAGCGCCTGTTCGCCCGTGTCAGGCTGCGAGATGATCAGCTCGTCAATGTCGACGCCAAGCTTCTTGGCATAAACTGGGTCAAGCGCGTGCTCTGCGTCGACGAAAGCTGCAGTACCGCCCGCCTTCTGCGCTTCGGCGATCACATGGAGCGCCAAAGTTGTCTTGCCCGAGCTTTCCGGGCCATACACCTCGATCACACGGCCTTTCGGCAGTCCGCCAATGCCAAGCGCAATATCAAGGCCCAGCGATCCGGTGGAGATCGCTTCCACATTCATCGCCTCTTTCGAACCCAGCTTCATAGCTGAGCCCTTGCCAAATGCCCTGTCGATCTGAGCAAGCGCAGCCTCGAGCGCCTTTTGACGGTCCACGGAATTTTCCTTTTCTACCAGCTTGAGACTTGCCGACATCGCATGACCTCCTTGACTTGCCTAGTGCTGCCGATGACTTATCGACCGCCCCCTTCAGGCTTGAGTTGGAGATTATGTATCTGATTTGTTCTCAAAGAACAAGAGTGGAACAGAATTTTTCCGTTTCAGCGACATCGCATTGGTTTAAAACGTATTTTTAAACGATCACGGTACAGATCGGCGCATCTGGAACGCAATATTGCGTTCCATGTTTGCCGGAACAGAGATTTCCACTACCCGATTGCCGTCTTTTAACCTGCTCTTGCGCAGCCCCCTCACGTCCCACTCAGCAAAAGCGCCCAGATTGAGCCGAACAGTGATCTTGTGGGCATTCGCATTGACGAGTTCCAATTGCATGTCGACCCAAGGTCGTCGCTCATCGTCGGATGGGCCAAACTCGCTCAGGCGCGCACAATTTGCCTGGACCTGTGCGCTTGGCCCCATTGCGATTTCTATTTCCTGCCCAACGGCATAGTCGCGCAGAGACTCTTCCCCCACCAGCAACTCACCCGCTGCCGAGGGTTCGAAAACGGTGATCCCGCCCATCGGCATGGCTATGCCAAGTCCGTGTTTCTCGTCATTCCTGGTTCTTAATAGGATTGCCGCCTCAGAATTTTCGCGCGCAGACAATCGATCCCACGGGCTGCAGAACACTTCGTAGAGCAGTTCGCCCTTCACACTCTGCCGGTTAAGGAAGGCAACCTGTTTCATGCCCTGTGCATTGACGCTGACCGGTTCGGGCACCCGATAGAGCTTGAGATCGCCGAGCGTTTCCTCACTTGCGACCATTGCGACATCGGCGGCTGATTCCATCAGAGCCATATTGCGTTTCTGCGCAGTAACGGTGATCAGACGATCCTTAGAATACGCGGCAGGGGCGGCCGCCATAGCCAACGGATCATCAAAATAGGGAATGGGCGAACCGGCGGCAGTGCTGCCGAAAGGGTAACAGGTCAGTCGCAAGGGTTCGGCGCGAGGCGGCTGCGCCAGTCCTTCAAAATCACTCTCGATGTTGAGTGTGCCAGCCACTGCCATCAGTTCTGCATCGGCAAATGTCTGCGCATTGTCGTTCAGGATGGTGAGCCAGGACAGCAGATTTAGGCGCAATTCGTCGCCACTTCCCCCGTCATGAAGTGTCGCGACATAGTGGGCCTGCCAGTCAAATCCCCAGGCAAGGTAGCTCAGGGTTATCTCGTAGGTTCCGCCCGTTTCATCACGTGTGTCAATCGAGAAGACCGGCTCAGCCGAGAGCCCGTCGGGAACGGCCGGGAAGGTCAGGCGCTCGGGGATCCCCGAACAGCGCACTGCTTCAAAGCCTTGCGAAGTTTGCAGCACGAGCCCGCCATCCGCACGCGTGCGGACGATCCCGCTCTCGCTCACTTGCTCCCCTGAACCAGGCAAAGTCCGGGTTACCGTGATACGATTACCCAGCATCCCGTTGACGAGCGCTGCGGGCGACAACAATTCAGCATTGCGGTTTTTCTCGATCGTTCCGCCAGGAAGTCCGGTTACGATCGCAGAGACTGCCACCATCCCTTCGGCAACGCCTGTAAAGCGGATAGTGGAGACGCCTGCCGGCAACGTGACTCGGCGGGTTTCGCTGATCATCGCAAAGCCTTGCGGCATGTCGCGATTCATCTGATCCGAAACGCCGCGCAGCGGATCGCGATAGACCGTCACAGCCGTTTTGAGCGGGGCCGAGGCGTCCACCACTTCGCGGGCGGATGCGGGCCCCATCGCGCTCACCAGCATTGTAGCCAGTGCACAAAAGGTTAGGAGAAAGCGGGTCATCGCCCAGCCCCCGGTTCAGTAACGCGTTTCGTAGGTCACACGCACTACGCGCTCGCTGTTGGCGGGCACGCTGACGGTATAGCGCCGCGTATCCGCATTCACTTGAACGCCTTCAACATCCTCTCTGGTGACACGGAAGTCCCTCGTCCACCACCCGCGATCGAGTCCGCTCTGCAAGAGTTCCACTTGCTCTGCGCTGCTCTTTGCATTGGTGAAGGTGTAACGCATGGTCGTGCGGTAATAAGTTGGTTTCTCTTCGCGCGTATAAGTTCGCGTGCGCCCGTCATCTTCGACGACACGATAGCGGCTGCTCGCTTCCCATTCGCCTTCGGTGATGCGGTCGCGCTTCTCAACTTCGGCCTGCACCAGAATGTCGAACGCCTCACCCGTTGCAAGCGATAGCGAACTGCCCATTGGCGTGTGGCCGATATAATTCTCACCAATGAATTGCGGGCTACCGCGACTGTCCCGCTGATAAAAGCGCACTGCACCAGCCGGCAAGGCATCGCCCAGACCTCCATCACTGGAACTGCTGAACGCGATATCGCTGCTGACATTTACCGGGGCACTGTCGCTTGTGAGCCAACCGATACTGCGACGATAGACCTTGCGTGCAGGAACACCTTGCACGTCGAGAAAGCTCACCTGCTTGGTTTGCGCGTTGGCAATCGTCGTGCGCTCGGCGATCGGATAGAGGTAGAAATCGCCCAATTGCTCGCGATCTGCTGTCTGCGTACCCGGGCGAACGATATTACGGTTGTTGTTGACGCGCCCCTGGCCGGGACTGCCCGCGACCAGCAAGGTTTCGGCATTATGGAAAGTTGTGCCGGTGTTATTGGTCAGCGTCACCCAGCCCTGCATGTCGATCGTCCTGGTTGCCTCGTCGAAAAGCGCGACATAGTCCGCGTTCCAGCGCAGCCCGGAAGTGAGGTAGCGGATCGATGCAGGTCGCACCCCGCCCCGCGTGGCATCCACATTGACCGAGAGCGTTGGCCTGGCGCGCAAATTGGGCGGAACCCGGTCAAAAACCACGCGCACGGGCAGGCCATCATCGCGCAGCACTTCGATCCGGTCGCCAATCTGCACGACTACGCCGCCAGCGGTTGAAAGGACTTTGGCACGCTCGGTTGTTTCACGGCCTGTCGCAGGATTGGTCCTTATCAGAGTAACCGTCTGACCGATCGCCTTTTCCATCATCTTTGCCGGTGTGAGCAAATCAAAATCGAAATTCTGCTCGATGATGCCTGCGCCATTAGCGGCAAAGCTCAGAGTTTCGGGCCGGATGCGCGCTGAGACGTCGGGAAACTCGATCGTGCTTCGCCCGCGGGGGATATTGAGCTGGCGCACGTCCTGAACCAGGGCCTGATCATTGTTGTAGATCGTAACCGCCAGATCGCCTTGTTCCGTCTCTTCCGAAGAGGATTGCGCCACGGCAGGCAGAGCCGCCACCAAGAGCGCGATCAAGGCCGTTTTGCGCGCCAATACACTCGTCCCAAGAGCCATATTTCACCCCTCCTCACTTCGTAATGTCACAGGCATATTGCGGCTACAGACAGTGTATCAAGGATGAATAGAATGGGGTTGAGACCCCAAATGGGTGAGGCTCAACGCCCAGTTCAAATCAGCTCACGCCCGTACCTTCGCGCATGACCTCAGCCACTTTGTCACCAATCTGCTGGACGCTGAACGGCTTGGGCATGAAGTGCATATTGGGAATATCTATGTCATTGCGCAGTTGCTCTTCGGCGTAGCCTGACATGAACAGAACGGGGATATCTGGTTTGATCTCACGGATCGCGCGCGCCATCGCCGGGCCGTCCATACCGGGCATGACCACATCACTGACGATCAGATCGAAGTCGCGCCCCTTCTGGATTTCCGCAAGGCCAAGCTCACCATCCGAACACGCCGTTACGGTATAGCCAGCTCGGGAAAGGGCCCGCTCTGCGACTGTGCGGACCATGTCCTCGTCCTCGACCAGAAGGATGGTTCCACCCCCTGACCAGTCGCGGACCTTTTCCTTTCGCAGCGGTTCTCTCGAAACAGGCCGCTCGCCCTTGTGGACCGGGAAATAAAGCGTAAACCGGGCTCCGGTGGCATTGCCTGACTTATCCTCTACATTGGTGACGAAGATAAAGCCGCCGGACTGTTTCACGATACCGTAGACTGTAGAAAGCCCAAGGCCTGTGCCCTTGCCCTGTTCCTTGGTGGTAAAGAACGGTTCGAACAGCTTGGACAAGGCGTGCTGCGGAATGCCCCCGCCATCGTCTTCTACGACAAGCATGGTGTAGTCAGCGGTCGGCAGGATGTCAGAGCCCATCTGCTCGACATCGCGTGCGTGGACCCGATGTGTCGAAAGCGCGATGCGCCCCTCACCATTGCCTTTGGACTGGATAGCGTCGCGGGCATTGACCGCGAGGTTCATGATGACCTGCTCAAGCTGCTGCGGGTCAGCCCGAACCGCTCCCAGATCGCGATCGTGCTTGACCTGGTATACGATCTTCTCACCGATCAGTCGCTTGATAAGCGGAGCAACTTCGCTCACGACATCGGGCAATTGGATGATTTCCGGCCGCAATGTCTGCTGCCGCGAGAATGCGAGCAATTGCCGGGTCAGCGCCGCGGCCCTGTTCGAATTATTCTTGATCTGCTGGATATCATCATAGTCGCTATCACCGGGCGTATGGCGCAAGAGCATGAGGTCGCACGTACCAATGATTGCCGTCAGGACATTGTTGAAGTCATGCGCGACCCCGCCCGCCAATTGACCAACAGCCTGCATCTTGGTGGCTTGCGCCACTTGCCGCTTGAGCTGCGTCTCCTCGCTTGAATCAGCCAGGCTCAGCAGCACAGCCGCTTCGCCCAATCCGCGCACCCCGGCAAGACCAAGCGAGACAGGTTCATCCGGGCGCGTTGCGAGCCGGATCGCCATGTTGCCGCTGGTTGCTGGCCCTCTGCCGTGGCGCCGCACTGCGTCGGACAATGCCGCTTTGTCTTCCCGGACCACCAGATCGGTCGGAAACGGCGGCATGCCCCGCTGCTCGCGATCGATCGAGCGCAGGAAGGCTGTGTTACCGAACAGGAACCGCCCGTCCCTGTCTGTCATGGCCAGACCCAGCGGTAACTGGCTCAGCAAGGCTTCAAGCTGTGCGACGCCTGCTTGCGACGAGCCATCCCAACTGCCGCCGATGCCCACACCGCTATCAACCAGCAACATCAAGGACTGACCTTCGTCCGGACCGGTTGCGCCCCCCGTCACAGTGCTTTCAAGGGGTACGTGGATCAGGGTCTGCGGGGTTCCCGACAGACCTTCGCGAGCGAAAAATATCCTCTCCCGGTCGTCTGATCGGAGGAACGAGACGAAATCCTGCCCGGCCAAAGTTGCATTGGCATCGCCTGCTGCCCGCTCGGCAAAGCCAGCGCTGACATTGCGGATTACACCGTTGGCCGAGGTAACTGCGGCTTCAATCCCAGCCCGCGAAAGCATCACGCCAAACGGCCCAGCCACATCATATTGCAGCATTTCGGCGGCCAGCGGCGCAGCGACCCGCTGAATCCGCCAGATCAGGACATCTTCGCTCTGACCTGCACGGTGAGCCGAGACATTCCAGACATACGGCGCATTTTGCGCTTGATTGTCGTTCGCGAGATCTAGAGCTTCTTCTGCTCCTGCACCATCCCGCCATGCTTCGCGTGCCAAGCGCAGAAGAGCCTCGCTGGCAGAGCGCTTTTGCGAGAGCGCCTGAGGCGCGCGAGAACTGCCAAACGCCTCGATATATTGTCTATTCGCACACACCAATCGGTTGGCCCGATCGGTTACCGCCATAGCGAACCCCGACTGCTCCATCGTTGCAAGTGTAACCGACCAGTCGACGACTGTTTCGGTTGCTTGCATTGGGGAAGCGCGCATGCGTTCCAGGCCAAAGGCAATCAGCCCCAGAATAACCAGCCCTGCGCCATAGGTCAGGATCAGCACCGGGTTGGCGCTAAGCATCCACAGGACAGCAAGGCTAAGGATGATCGCAAATCCAATCCCCGCGACCAACAGACGTGAACCCGAAGCGCCATCGCTGCGCGCGATACTCACGATTTGCCTGCTCCTATTTGCTCATCCAGACGCTCATCAAGGCGGGCTTCCATTATCCGCAGCTTCTTCGCACGTCGGCGGGTGACCATTACCCGCCAGACCGCACCGGAGATCACATATCCCAACGCTGAGGTTACAACTGCCAGAACCACGAAGCCAAAGGCGGTCACACCAGCAAGTTCAAAGAACGTCGCGAGCCAGCCGCTGTCCTCAGCGAACTTACCAGCAGCGCCGGGTCCCATCGTCTCGTCGATGTTCAGCGTCAGTTCCCCCACTTCCTTGGCAACGACAAGCCAACCCGGAAGCGTCAAGGGGTTGGTGACAAAGGTAACCAAAGCTGCAAGTGGCACGTTCGCCCGAGCCGGAAGCGCGAGAAAGGCTGCGAGGAAAATCTGACCCAGCGGCACAATAAAGGCCGCAAACAGCCCCAAGGCGACGCCGCGCGGCACGGATCGGCGCGTAAAGCGCCATAATTCTGGCGACAGGAAACGATGCGCGATCGGCGCGAGATACTTGTTCCGCGCCATCTCCTCGCGCGAGGGCATGTGTCTGCGAAGTGTGTCCGCCGCCCAGGTTTTTGATCGCTTCTTCGTCATAGATTTGCTGGCGCCTTGCTCCCCCGACCGCATTTTCGCAAGTACAGACATGTGCAGATTGATCCGATTTTCGATAGAACGACCACCGAGTTCGTCAGACCTAGCACGTCGGCATGACCGAGCCGTGAATCAAACCCGCATTTTGAAGAAAAAACTTCGCAAACCCAGAGGCTCCAAGTCAGCTCTTTTCGCGCATCAGCCTCGCCTTGTCGCGTTTCCAGTCGCGATCTTTGATCGACTGCCTTTTGTCATGCGCCTGCTTGCCTTTTGCAAGTGCAAGCTCGACCTTGGCGCGGCCGCTCTGGTTGAAATAGATCGACAGCGGGATCAGAGTCATCCCTTTGCGTTCAACAGCACCAAACAGCCTGCCGATTTCCCTTGCGTGAAGCAGCAATTTGCGCGGTCGGCGCGGCTCATGGTTTTGCCTGTTTCCATGGCTATATTCAGGAATATTGGCGTTGATGAGCCAGACTTCACCTTCATTCACTTCCGCATAGCTCTCGGCAATGCTGGCCTCCCCCGCACGCAGAGCCTTCACTTCGGTTCCCTGCAGGGCCAAGCCCGCCTCGAACTTATCTTCGATCGAATAATCGAACCGCGCGCGGCGATTTTCTGCGACGATTTTGTGCTTGTCGAAAGTGGAAGGTTTCGGGCGAGCCATGATGAGAGCGCTCTACGCAAAATCCAAGCGTAAGGAAAGCGGCGGGTCCATGATTGGTAAACAGTTGTTTATCCAATGTTGCAATGGCTCGATCCAGCAGGCAGGCTCGTATGGATCAGGTGTTTTGGGAGAACGGCTAAATGGCATTGGTTCGCGTGGTATTTTCTATCCTGGCCAGTCTTGGCTTGGCGGGCACCCCCCTCGCGGCGCAAGAACAGCCGATCCAACTACCACCCTTGAGCGCCTACGGCCAATTGCCGGAAATTGAAGATGCCGCAATCTCTCCTTCGGGAAAACACATCGCAGCCTTGCTGACAGTCAATGATGCACGCGTTCTCGCCATGTTTGGCGAAGGCAACACCCTCATCAACCGGCTCAATGTCGATGATCTGAAGATTCGCAGCTTTGATTGGGTGGGCGAGGACAGGCTACTGCTCGTCTACAGCACGACACAGAAGCTGGGCTTCAATTTCACCACTGACAAGCATGAGTTCTACACTGCATTGATCTTGCCGGCCGATCCAAACGGAGAAGGTGGAACTATTTTCGGCAAGCAGCGCAACCTCGTCAATGCAGTCTTCGGTGTTCATGGCGTCAGAGAGATTGATGGGCGTTGGTACGGATTCTTCGGCGCGCTGGAACTTCAACGCGATGGACGGCTGGATTATCGCTTCAAGCACGGGCGTCCATACCTCTACCGCGTCGACCTCGAAGAACTCTCGGTCAAGAAGATCGAAAACGCCGCAAATGAAATTTCCTCGCGAGACTGGCTGGTTGACGCGCAGGGCAATGTCGCGGTCACATTCGACATCAACGATGAAAATGGCCGCTGGGAAATGCGCGGGCCTGGCAAGCAAGTGCTGGTCGAAGGGCAATCTCCCTCGGGGCGCGCATGGTTGATCGGACTCGGCAAGGATGGAACCACCGCAATCTATGGCGAGCGAGATGGAGAGGCTGAGACACGCTGGTACGAGATCGCCCTGACAGGCGGCACCCCCGAGCCGTTTCTCGAAGACCTTGACGTAGAGCGGCTCTATTTCGACGATCAGACCGGACATCTCAGCGGATATTTGCTCGATAACGAGACACCACAGCCGGTGTTCTTCAATCCAGCCGAATCGGCGGCGGCAAGAAAGGTTCGCCAAGCCTTCCGCGAGCTGGAAATGCGGATGGTCGACTGGACCGATGACCTCAATCACATGATTGTCCGCACAAGCGGCAATATGGACAGTGGGAGCTGGTTCACTGTCGATGTAGCAAACCTCACCGCGCAGGCGTTTGCTTATGAGCGCAACGCAATTCTCCCGCAGCATGTCGGCAACATTTCAACGTTCGAATATGCAGCGTCGGACGGACTGGAAATGGATGGGATCCTTACCTTGCCGCCGGGCAGGGAAGCCAAGCAGCTGCCACTTGTCATGTTGCCCCACGGCGGACCGCATTCCTACGATTCAGAAAGCTTCGACTGGTGGGCTCAGGCCTTCGCGTCGCGTGGATATGCGGTCTTCCAACCGAATTTCCGCGGATCGACCAACCGAGACGGTGCCTTCCGCCGCGCAGGCTATGGCGAGTGGGGCCGCAAGATGCAGACCGACAAGTCGGATGGCATGATGGCTTTGGCAGAAGCGGGCATTATCGACCCCGAACGTGCTTGCATCGTGGGGGCAAGCTATGGCGGCTATGCGGCACTTGCAGGTGTCACTTTGCAGCAAGGCCTTTACAAGTGTGCCGTTGCCGTTGCTCCTGTTTCCGACATCAAGCGGATGTATCTTGAAGACTATCGCGCGACCGGTAACGAGCGCACAACGAAGGTCGCTTTGCTCGAACAACTCGGACCGCGCGAGACATGGGATGCGGTCTCACCCCATCGCCATGCATCAAACGCCGATGCGCCCATTCTCCTGATCCATGGCAAGGACGATACCGTCGTGCCCTACACGCACTCGACGCGAATGGCAGATGCCTTGAAGGACGCGGGAAAGCCATACGAACTTGTCACGCTGGACGGCGAAGATCACTGGCTCTCGAAATCGGAAACACGCAAGACGATGCTCGAAACCGCTGTCAGCTTTGTCGAAAGGCACAATCCACCCGACTAACGGCCGCTAAATCAGCCCGGCTTGCTCCAGCGCCGCATCAACCTGCTTGCGCGATTCTACGCTCGCGCTCACCAACGGCAGGCGGACATCGGGAGAAATGTAATCGTGCACGCGGCTCAGCGCATATTTGACCGGCGCGGGGCTAGCATCAGAAAACATTGCATAATGCAAGGGAAACAGGCGATCATTGAGCTCGCGCGCCTTCTTCAACTCATTGGCAGCTATCGCTGCATGGAATTCAGCGCACAGCGCTGGCGCCACATTCGCGGTGACAGAGATAGCCCCCTTCCCGCCTGCTGCCGAGTGCGGAAGCCATAACTCGTCATTGCCGGAAAGCTGGCAAAACTCTCGTCCGATCCCCATCCGATGGTCAGCGACCCGCGACAGATCCCCGCTCGCATCCTTGATCGCGATGATCCGGTCGGGGTACTTCTTGACCAGCGCGACGACTGTATCGTCCTCGATATCCGTCACTGTCCTGCTCGGCACATTGTAAAGCACAATCGGCAGGTCCGATTGCTCGGCGAGAAAGCTGAAATGCGCGATCAGGCCAGCCTGGCTCGGCCGGTTATAATAGGGCGCAACACAAAGGCCTGCTGCAGCTCCGGCCTTCTTCGAAAAATTCATGTGGAGCAGCGCATTCTGGGTGTCATTGGAACCACAGCCAGCGATCACCGGAACACGCCCGGCCGCTTGCTCGATACACACTTCAATCACTCGATGATGCTCAGCATTGGACAGCGTCGAAGCTTCACCCGTGGTTCCGCAAGGCACCAGTGCAGCACTACCTTGCTCGATTTGCCAATCGACCAGTTTGCGGAAAGCCGCTTCATCGAACTTGCCGCCGCTGAACGGAGTGACCAAAGCCGGGATCGAGCCGCTGAACATCGCAAATTTCCTTAGTATCGCTCGATTTGAGCGCAATTGTGGAACACTTGGGCGCACTGGCCGCTTTATTCACGCGCTGATAAGGAGAGTTTGACTATTATGTCCAGCATGGACAGCACTGTGGTACCACATAGCGGATCAAAATTTGCGCGTTACGGCAACGCGACAACGGCTTTGGCTATCGCAGCCAGTAGCCTGGCCTTTCTGGCTGTATCGCTTCCGGCAACCGCTCAAGCGCCTGGACTTTCGGATCAGGCGCGCGGCAGCCTGATAGCGCAGCAGCCCACGGGCATCTCGCAAGCGGTCGCTCGCTGGGAGTTTCTGACAGAAGCACGCAACACTGATCTGGGGTTTGATGCCTACGCCGGTTTCGCGCTCAAATATCCTGAGTTTCCGCGCACTTCCCTGATCCGTGTTCGTGCAGAGAATGCGCTCGAAAAAGGCACGCCATCGAGCGAGACGCTGGTTGGCTATTTCGACCGTCACCCGCCGCTGACCAATCCGGCGCGGGCGCGTTATGCTCTGGCGCTAGCAGCGTTGCAACGTTCTGAAGCGGAAGCGGTCGCTCGAGAAGCCTGGCGGGGCGGCAAGATGAGCAGCCCGTCCGAAGCATACCTCTTCGGCGGCTATTCCAGTGCATTTACTCAAGCCGACCATGATGCACGCATGGATGCACTCCTCTGGCAGGGCGAGGAGGAAGCTGCCCGGCGGCAGATCGCATACGTATCTGCAAGCAAGCGCGATATGTTCGCCGCCCGGCTGGCTCTCGTCGAGGACAAGACCCCCTCATCTATCGGATTGACCGTGCCGGAAGGTGCTTGGGCTGATCCGGGCTATGTCTACAATCTGTCGCGTTACTATCGCACTTCGCGGCAAGTACCGGCGGCGGTGAACCTTCTCGCCAACCGTTCGCCTTTCGCTAAACCCGTGCATGACCCGGAAGACATGGTTGGTGAGATGCTTAGCGTCGCAAAGGCGGCGAACGCGGATTCCGCGGTACGTATCGCCAGCAAGGTCGATGACCTGTTCGAGCCAGGCTATGATGTATCAAACGGCTCATTCGCATTGCGCGACCGCTATACCGACCTGATGTGGCTGGGCGGCACGAAGGCCTTGTGGGAAATGGGCGATGGCGCGAAGGCCTCCCCACTGTTCTATCGCTACGGCCTCGGCGCGAAGACTCCGCTGACCCGCTCAAAGGGTTTTTACTGGGCAGGACGCGCTGCGCGTCAGGCTGGTTTTGAAGCGAAAGCGGTCGAATATTTCGAACAGGCGGCCGCATTCCCGCACTACTATTATGGCCAGCTTGCTCTGTCTGCGCTGGGCAAGCCCATGCCGAACTTTGCAGCAATGCCGCAGGTCACGATCTCGGCTGAAAAACGGGCCGAATTCAATGCGCGCTCCGATGTACAGGCACTGCGGGCAATGGCGAAGGACCGCCGTGACTGGCGCACTGAACGCCGTTTCTTCGAAGCGATCTCGGACGCCGCACAGTCTCCTGAAGATATGACCCTTGTCGCACAGCTTGCAGGTGAAACAGGGCTTGATGAATTCGCAGTCGTTGCGGGTATGTCTGCTGGTGAGCACGGTCTTAGTGGATTTGAGCGCCTCGGCTTTCCTACAGTCGACACGCCACCCGGTACATACTGGACGATGGTCCATGCGATTTCACGACAGGAAAGCGAATTCGACCGCACCCGCGTCAGCCATGCAGGCGCGCGCGGCGTGATGCAGTTGATGCCCGGCACGGCGCGCGAGCAGGCAGGCAAGATCGGCATGCATTACATGTCCGCCGACCTGACCGCCGATCCGCTTTACAACATCCGTCTGGGCGACGGTTATTTCAAGCGGATGCTGGATTATTACGACGGCTCCTATCCGCTCGCTTTTGGCGCCTATAACGCCGGGCCTGGCCGGGTGAACCAGTGGATCCGCATGAATGGCGATCCACGCACTGGCGCAATCGACTACCAGACATGGATCGAGAAGATCCCGGCCAATTTCGAGACCCGCTATTACATCATGCGGGTTCTGGGGAATGCGGTCACATATAGTAACATGTACCCTGACAAGGCCGGTACGCCGCGTACGATCGACTACTATCTGCAGAAGTAATTCGCTGATATCAGCGCTCGGCAATGGCAAATGTGGACGGTCCTCCGATTACGGCTGTAGGCATGGCCGCGCTCAAGGCGCGTTATGACCACTTGCTCGGTAAAGAACGCCCGGAAATCGTTGAGATCGTCAGCTGGGCGGCTGGCAATGGTGACCGCAGCGAGAACGGCGATTACCTTTACGGGCGCAAGCGCATGCGCGAAATCGACCGGGAACTTGCGCATCTGGCGAAGCGCATGAAAGCGCTGCGCGTTGTGAATCCGGCAGAGCAACCAGACAAATCGCGGATATTCTTCGGCGCAAAGGTGACGCTCACCGATGAAAACGATAATGAACGCATGGTTACACTTGTCGGTGACGACGAACAGGACGCTGGCAAGGGGCTGATCGGATGGAGTTCACCTATGGCGAAAGCCCTGCGAGGCGCTGAAGTGGGCGATCTGAGGACCGTGCGCTTGCCCGGCGGTGAAAAAGAATGGGAAGTGGTCGCGATTGACTATTCGTAAGCCAGCCTTTGCGATTGCGCTCGTTCTTTGTCTTACCGCGCTTCCCCTCGCCGCGAAGCAGGACCTGGGAGTGTTCGGGAACTGGGCGGCTTTCCGCGATGCGGAATCCCCTCGCTGTTATGCCATTGCCAAAGCCGACGCGCCGGTGCTCGAGAGCGAGAAATACCGCGACTACGAGCCCTATGCGAGCGTTGGCACATGGCCTGAACAAGGCATTCGCAATCAGCTGCATTTCCGCTTGTCCCGCCAGATCAGACAGAACTCACGCGTCACCCTGATCATTGACGGGAAGTCCTGGGCTCTGCGGGGTGGCGGCGGAGATGCGTGGACCAGCGATCAGCGGATGGATGCACAGGTCCTCGCGGCGATGCGGTCCGCCACGCGAATGACTGTGCGCGGTACTGACGCGCGCGGACGCCTGTTCACCAATCGGTATGATCTGCAAGGGGCAGCAACCGCGATTGATGCGGCACAATTGGGCTGCTCAACGCGCAGCTGATCCACTATGCGTCCCCGCTAGCCAAATCGCCCATCGCGCCTTATATGCGCGCTCAATCATGGCAGACACGACCCTCATGTCGATCCCCGGACAGGTGGATCCCGTACCCGTCGCGCGTGACATCACGCCGCGCGCCGATGGCCGTATCGACCTGATGGGCCTTCCAAAGTCGCGCATTCGCGAGCTTTTTGCAGAAGCCGGACTTGACGCAAAGCAAGCCAAGCTGCGCTCAAAACAGGTCTTCCACTGGATCTACCACCGCGGCGCGTCCGAGTTCAGCGCGATGACGGACATTTCCAAAACCATGCGGCCATGGCTCGAAGAACGCTTTGTGATCGCCCGTCCCCAGGTTGTCGAAGCGCAGCATTCGACTGACGGAACACGCAAATGGCTGCTGCGAACCGCTGATGGCCACGACTTTGAGATGGTTTTCATCCCTGATGCAGATCGCGGAACGCTGTGTGTATCCAGCCAGGTCGGATGCACACTCAATTGCCGCTTCTGCCACACGGGGACGATGAAACTGGTGCGCAACCTCACTCCCGGAGAGATCGTCGGTCAGGTGATGTTGGCGCGCGATGCGCTGGGTGAATGGCCCAAGGGCAAGATGGATTTCAGCGATGATGCCGATGAAAGCGAATATCGCGCGGACGGGCGTCTACTGACCAACATCGTGATGATGGGTATGGGTGAGCCGCTCTACAATTTTGAGAACGTGCGCGATGCATTGAACCTCGTGATGGACGGCGAAGGGCTAGCTTTGTCGAAGCGCCGCATTACTCTTTCCACCAGCGGAGTGGTGCCGATGATGGAGCGCTGCGGCGAGGAGATCGGTGTGAACCTTGCTGTCAGCCTGCACGCAGTGACCAAGGAAATCCGCGACGAAATCGTCCCGCTCAACAAGAAGTACGGGATCGAGGAATTGCTCGAAGCCTGCGCGGCGTATCCGGGCGCAAGCAATGCCCGCAGGATCACGTTCGAATATGTCATGCTCAAGGACAAGAACGATAGCGACGAGCATGCGCGAGAGCTCGTCCGGCTGATCCGCGATTACAAACTGCCAGCGAAAGTGAACCTCATTCCGTTCAATCCGTGGCCCGGTTCTCAATACGAGTGCTCCTCGCCAGAACGGATCAAGGCTTTTTCGAACATCGTATTTGAAGGCGGGATCAGCGCGCCTGTGCGTACTCCGAGGGGCCGGGACATCGATGCGGCCTGCGGGCAGCTCAAAACAGCGGCCGAGAAGAAAAGCCGCGCGCAGCGGGATCGCGAAGCTGCCGAGGCAGCAGTGGCCCAATGAGTTGGACCGTCGAGGCGATTTGCACGGGCAAGCCTGTGCCGTTCAACGGAGCGGAGAAGAGCGCTTTCGCAAAACAACCGGTCGATGGTGCGGTAAGGATCACCCTTGAAGGCATCGAGTCCGACGAGCAGGCCGACCGCAAGCACCATGGCGGCCCGGAGATGGCAATTCATCTCTATCCGCTTGACCACCATGAATTCTGGCGCGGCGCACTGATGGGTCACGAACTGCTTGACCAGCCCGGCGCGTTCGGCAGCAATCTTGCCGTGCAAGGGATCGATGAAGCACAGGTCCATATCGGTGACCGCTTTCGACTTGGCTCGGCACTGCTCGAGATCAGCCAGTCACGCCAGCCATGCTGGAAGATTGAACACCGCTTTCAGCGCAAGGGCATGGTCGCAATGATCATCGAAACGGGCAAATGCGGCTGGTATTTCCGGGTCTTGGAGGAAGGTGTCGCTAAGCCAGGTGACACGCTCGAGCGTGTCGAGACGGGCCATGAGAGTTGGAGCGTCGAACGGGCATTTCTGACACTGTTTTCACCCATTTCGGACAAGGACAATTTGGCTCAGCTAGCCGCATTGGACCGACTGAGCCCCGATCACAAAGCCCGCGCTGCTCGGCGCGCCGACAGCTGAACCTTTCAAGTTACCGCAAACGAGGGGCATCCAGTCCTTAATGGCGCGGAAACTCTGGATGTTCAGCTTGGGTTGTCGCCTCTAGCTGCATTAGAAACCTCACAAAATTCTATTGAGGATACTCCGATGAAAAAGACTGTACTTGCTATCGCCGCTGCGGCGCTCACCATTCCGGCAGCCCCTGTCCTTGCTGACCCGCCGCCCCATGCGCCGGCACACGGCAAACGCGCCAAGGATCGCGCCGCAATTTACGATTCTCGCGGATATTACCTCGAGCCGCGCCGGATCACGCGCTCCAGCTATATGTGGCAGGGCAAGGACGGAAAGTATTATTGCAAACGTGACAACGGCACGACGGGCCTCGTCATTGGTGCTGGCGTTGGTGCGTTAGCGGGCCACGAGCTGGCTGGCCGCGGCGACAAGACACTCGGAGCGATCCTGGGCGGAGCAGCGGGCGCGATCATTGGCCGCGAAATCGATCGCGGAAGCCTGAAATGCCGTTAAGCGACTGATCGCATCTCGGAAATTGAGAGGACCGCAATTCCCGATATTGGGACTTGCGGCCTTTTCTTATGCGGCATTGTGTGATCAAAGTGGGTGATGAACCCGCCCGCAGTTCTCGTCACAGGTGGCGCCGTCCGGATTGGCGCCGCGATTGTCCGCCGATTTGCCGACGCCGGCTGGCACGTCATCATTCATTATCGCAGCTCGAGCGGCGAAGCAGATGCGCTCGCCAAGACATTGCCATCGGCAGAGACAATCGGCTGTGACCTAAATGATGGGGAAGCAGCGGTCGCGATGGTCGAAACTCTTGCTCGGAAAACTTCCAATTGGCGTTGCCTCGTCAACAGCGCATCGGTTTTTGATTACGACAGTGTAACCGCGCTCGATCCCGAAACGAACCGGGAAGCAATGCAAGTCAACGCTGTCACTCCTGCCCGCATGGCGCAAGCCTTTCTCTCTTCGGCATCAGCCGAGGGTGGCCGGCGCGTTATCCAGGTTACTGACCAGAAGCTTGAGAACCCCAATCCGGACTTCTTCAGCTACACCATGAGCAAGCACGCGCTGGATGCGACCATCCCAATGATGGCGATCGCGCACCAGCACAGCGAAGATCGGATCTACGGCCTCGCACCGGGCGCAATCCTTGCGAGCCACGATCAGACCGAAGACGAGACCGAGCTATCGCACAGGCTCAATCCGCTTGCGCGCAAGACAGCCGCGAATGAAATCGCCGACGCGGCGCTGTTCTTGGCCAGCGGCAGTCTGCGCAGCGGTGAAACACTCTTCATCGACAGCGGGCAGCACCTGCTGAATCAGGATCGGGACGTCATCTACCTGGCGCGGGAGATGGCCGCGCTCAATTGACTGAGCCACTTGGACAGGAGAGTTCGTGAAAAAGCACGCGTTATCGACAAGGCTGTGGCACTGGATCAATTTTATCAGCCTCACGATATTGTTCATGAGCGGGCTGAACATATCGAACGGCCATCGCCGCCTTTACTGGGGCGATTATGGCTTTGATGCAGCGGATGCATGGTTGCACGTGCCGCGCTTTCCGGGCTGGATGACCATCCCTGACTACTACAGCCTCGCGCAAGCGCGTGACTGGCACATTCTAGCCGCCTGGCCGTTTGCGCTCGCGCTGCTGTTCATGTGGATTGCCATGCTGCTCAATCGCCACTTCTGGCGTGACCTCAGGACTTCCCCGCGCGAATGGAGCCCGTCCGCGATCTGGAATGATATTGTCGAGCACCTGAAGCTCAATTTCGATCATGGCGATGCCAAGTTCAACTTCCTCCAGAAGCTGTCCTACGGCGTGGTCCTGGGCATCTTTCTGCCGATGATGGTCTTCACCGGCCTTGCGATCAGCCCGGGCTTTGAGCCAGCCGCGCCTTGGCTGGTCGATATACTGGGCGGACGGCAAAGCGCGCGATCGCTCCACTTCATCTTCGCCTTTGCGACTTTCGCGTTCTTCGTGGTGCATATCACATTGGTGTTGCTCAATAAGCCGGTCCGCTACGTCTGGGACATGATTACAGGAGGTAAGGCATGAAACGCAGAGCCGCATTGGCGGGGATTGCCGCCCTTTTCACCGGAGCCTGCTCCAAGATTGCCGATAGCAAGACCGGTTCTGCGCTGATGGATGCGGCCGAGGACTGGCACATGAAAGCGCATCGCGCACTCGCGAACAGGCAAGCGCTGGCGCGTGAGTATGCACCTGAAGATCGCTCCCCCACCTTCCGCGCAAACGGTTCTCGCACTGTCGATACCGATTTCTATCGCGAGCAATTGGTCAATGGCTTTGAGGATTGGCGGCTGGATGTGCGTGGGCTGGTCGCGACACCGCTATCTCTTACGCTGGACAACATTCGCGCCCTGCCCCAACGCACTCAGATCACCCGACACGATTGCGTTGAAGGCTGGAGCGCGATTGGCGAATGGACCGGGCCTCAGCTGTCGCTGCTGCTCGATCAGGCTGGTGTGATGGAAGAAGCCAACTTCATCGTGTTCCGCTGCGCCGATAGGCTTAATGGCGGCGATTATTACGAGAGCATCGATATGGTCGATGCCTATCACCCGCAAACCATTGTCGCGCATATGCTGAACGGAGAGCCCGTTCCGGAAGGCAATGGCGCACCCTTGCGGATGCGGGTTGAGCGGCAATTGGGCTACAAGCATCCCAAGTACCTTACCGCGATCGAAGCGGTGGCGAGCCTGGACGATATTGGCGAAGGCAAAGGCGGCTATTGGGAAGACCGCGCGGATTACCAATGGTATGCGGGGATCTGACCTTCAGCTTTCTGGATATTTGCGCTGCATCGCTTCCCAATCGGAGGTGATCATCTGCTCCAGCACGCCCATATCCACATCAGCAAGCTTGTTGATGTAAAGGCAGCTCTTGCCGGTTGTGTACTTGCCCAGCTTGGCTAGCAGTTCGTCACGGCGCTTGGCTGCTATGTCATCGCAATAGCCACCCATGAGGTATAGTGAGTGCCTGGCCTTTCGCGGTGAGAACCCCGCGCGCATCCAATGCACGTCGCGCCCACTGGCATAGGTTGTGCGATATTGTCCGTAACCGATGATCGAGGGGCCCCACATTTGCGGCTTTTCGCCCGTAATCTTGCGAAAGAGCGCATCGATATTCTTGGCTTCTTCGCGTTTTGCCTCAGGCTCAACGCCAGCGATGAAGTCAGCCGGAACGACTTCCGTGATCTGCGTCTTCGCCTCTGCCATCACCGCCCCTCCCCAGTCTCGCATTGACAGGCTAGCGCCCACAACGCAGTCTGTCATCTGGAGCGGACAGAGGGGACCAGCAAGATCATGTGGTTGCTTGATAAATTTCTGAAGAAGGTCATTCGCGAAGGCCAGCTTGTTGTCACCGATCACGATGGCAAGGTCTATGAATTCGGCGCGCCGTCCCCTGAGCAAGTCCAACCGCTGAAAATCAAGCTGACTCATCCCAAGGCTGCCAACCATATCGCCCGCTATCCTCAGCTGGGCGCGGGCGAAGCCTTCATGTGGGAATGGCTGGTGATCGAGGAACCGCATGACGTGCGTGACCTGATCCTGTTCGTTACGATGAACACGAAGCGCATCGGCGACAGCGCGATCCAGTCGCAAGGCAAACTCGGCAAACTGGCGCAGAAAGCGATCGCAAAGCTCGACGGGATCAATTTGCGCTCCAGCGCGCGCAAAAACGCCGAATTCACCTACAACCTCACGCGCGAGCTCTACGAACGCTTCCTCGACGAAGACCGCCAATACACCATGGCCTATTACCGTGGGGACCCGGAGACCACCTCGCTCGAGCAGGCGCAGATGGACAAGAAAGCGCATATCGCGGCCAAGCTCTATATGCAGCCGGGTCAGTGCGAAGGGATGCGCGTCCTCGATATCGGATGCGGCTGGGGTGGCTTCGCAATGTATCTCCACGAGATGTATGGCGTCGAAGTGCTCGGCGTCGCGCTCGCCCCTGACCAGATCAAGTTCTGTCAGGAACGCGCTGAAGCCGCTGGCGTGGCGGACAAAGTCAAGTTCGAACTGATGGACTATCGCGATGTCCAGGGCACGTTTGATCGCATTTCATCGGTCGGCGTGCTCGAACATGTCGGAACGATCCACTACCCGCAGTTCTTCGAGCACACCAACCGCTTGCTGACCGATCAGGGCGTGATGGTGAGCCATTGCTGCGGGCGCACCGGCCCTCCCGGCTTTACCGATGCCTGGACCCGCAAATATATCTTCCCTGGCGGTTATATCCCCGCGCTCTCAGAGCTGGTGACAGAAAGCGAGAAGAATGGCTGGCAGGTAATGGACGTCGAAGCGATGCGGTTCCATTACTCGCACACGCTGGAGGAATGGTACAACCGCACTGTCATGCACCGTGAGGAAATCACGGAGATGTATGACGACACCTTCTACCGGATGTGGCTGTTCTATCTTGCCGGCGCAGAACAGAGCTTCCGCCACGGCACGATGGTCAACTGGCAGATCCAATATGTGAAGGACCGCGCAGCAATCCCGATGACGCGGGAGTATCTCGAGCTTGAGGAAGCGCGGCTGCGCTCTGTTGGCAAGGTTCCCAGCTGGCGGTTCGATCCGGCGCTGAAAGAGGCTGCGGAGTAACCTGCCGCATCACTTGTGCGAAAGAAGTATTTAAGAGGGCGCAGAACACAGGAGCAGTCTTGAGCAACGCGTTGATCGATCGTTTTCTTGGCTCTGCCATTAAGCATGGACGCTTGATGATTACGATGCCATCAGGCGCCAGGTACGAACTTGGCGCGCCTGAACCAGGTTATCCTGAAGTCGCGATCCGGCTGACGGACAACAAGGCCGCCCGCGACATCTTGCTCGACCCGCGGCTTGGCGCTGGCGAAGCCTACATGGACGGCCGCATCGTCATTGAGCAAGGCGATGTGATGAGCCTCGTACAACTCATTCGCATGAACAAGCCATTTGAGCGGGGGGCGGAGCTGAGAGGCCCCTCGCCCTGGCGCAAGTTTCGCGACCGCGCGAAGTTCCTTGCCGGTCAGGTCAACGAGGCCCGCTCGTCGAGGCGCAACGTCGCGCATCATTATGATATCGGCAACGAACTCTACAAACTGATGCTCGATCCCGAGCATATGCAATACAGCTGCGCCTATTGGCCGCGCGACGGCATGACGTTGGCTCAGGCACAGGAAGCCAAGCTCGCGCATATCGCCGCGAAACTCGACTTGCGGCGCGGGCAGCGTGTCCTCGATATCGGTTGCGGATGGGGCGGAATGGCGATCTACCTCGCCAAGCATTTCGATATGACGGTAACCGGTATCACGCTCTCGGAGCAACAGTTGGCCCTTGCCAAACAGCGCGCCCAAGATGCAGGCGTAGCTGACCGGGTGTCCTTCCAGCTCGTCGATTATCGCGACCTTGCCAAGCAAGGCCACCAGTTCGACCGGATCGTGTCCGTCGGCATGTTCGAACATGTGGGCAGACCGCAATTCGAAGAATTTTTCCGCTCTTGCCATAACCTGCTCACAGATACCGGCGTGATGCTCTTGCACACGATCGGGCGCTTCGGTGGCCCCGGCAAGACGGACGCCTTCACCAGCAAATACATCTTTCCCGGCGGTTACATCCCTGCTCTGTCAGAGACGCTCGCGGCGAGCGAGAGATGCCGCCTGATCCATACCGATATCGAGACGCTGCGGCTCCACTACGCCAGGACCCTGCGCGAGTGGTACGCCAACTGCGAGGCAAACCGGGAGGCCATCATCGCTATGATGGACGAACGCTTCTACCGCATGTGGACCTTTTACCTCGCCGGTGCGACCGCTGCCTTCGAAAGCGGCGGTATGGGCAATTACCAGATCCAGTTCGCGAAGAACCGCCACACGCTTCCGCTGACCCGCGATTACATGGGCGAGACCGAGAAGAACCTGCTCGGTCAGGCAGCCTCAGCCGGCTCTCGTTTGAACCAGACATAGACCGGGCCGAAGCCCATCAGTGCCGCTCCGACAAAGGGCAGTGCCACAACCCATAGGCGCACTCCAGTCAGGCCTTCGGGGCTCGCAATGCTGATCGCAGCCGTCATGGCAAGTCCGATGCAGATCGCAAGGACCCCCAGCACCACCCGAAGCTTCGGGACCGTGCGCCCTCCCCGGATTGGTCCAAACACGCGTTCTGCGCGCGCGAAGACGGCAATCATGGGCAGGAGCGCGAGGATGTAAACCGCAATCCAGATCGGCCGTGTCCACCACCATTCAGCCGTGCCAGGATACATCTCCAGCCCGATTCCGCCGGCCAACCATGCCAGCACCATCACCAGCACGAAGGCGGTCAGATGCCACAAATAGACTGTCATGATCATGCCGTTCATCAGCACCGTGGCAGTCCACAAAGCGAGATTGTCGAGCAGCTTGCGTCCCCACGGCTCCAGCGTCAGTACGAGGCCCGTCTGCGTGACACCCAATGCCAGCAAAGCAATCGTTGGCGGCATGGAGTTCGTGATCTCCGCGCCGGGAACACCGATCATCGCGATCGGATAGGGGCCAAACACGGTAAGCCAAACCAGCGCCGCCAGACCTACTGCAAGAAGCATCACAGCGACACCGCCTCCAATCCTGCCATCCTGCCACGCGTAGCCGAGTTGATGAATGCCGACCCAGACGAAAAGGAAGTTCGCGAAGTTCACATAGGGCACATTTTGTAAGAGGGTGAGATAGTCAATCGCCCACGCACCGAGCACCAGTCCCAGAAAGCTTAGCCAGCCAAACTTCTTCCAAAGCTTCAAACTGAGCGGCGTGATTGCGGTCACCAGCAGATAGACAGCGAGGAACCACACCGGCACCAGCGCTAGCTGCGTCGCCATCTTGACGTTGTCGCGGTCCATGCCTGCCATGGTCATTGCGAAGGCCAGCGCCGCCCACAGCAGCAGCACTGGAAAGACCGGGGTGATGAGCCGCTGCACGCGGCTTGCGAACCAGTCGCGATACACACCCTTTTGCCCTGGCTCGGCCTTGCGCAATCGCGCGCTCCAGCTCACGCCGTTGGAATAACCACCGACGAGGAAGAAAATGGGCATCACCTGAAAGCCCCAGGTCAGCCATTGCGACCACGGCAATATGCCGAGCAAATGTCCGCCCTGCACGGCGCCTGCTTCGTCGATATAGGGGGCGGCGACCAGCCAGTGCCCGAACACCACGGCGAGGATCGAGAGTGCGCGCAGGAAATCGACCCAGCGATTGCGCTCTGGAGGAGCCAATTGCGAGAGCTCGCGCGCTTGCGACCACAGGCTGCGCCTTCCGCCAGATCCCTTCGCAGAGCTTTGATTCACAGAACTATTCCCCCTCAGCAGTGTTTCGGAGGATATTGGAGGTCAGTTCTCATTGTGCAAGCAAATCTCCTTTCCGGGCGGCGCAAACCATTGCCTTGCCATTGCCCTTGGCCGCCGCTGCTGTTAGCGGGCCCAGCAATTCAATCAGGAACGTGGCTCATGTCCGATATCAAACGTGTTGTTCTCGCCTATTCGGGCGGTCTTGATACATCCGTCATTGCCAAGTGGCTCGAAGTCGAGCGTGGGCTCGAAGTCGTCACCTTCACCGCTGATCTGGGGCAAGGCGAAGAGATCGAACCCGCGCGCCAGAAGGCTCGCGCGATGGGCATTCCGGACAAGCACATCTTCATCGAAGATCTGCGCGAAGAATTCGTGCGCGATTTCGTGTTTCCGATGATGCGAGCTAATGCCCGCTATGAAGGCGACTACCTCCTCGGCACATCGATCGCCCGTCCTCTGATATCCAAGCGCCTGGTTGAGATCGCACATGAGACTGGCGCTGACGCAATTGCCCATGGCGCAACCGGCAAGGGTAACGACCAGGTCCGGTTCGAGCTTTCCGCCTATGCCCTCGATCCGGACATTAAGGTCATCGCTCCTTGGCGCGAATGGGACCTGACTTCGCGGACCGCTCTCATCGCATGGGCCGAAGCACATCAGATCATGGTGCCAAAGGACAAGCGCGGCGACAGCCCCTTCTCGACCGATGCGAACCTTTTGCACACGTCTTCGGAAGGCAAGGTGCTTGAAGATCCGTGGGAAGAGACACCGGATTACGTCTATTCGCGCACAGTCGATCCGGAAGATGCACCGGACGAGGTTGAATATATCACCATCGACTTTGAGCGCGGCGATGGCGTTGCGCTCAATGGCGAGGCGATGTCGCCCGCTACGCTTCTATCGGCACTCAACGAGCTTGGCCGCAAGCACGGAATTGGTCGGCTTGACCTCGTCGAGAATCGCTTTGTCGGCATGAAATCGCGTGGCATGTACGAAACGCCGGGCGGAACCATCTACGCCGCCGCCCATCGCGGCATCGAACAGATCACGCTCGATCGCGGCGCAGCGCACCTCAAGGACGAGCTGATGCCCAAGTATGCCGAGCTCATCTACAACGGCTTCTGGTTCGCACCCGAGCGCGAGATGTTGCAGGCAGCCATAGATCACAGCCAGCAAAAGGTAACCGGCACGGTTCGGCTGAAGCTTTACAAGGGCAATACGATTCTGGTGGGCAGAAAGAGCGCGAATTCGCTCTATTCCGAAGCGCATGTGACTTTCGAGGATGACGCGGGGGCCTATGACCAGCACGACGCGGAAGGCTTCATCAAGCTCAATGCCCTGCGACTCAAACTTCTAGCTAAACGTGACCGGTCAAAATAAGCGAGCCGTATGAGTCGTTTGCACTGCAGTCCTGGCCCGTTTGAGCACGCGTTTCTGGTAATTTTCGAACTCTGCCGCGGCTTCTCTCATAGTTTTGCGGCGAGTAGTTGAGTTATCCACTCGCGTCCACAAGCGATCTTGCGAAAAGTGGAAAAGTAGCGGGTGCAGAACTTGCGAAAACCGCCATTCGAGCGCAGTCTCTAAACATCGAGAGGGAGCAAACCTCCAACGAAATCCAGCTCTAACGAGTTGAATTTCAGGAGAATTTTTCAAACTTTCGATACAGTGGCGACTGTCCACGCGCTGTTCGAGAGACCTCATGCAGAAGGCTCACGCCGGAAACAAGAGGGATCGTTTGAGAAGAGAGCGAGCTGATCCACTGTAAAGATCGGGAACCCGGTCAGCGATCGATGGAAGGGCCAAAGGCTTCGGCCGAAGGTTCAGCCGCTTGAGAGAGCAGGCCATTATGGGGGAACGGTCTCGGTACCGCCGGAAGACGGGTGCGGCAGGAAAGGGCTTCGGCCTGGAACAGCAAGCACCGTGGGAAAGCGGAACCGGATGCCGGTGCGAGCGCCGGTGAAAAACCCACCGACTTGTCGGAGGGAAAGACATCGGGCGCCAAGCGCTTCCGAAATGAAAGTATCTTCGGATGCAGACATGAAGGAAGACCACGCGCTGGTGAGAGTGGGGTCGGCAGCAATGTCGGCCCCATTTGCTTTGTGCGTCCTGCTCGATGGTAAATTCCAGCAAGCTGACCCGTTGAAAGCGGGGCGCATGATTCGGCGAAGTCAAAGAGCTGATGAATCACTGCCTAGCTTAGGGTGGGATAAGTAGGACAGCGCTTTTCATTCCGGCTCAATATCGAGGCATTTCGCGCTGCAACGCCCTTCCTGTGCGGCCAGATGAGCACCTTGTTTGCCAGCGTTCATTTCGCTCCGCTAAAGAGCGTCGCCATGAAACACGGGCTCCGCTCACATCCGCGATTTCTGATCGCTCTGTCGCTTGCGACACTGGGCCTGGCGACCGCTGGGCTGGCCAGCGCATCGCTGGCACAGGAGGGCGACGTCGTCCCTCTTGAATCGGTCACGCAGGAACTCGAATTTGCTCAAGCGTTCGAGCCCTTCGACGACCAACTCCCGTTGTTCGAGCCCAGCGGAGAAGGCGGCGCAGTCGACCTTTCCCAGATCGAGCCGCCCCGTGGCCCGCGCGTGATCGCGGAACTCGGCAGCGGCACTGCAAGTTTCTACGGCAAGCGCTTCCATGGCCGCTCCACTGCCAGCGGCGAAGCGTTCGACATGCATGCCTACACTGCCGCGCACCGCACCCTGCCCTTTGGCAGCAAGGTTCGCGTCACCAACCCGCGCAACGGCAAGCAGGTGATCGTCCGCATCAATGACCGCGGCCCTTTCACAAGAGGCCGTGAAATCGACCTCAGCCGCGCAGCTGCCGAGGAACTCGGCCTGATCAGCCGCGGGCACGGGCGCGTCGAGCTGGAGCTGCTGGCGGAATAACTGGTTTCCTGGCCCGCCCTGCGCCGGCTCCTCAGATATCAGCTCTCGTCGAGCTGGCCCCGTATCGCGCCCTTCGGAAACGCCTCTGTGTGCACATTGACGTAGTAATTCGCATTGCGCCGCGCGATCTTCTTCAGCAGCTCGGGATCGACATCGACGCACGTCTCGTCGCCATCCTCACCCATCAGCTCCAGCGTCACCACCGGCGGGCCGTCCGCGCCCTTCTTGCCCTCGTGGATATGCGCCGCAGTAAACCCTTCGAGGTTCTGCACTTCGAGGAAATAGCACATCTTCCCGGTCGTCAGGTTGAGCTCGGCGGAGAAATCGCCCGAGGCTTCCTCATCCGCGCCGCCACCGGTCTCGTTCTCCCCGAACAGGCTGGTGCCGATATAGGCGAACTCGTCCTGCGCCAGCGCCGGAGCCACTCCGGCCCCCGCCAATCCCAGCGCCCCCAATCCTGCCAACACCCAAGTCGCCTTACGCATCCCGCCTCTCCTTTCAAGAGACCCAATTTACGCCTCTCAAGTGAGTCGGGAAAGAGATTTAGAATAGGTCGCGCAGCGACCCAAAGGGCGGAAGCGAAGTCGAAGACGCAGCTGTCCAAAGGACACCTGCAAGGCCGTCCGCAGCGAGGGCAGCTTGCCTGCCCGGAAGCGAGGATAGCCGAGGCGGCGGATGCCGCCGCTGGCGCTTGAAGCCCCACAAACAAGCTTGTTGGTTACGCATGTTACACTGTCCTGGGAGCGAAAACTGAAGCGCTCAACAGTCCTCGTCCCACTCGGGCGGCGGCCCGATCAGCCACCAGTCGTCCACCCCGTCGAGGAAAGCGAGCAACTGGTCGGCGCGCACCTCTTCTGCCGGGTAGTGATCTTCCGCGAGATCCTCGGGCGCAGGAGCGCCTGCGGGCCGCGCCCGCTCCAGCTGCTCATACAGCTCTTCGAGCGAGGGTTCCTCCTCGCGCGGCGGCGCAGCAGCCCCGCGGCGCGCGCCCTGCCGTGCCAGCGCCGGTTCAGGCGAGCGCGCCGCCATCGCCGCTGCGGGCATCTCGCCTGTCTTCTCGAAATGCGCGAGCACGGCGTCGAAGTCCGCCGCCGCTTCGGCCAGGTTGCGGTCTGCCGCCTTGGCATCGAGCCGCGCAAGATGGGCGAGCAGCAGGCGGGTGTCATAGCGCACGCGGGTCGCGACCTCCTCGCCGTGGTAGAACACCTTTTCCTCCACCCCGTTGAGCGCGCGGTCCGCCAGCACCTCTTCTGCCGCTGCGCGCGCGACGACGAGGGCGGCTTCCCACCCGCGCGCGAAATGCGGGCATGAGCGCCGCCAGCGGTATGCGGTCATGGGGGTGATGGCGACCGCACGGCAGGCCGAGCGGACATTGCCGGTGAGCGAGAGCCGTTCGAGGAAGCGGGGTTTGTGGGTGTCGCTATTGCCGCCGTGAGCTCCTGCGAAGGCAGGAGCCTCTTGCAGATCGGAAACCCGCTCAACAGAAGCATGCGGATCGGACAGGGAAATGCGGACGAGTTCGGTCATGAGTGGCTCCGGTCAAAAGGAGCCGAACCATTTATACCTATTGGAGCGTGTAGGACAGTACGGCGAGCCGCTCATCCTGAGCTTGTCGAAGGGCCAGCGAGCCGCAAGCGCGCCAAGAGTTTCAGGCTCCCGCCCGGCTTTGAGGGACTAAACAGATCGTGGTCATCGGGCCTCAACGGATTGCATTTCGGGGCAATTGGTGAGGCATGGATTGGGGTAGTAGGAAAGGGGCCGCAAGCAAACGAGAATAGGTCCGAGATTTCCCAAGCTATTTATAGGCAAAATCTTGCATTTCTTCTGTAACTGTCAACTATCGACGAATGACAGCCGAAATCGCAATTATAAATCATCATGGAATAGCCATCGCTGCTGATAGCGCCGTCACAATCGGCCAAAATCGTGTTTGGAAGAGTACAAATAAGATATTCTCACTAGGCCCTGCGAACGACATTGTCATAATGATTTACGGAGGCGCTTCGTTTTGCTCCTATCCTTGGGAGACAATTGTTAAGTCATTCAAAAAGACAACAATTTGAATGAATTCACTACGGTTTCCGAGTGCGTAAAGTCTTTCAAATCGTTTCTGGGTGAACCAATTTGGAGAGACGGACTTCAAAGCGATCTCACTGTATTAGGAATAATGCTGAAAGAGTTATCTGAACTCCGAGAATTGACGAATTGCGATTCGCGAACTGAATTTCGTAAACTTTGCAAAGATACGCTCAATCAGTGGATGGAATTAGCAAGGTGTAATAATATCGCCGTTCCAGAATTATCTAAAGAGGATTTCCTATCCGATTTTCGAAAGCAAATAGATAATTTTAGAGACGAGCTATTTTCCGAGCATTTGCCGAACTATCTTAAGGTTACTCTAGAAAATTATCTTTACGAATACCTCATCAGGGAAGGATGTAAGTCAGGGACGGAGACTGGTGTAGTGATCGCAGGGTTTGGAAGCGACGAATATCATCCACAAGTCTTCGAGTTCTTTGTGGACGGCAGGTATAAGGAACACGTCCGTGTGTGGGACGGTCGAATATCAAATTTTGCAGACGACCCAGCTCATCCATCTCAGATCATGGCATTCGCGCAGAAAGACATGACAAACCTTTTTATGGAAGGTCTTTCGCCAGCTTACTTTGGTTACGTTAAAGGCATTGTGAACGAGTTGCTTCAGAGGCGTATGGACGACGTCTTGGCCAACTTTGATGGCACTCCGGCTGAAAAACTGGTAGAAAAAAAGCTGCAGGAAAAAACCAATGACGAGATTTACGACAGGATCGGAAACGATCTGAAGAGTTTTCGAGATCGATTTTTCATTCAGCCTTTGATGGCAAATGTGAGAAGTCTTCCGAGAGAGGAAATGGCAGCGATGGCGGAGGCGCTGGTTGAGCTCACTTCATTGCGAAGAAAAATTGACTCAACACTGCAATCAGTGGCAGGTCCAGTGGACGTGGTATTCATTTCCAAAGCTGACGGTGTAGTCTGGATAAAGCGAAAGCACTATTTTGATCCAGATTTGAATCGCGAGTTTCTTCAGCGTAGCAAAATCCGTGGAGAGCGAGATTGAAGAAGACGGAACTTAGAAAGTTGGCAGTGCAAATGGCCCGAAAAGAGAGCCGGACTGGGCTGCCAAACTCGGATTTTCCCGACTTCGAGTTTGGTCAAGAATGGGCTGAGAAGGTTTCGAGAAAGATTCGTTCTGCGACTACGAGGAAGAAAATTCAGGCGTTGCTAGAACGAGAGGAGGTGTAGCGGCTGGCGATTGCGCTACTCGGCCGCCTCTCGTACTTTTTAACATGTTGCCGAGATTCTACTCCGCAAGAGTGCATCCCCCTACCGATACACCATCATGCAGTTCTGCGTGATCTGCTGCATTTCCTCGCGTTTCTCGCCAAACGCATCGGTGAGCGACATGCCGCGCTGGTCGAACTCGTATTTCATGCAGCCGCAAATCTCTTTGCTGCGGTGAGCGACTTCCGGCGGGAACTGCGCGCGGGCTACGCATCGCGGCACGAAATCCTCGTCCATGCGCTTCGCCGCCTCCGCCATGATCTCGTCCTTGTTCACAAACGAAAACGCGACCAGAAAGCCGATCACGCCGGATACCAGCAGGACTATGACCTTGAGCATGGGCATTCTCCTCTCCCCTCCCGCTCCTCTACTTGAAGGGGGATTCCTCCCTTTTCCGGGAAGAGAGGTAGCACGCGGGGGTTAAGGAGTTTTTTTTGTTTTGGCCTCAGGCGCGGGGTTGTTTGTCTCATGCACCCACATCCGTGGATGCGATTTCCTCGCGCGAGTTTTTTGTTTTGCTTCAAGCGCCAGCGCTCACGTCCGTTCGCTCGGCTACCGCGCTAACGCGCGTCGGGCGGTCGCCCTCTGGCTCGCCCCCAATTCCATTGGCGGCGCGCGACCATTCCAGGCCACTCGCCTGGTACTTACTCCGCGGCCTCTTTCGCCTTGCCCAGCATCGGCCTCAGGTACTGCCCGGTAAAGCTCCTCGGCTCCGCCGCAACCTCCTCCGGCGTGCCCTGCGCGACCACCTCGCCCCCGCGAACCCCGCCATCGGGGCCAAGGTCGAGGATATGGTCCGCGGTCTTGATCACGTCGAGATTGTGCTCGATCACCACCACCGAATTGCCCTGGTCGACGAGCCGGTGCAGCACTTCGAGGAGCTTGCGAACATCCTCGAAGTGAAGCCCCGTGGTCGGCTCGTCGAGGATATAGAGCGTCTGCCCGGTGCTGCGCTTGCTGAGTTCCTTCGCCAGCTTGACCCGCTGCGCCTCGCCCCCTGACAGCGTCGTCGCCTGCTGGCCGACCTTGACATAGCCAAGGCCCACCTCGTTCAGCATGTGCATCTTGTCACGGATGGGCGGCACGGCCTTGAAGAAGCCTTCCGCATCCTCGATCGTCATGTCGAGCACGTCGGCAATGGAATGCCCCTTGAACTTCACTTCCAGCGTTTCGCGGTTGTAGCGCTTGCCGCCGCATTCCTCGCAGGTGACATAAACATCGGGCAGGAAGTGCATCTCGATCTTGATCAGGCCGTCGCCGGTGCACGCTTCGCAGCGTCCGCCCTTGACGTTGAAGCTGAAGCGGCCGGGTTTGTAGCCCCTCGCCTGCGCCTCTGGGAGCCCTGCGAACCAGTCCCGGATCTGAGTGAATGCGCCGGTGTAGGTCGCGGGGTTGGAGCGCGGGGTGCGGCCGATCGGCGACTGGTCAATCTCGATCACCTTGTCGCAATATTCGAAGCCGGTGACCTTGTCATGCGCGCCCGCGATGACCCGCGCGCCATTGAGAGTGCGCGCGGCGGCGGCGTAGAGCGTATCGATGGTGAAGCTCGACTTGCCTGAGCCGGATACGCCGGTGATGCAGGTGAAGGTGCCGAGCGGGATGCTCGCCGTCACATCCTTGAGGTTGTTGGCCCTCGCCCCGTGGACGGTGAGCTGGTGCCCGTTGCCTTTGCGGCGCGATGTCGGCACCGCGATCTCCCTGCGGCCCGTCAGGTAGTCAGCCGTCAGCGAGTTCTTCGCCTTCATGATCTGCTTCAGCGTCCCCTGAGCGACAACCTCGCCGCCGCGCACGCCCGCGCCGGGACCAAGATCGACGATATGGTCAGCCTGCCGGATCGCATCCTCGTCATGCTCGACCACGATTACCGTGTTGCCGAGATCGCGCAGGCGCTTGAGCGTCTCGAGAAGCCGGTCATTGTCGCGCTGATGCAAGCCGATCGACGGCTCGTCGAGGACGTAGAGCACGCCTGACAGCCCGCTGCCGATCTGCGACGCGAGCCGGATGCGCTGGCTCTCCCCGCCGCTCAGCGTACCAGACGTGCGGTCGAGATTGAGGTAATCGAGCCCGACATTGTCGAGGAAACCCAGCCGCTCATTGATCTCTTTCAGGATCGCGCGCGCGATCTGCTGCTGCTGGTCGGTGAGCTTCGCTTCAAGCCCAAGGAACCACGCTTTCGCGTCCGACACGCTCATCCTGACCGGTTCGGCAATATCGGTCCCCGCCACCTTCACCGCGAGCGCTTTCTCGTTGAGCCGCTTGCCGCCGCAGGTCTCGCACGGCTGCGCGGTCTGGAACTTCGACAGCTCCTCCTGCATCCAGCTACTCTCTGTCTGGAGCATGCGGCGATTGAGATTGCCGATCACGCCTTCGAACGGCTTGTTGACGGTGTATTCCTTGCGCCCGTCCTTGAAGGTGAGCGGCACCGGCATCCCGCCGGTACCGTGCAGGATGATCATGCGCTGATCGGGCTCCAGATCCTTCCACGGTGTGGTCAGATCAAAGTCATAGGCCTTCGCAAGGCTGCTCAGCACCTGCATGTAATAGGGCGATGGCGGGTTGGACTTCGCCCAGGGCACGACCGCGCCCTGCTTGAGGCTCAGGGCCTCGTTCGGGACCACCAACTGTTCGTCGAACAACTGCTTCTCGCCAATCCCGTCGCAAGTCGGGCAAGCGCCCTGCGGCGCGTTGAAGGAGAACAGGCGCGGCTCGATTTCCTCGATCGTGAAGCCAGAGACCGGACACGCGAATTTCTCGCTGAAGACGATGCGGTTCGCGGGAATGCCTGCGCCTTTCATGGCACCGCCGGATGCCCATTCGTCCTCCCGGCCCGGCACAACACCATCCGCCAGGTCGACATAGGCGAGGCCCTCAGCCAGCTTCAGCGCAGTCTCAAACGAGTCCGCCAGCCGCGTCTCCAGCCCGTCTTTCACGGCCAGCCGGTCGACGACGACTTCAATGTCATGCTTGAACTTCTTGTCGAGCGCGGGTGCCTCTTCGATTCCATAGAGCTCGCCATCGATCCGCACGCGGGTAAAGCCTGCCTTTTGCCATTCAGCGAGCTCCTTGCGGTATTCGCCCTTGCGGCCGCGCACGACCGGCGCGAGCAGATAGAGCCGCGTCCCTTCAGGCAAGGCCATTACGCGGTCGACCATTTGGCTGACGGTCTGCGCGGCTATAGGCTCGCCAGTGGCGGGCGAATAGGGCACACCCACCCTCGCCCACAGCAGCCGCATGTAATCATAAATCTCGGTCACCGTCGCGACAGTCGAGCGCGGGTTGCGCGACGTGGTCTTCTGCTCGATCGAGATTGCTGGCGAAAGCCCGTCAATATGCTCGACATCGGGCTTTTGCATCATCTCGAGGAACTGGCGCGCATAGGCCGAAAGGCTCTCGACATAGCGCCGCTGTCCTTCGGCATAGATCGTGTCGAAAGCGAGCGAAGACTTACCGCTGCCCGACAATCCGGTGACGACGATCAGCGCGTCGCGCGGCAGATCGATATCGATCCCTTTGAGGTTATGCTCGCGCGCACCGCGGACGGAGATTGTGGTCAAGGACATGGGTTCGCGGTGTTCCGGTAATGTTCTGTTTTGTCAAGAGGCGCGCCAGCCGCTCCCACAGCCGCACGTATAGGTCAGGGACCTGATGTGGTCTCTGTCCTAGTAATTTCCAAGCGTCGTGTGGGTTCCTCGACTTAGAAGCTTGGGTTTCCCCACACCTACGGGACCAGCGTCCATCCAACTCCCAAAGCCATTCTGCTCCAAATAGGCGCATCGACCCGACTTTACTCCTTCGCCATCAATCATCGATGAAAAGCAAAGTGAGGATTTACAGTCACACGCGGCCGAATAGGATCTTGAAGATCTCCGGAATCTGGCAATCCGCTTGCCCTGCAAGGGTCTGGTGCTAAACGATTAATCCTCGTTTTCTTCAAGGAATCAAGAATGTCTCAATCGGTCGTATTGAATGGTGCGGCAGCCGGCGACGTGCGCATCAGCACCGACGGCACACGAATTTACCAAGCTGGGTCCGACGGTGTAGTCAGGGTCTACGATACGCTTACGGGCGAGCTAGTGAATGAATGGCAAGTTGGCGGAAATCTAGGAGCGATGGACATTTCGCCCGATGGCGGTTTGTTGATCATATTTGATACGCAACAGCCGTTCTTTTACTACGTCAATCTTCAAGCATTTGGTCAAGTCACAACCCTCGAATATTCGCTTGGCGCCAACGAAGGCTTGATCAGCGATGTTGCGATATTTTCAAACCAAACAGCTTTGGTCATCCGCCCTGCTGCAGGTGGCGGCTTTGGAAACCTGCAATCCCTGGATATTAACCTCGGCACTTTCGCGTCTGCTGGATCAGCTGGGCCGGGTGCCATCTTGTCGCGAGTGAGCAATCCTGAGCCATTCGTGGAAGAGGTTCTGGTGAGCGAACCCGGAATTGGGGGATTTGTGTATCGCCTGGGTATCGGCGAATTCTTTGAGATAAGCAGCGGCCTGCTTGATCCGCTTGCACAGGCAATCGGGGGCAATCTGCTGGCCTTCGCCATGCCCGGCACAGGCGTTGCTATCAGATCAATAGGAGGTGGAACAACTTCGATCGATCTTGCGAGTTTCAATCTCGGTACGGTTCGGGACTTGGAGTTTAGTGCCGACCTCGAGTTCTTGTACATTCTGGGCCAATCCGGCAGCGCCCTGTTTACCGTGCGAACGAGCGATTGGAGTTTGGTGAACAGTTTTGCCACTGGCGCACTCGTCCCGGATAGCTCGACAGATCCAGTCACTCTTCTAGTCGATCCACGCAGCCAGTTCTTCACGATCGAAACCGGCACGTCCTTCGTGGTAGTCGAAAATCCTGCCGCGCCTGACATTGTCGGGACTGAGTTCCCCGACCAGATCGTTGGGACTTTGTTCGCGGATGTGATTTCCGCACTGGGCGGCGACGACGATATTGATGCGGGCGCGGGCGCGGATATCATTCTTGCCGGCTCCGGATTTGATCGGATCGAAGGTGGCTCGAACATCGATACGATTATCGCAAACGGCAATCGTGCCGATTTCACGATCACGCAAGTAGCGGCGGGACGTTTTGAAATCACCAACGGCGGGACATTCCTTGATGCGACAGGCGTCGAGTTCCTGCAGTTCACTGACCAGACCATCCGCCTGCTGCCCGGGACCGGCATTTCGGTCAATTTCAACACCGCCGATCCCAGTGTTTACCAGACAGCGATGAACGGCATTCGCGATTTTGACGGCAATGCCCTGGGCGGCAATGGCAACTGGCTGCGCATCGGGGCGGCTGACATCAATGGCGATGGCGATATCGACCAGATCCTCGTCAATGATGCGATCGGCCGGTTTACCACCGTTGGCACGGCGCCCGACGGCCTGGTCTATTTCGCTGACCATAGCTGGGCGGGCGAGACGCGCGTCGCAGGCATCTATATCGATCCGCTGGTGGCCTCGGGCGATGTCGTCGCCGGCAGTCCGAACGATAGTCAGGTGCGCTTCCAGAACGACCTCCAGATCGAGAACATCAACGGTGTCCTCGGCGCGGATGATTATGATGGCGATGGCATCTGGGAAGTCTATTTCGCGCTGACCGATGGTACCGCCTATCTGCGCGCCTTCATGCATGCCGATGGCAACATCCGTTATGCCAATTACCAATCGCAGCAGCAGATGATCGATTATCTCACCGCGAACGGCTACACCGAAAGCACCTGGGGCAGCTGGCTCTATGGCGGCAGCGGGCAGGAGCCGCCAGCAAGCGGCAAGCCGGGCGAGCTGAACAATCCGGTCGCGGACCCTGAGAGCGGCGGCAAGCAAGATGCCGGTTCGGGCAGCAGCTCAGGCGGCGGTTCGGGCAGCGATGGGTGGATGATGCCGGGTGATATCCTCGCAGGAGAGCTGGCTCTCGCCAGCCAATCCCTGCTCGAACAGCAACTGCACGCCGAGTTCTTCGGGTAAACGTCCGGGCCTAACGAAATCACCGGCCAGCGAAGGTTTTGCACCGCAGTTTCGCACTATCCGGGGTTGTCGGCGCAACGATCAAATGGTCGGGCGCGCGCAGGCCTCAATGCCGGATGGAAAGAAGGTGTCTCACTTCGGACACCCTCCCCACTAATTGAATTGACTGCTCAATAAAAGTGTAAGAAATGAGTGGTCTAAGCATTCAGCTGCACTTGAGAAAACACCAAAGTGTCCATCATTCCCTCTCCCGGGCCGCGTCCGAGAGTCACACCCAGAACCGAAGAGATCCTTATCTCAGGAGAGTTCGCGTCCTATATCTTTGGCGCGGGCGAAATCTTCTATGCGACGGATCTTCCGACAGCCATTCGATTGCAGCTTGGCGGAGTTATCGAAAACAATGGGGTCGTCTGGCTCGAAACGACGAGACCGCAGGTATTCTTCATCGTCGGCAGCCAGCCGGATATTTACAATAACGGGCTCATCTACCTGCACGGCCAGAGCCAGGTTGCGCTCAACAATGGTGCTGACCGGCTCGTCAACACCGGCGACATATTTGTCATTTCGACCTCCGGATGGGCGCGTGTGGTGCAGGCAACGAGCGCGCTGGTCGAAAATTCGGGAATCATTGCGGCTCAGACGTTGAATTCCACGCCCTTTTCCAACAGTGGGAATGCGACCGCGATCGATTCATACAACGGTGCGATTATCAATAACATGGTCGGCGGTCAGATTCTGGCAGAGGCGCCGGACGTCGCTATCGCGATCCAGCTTGGCGGACGTGACCTGGACACGGGCGATCCTGCTGTCACCAATCGAGGCCTCATCGAAGCCGCAGCGACCACCGCAAACGGCATATCCTTCGGCATCTACTCGTTCTCGGCGGCGACCAGCATTGTCAATTACGGCACCATCCGGGCCGAGATCGCTGTCTACAATGTCGGCGATATCGTCAACGAAACCGGCGGTGTGATTGACGGCCTGATTATTCAGGAGGAAACTCGAGACACTATCGAGAACAACGGACTGATCATCGGCGAAGTCTATATGGGCGACGGCAATGATTACTTCTTTGGTTCGGGCGAAGTCGACGGCTTTGTCGATATGGGCTGGCAGGATGACACCTTCGAAGGCTCAGCATTCGCGAATATTGCGACCGGCAATCGCGGCAACGACACGCTTTCAGGCTTTGGCGGGAATGACCTGCTGCTGGGCGGCTTCGGTCATGACCTCATCACTGGCGGCACGGGCAATGACGGGTTGTTCGGCGAATTCGGCGATGACACGATCATCACCCAGGGCGGAGACTATGTCGAAGGCGGGACCGGCAACGACCGGGTAGAGCTGACCGACTACACGTTTGAATCGGTCAGTGGCGGAAGCGGTTTCGACGTGCTGGTCATGGCCGCAGGCGCACGCAACTTCAGCCTTGCGCAAATGGTTTCAGGCACCCGCATTTCAGGATTTGAAGCGATCGAACTGCGCGGCAACCAGCAACTGGTGCTCGATGCGACCTCAATCGGGAAGCTCACGGGCGGCTTGCAACAATTCTGGGTCGATGCGACAGCCACGGACACGGTCCGCCTTTCAGGCAGCTGGACGCGCGGCAGCAACATTACATTCGAAGGCATCGTCTACGAGGTATGGCGGCAGGGGAGCACGGAGGTCTTCGTCACCGAAGTGGCCACTGTGACGCCGAACTCCAGCCCGTCCTATGGCGGGTTCGATGCCATAGCTGGCGGCGACGCAGCGCTGCGACCCGGCGCCGCAGCGGGTCTCGATTACACCCCGCAGGAAACCTTCGTCTCGGAATATGTGATCAACAATCCGGACACTGAGAGTTCCGAATTCTACGAATTTGTTGTCACTGATGAGGATATCTTTTTCACCATCGGGGAAGGCTTCGTTTTCCGGGGCAGCGAAACCCTCAATGCTTTTACCAACAACGGCGAAATCTACGCCCTCAATGACGAAACCCACTTTGCCAATGGCCTCTCGCTGCTCCAGCAGATAGGCTATATCGACTTTACCAATAACGGGCTGGTTTCCGTTCAATCGACCGGGCCAGTCGCTGGCATCCACGATCTGATCGTTGTCTCTGTTGGAGTGGCGGTCGAAGGTGATCTGGTCAATCGCGGTACAATCGAGATCTTCTCTCAGTCAGGCAACGTGCTGGGCGCCTGGGTGACAACGCGAGCAAGGACGTTCGAGAACTCTGGGGAAGTGATCGCAATCTCAGGCTCGCATGCAGCCGATGGCGTCAACGCCGATGCCACCGACGTTTTTGGCGAGCGGAGCTTTTTCAACACCGGCCTGATCTATGCTGAAGGGGTCAATGTTTCCGATCCGTCGATCTATGACCCCATCACGACGCATCCGGTCGCTGGCGCTGTTGCAGTTGGCGTGCGCGGTGGAGGAAACCTGACAAATGACGGTTTCATTATCGCGGCGGTCGGCGAGAACGCGGTAGAAGGCGCGCGGTCAGTGGGCGTGGCCAACTTCGCCCGCTCATCGACCGGTAACACCATCACCAACAATGGCGAGATCAGCGGCACGATCTCCGTGTTCTTCTACGGCACCAGCAGCGGTGATGGGCACGAATTGATCAATAACGCCCTGCTGGTTGGCGATGTCCACTTCGGAGGGGGCGTTCTTTTCTCGAACCCCGGCGACGATATCTATGACAACCGCAATGGTGAAACGCGCGGTACGGTGTTCGGCTTTGGCGGCGACGACCAGTTCTTTACCGGCGCTTTCGATGACAGCCTCGATGGCGGCGAAGGATCCGATGTCGCGATCTTCGCTGGCAACTTTGCCGAATTCCTCGTCCGCGAACAGCTGGGAGGCGAATTTACGGTCACTGGCGCGGGCACAGACAGTTTGACCGACATAGAAGTCCTGCGCTTCAACGATGTCGATGTCCTGCTCGATCTTGGGACCGGATTGGAAATCGATCCGGGTGCGGCCAACCCGGATAGCTTCATGGTCAACATTCGCGACTATGACGGCAATGATCTGGGCGGTGCGGCAAGCTGGGATTATATCGGCACAGGCGATGCCAATTCCGATGGCAGCATGGACTTCATCTTCGTCAACCGCGAGATCGGCCGGTTTGCGACAGTCGGCGTCGGAGAAGATGGCGTGGTTCAGTTCGGCGACCATGGTCAGTCCGGCGATACCCGCGTAGTTGGCATCTATATCGATCCGCTGGTCGCATCCGGCGATGTGGAGGCAGGCGGTCCGTTCGACAGCCAGCGCCGTTTCCAAAACGATCTGTTCATCGGCAATATCGCTCAGGTTCTGGGCTCGGACGACTATGATGATGACGGTATCCAGGAAATCTATTTCGCGCTGACCGATGGCACCGCTTACCTGCGCGCCTTCATGCATGCCGACGGTAACATCCGTTATGCAAACTATCAGTCAGAGCAGCAGATGATCGATTATCTGACAGCGAACGGCTATAATGAAAGCACGTATGGCAGCTGGCTTTATGGTTCCGGCGCGCAGGAAGACCCGGCCAGCAGCGGGAAGGCTTCGAGCCTGCTCGATCCGGTCGCGGACCCTGAGAGCAGCGACAAGCAAGATGCCGGTTCGGGCAGCAGCTCAGGCAGCGGCATTGGCGGCGGATCAACTGCCCCCATGCCCGACGCATGGATGGGAAGCAGCGCTGAGCCTGCCTTTGGCGACACACTGTTCATGCAGCAATCTTTTTTCGAGCAGCACGCGCAGCTGACAGAGTATTTCGGTTGAGTTAGGCGCGCCGCTGGTTTTTCAGCGTGCCCTCTACGAGGCCGGCGCAAGGACTGAGCGCGTCCAGAATGCCACAGGGCCTGCCGAATGCGCGTGAACTTGCTTCAAGTATGCCGCAGAACACTCTGTTTTTGCTTTGTTAATGTGAAGAATGGTCATAAGTTGGGCGGCAGGGACGCAGGGGGAATCGATGCCGATTTATAATCAGGCTGGTCAGTCGATCAGCAACACGCAGACGCTGACAGAAAATGTCAGGCTGACTGCAACCAACATTACCTTCACCAATACTGAGCTTGGCCGCATCCTCGCGCAGTTCTTCTTTGATGTCGGCGGCTCAACGCTTGTCAACGACGTGGGCGGCTATATCGGTGCGGGCGAAGGGGATGACCCCTGGACCTACGAAGCTATTTTCGGCTCGTCAGGCGCTGACACGATCATCGATCGCGGGACGATTGCTGGCCTGATCGATCTGGGTGCAGGCAATGACACCCTGATTAGCGATTCAGCCGGCAGCACTTACGCGACGACCGTGTTTGGCGCGAATATGGGCGATGGCGATGACCTGTTGCGGTTCGAAGGCTCGACCGCGCCGTTCTTCGTCTATGGCAATGGCGGCGAAGGAACCGACACGTTCGAATTCGCGGCGACGACCAATCAAGTTTACGGCACGCATCTGACCGGGTTCGAGATCCTGTCGCTCCGGGCGGGCGGCAACTACAGTGAGTTCAGCGGCTACACACAGATCGTTGGCGCGGCCGGAATGCTCACCGGAATCTACAATCTTGTCGACAGCTTGAACCCGCTGGCTGACATTTCTCTTGCCGGCTCCTGGTGGGGCTTCCAGCGATCCACCGCAGCCTCGCTCACTGGCGGCGACCAAGGCGAGATCGTCTGGTTTGGCTTCACCAGTACCATCAGCGGCGCGATTTCGCTGGGCGGAGGTGATGACGGCATCGACTTCAGTAATGGCGCAACAGTCACCAGTGTTGGCGCCACCGCCATCGATGGCGGTGCCGGTGATGCCGACACGCTGAGCTATTTCCTCACCGGTGCGATTTCTGATTCGCTCAGCACCGTTACCGGGTTCGAGCGGCTGCGGCTAACCAATGGGACCGACGAGGGGACCGCTGCGATCACTTTGTCTGACATTTCCGGCTTTACCAGCATCTACGCCGAGTCAGCCGTCGATATGACGTTTCTATCGGGCGACATAACCGGCGCGGAAATCGGCGGATCGGTTGGCGGGTCGATCTTCATCGCTGACGGCGTTACGGTTGCAAGCTACTTCTATGGTGCGCCCGGCTGGCCGGTAAATACGGGCCTGACAGCCCCCAATTTCACCAACTCCACCGTTTTGACCAATGAAGGCGCGATCACAGGGGGCGTAATCTTCTATGACGGCGATGATTTGTATGACGGCATCAATGGCTCAGTCGGCGGGGCTGTGCGCGGCAATGCCGGCAATGACACACTGATCGGCGGCGTCGCGGCGGATGAATTCCACGGCGATGCAGGGGCTGACACGCTGCGCGGCAATGGCGGCGATGATTTGCTCTTCGGCGGCGCAGGCACGGATACGGCAATCTTCAGCGGGTTGCTGGCCGCCTACAGCGTTACCCATATCAGCAGCGGCGTGTTCGAAGTCGTCGGTGCTGACGGGACTGACCTCGTCACAGACATCGAATTCCTGCAATTTGATGATGAGCTGCTCAGACTCCGCCCCGGCCCTGGCGAGACAGTCGATTTCTCAGCCAATGCCGCAACCTATATGAGCGATATTCGCGATTATGACGGGAACGCGCTCGGCGGAAATGAAGGCTGGCTATGGATCGGTGCCGCGGATGTGAACGGCGATGGTGATCTCGACCAGATTCTCGTCAACGATACGATCGGCCGCTTTGCGACAATCGATACAGCGCCTGATGGCCTGGTCTATTTTGACGACCATGGCCGGTTCGGCGAGACCCGAGTGGTAGGCATCTATATCGATCCACTGGTTGCCTCTCGCGAAGTTGAAGCGGGCAGCGAATTCGACAGTCAGGCACGCTTCCGGAACGACCTCGAGATCGAGAACATCAACGGTGTCCTCGGCGCGGACGACTACGATGGCGATGGCATCTGGGAAGTCTATTTCGCGCTGACCGATGGGACGGCTTACCTGCGCGCCTTCATGCATGCCGACGGTAACATCCGTTATGCAAACTATCAGTCAGAGCAGCAGATGATCGATTATCTGACAGCGAACGGCTATAATGAAAGCACGTATGGCAGCTGGCTTTATGGTTCCGGCGCGCAGGAAGACCCGGCCAGCAGCGGGAAGGCTTCGAGCCTGCTCGATCCGGTCGCGGACCCTGAGAGCAGCGACAAGCAAGATGCCGGTTCGGGCAGCAGCTCAGGCAGCGGCTCAGGCGGCGGCGATGGGTGGATGATGCCGGGTGACATCCTCGCAGGAGAGCTGGCTCTCGCCAGCCAATCCCTGCTCGAACAGCAACTGCACGCCGAATTCTTCGGGTAGTTGGCCAAATCGGCAAGTTTTTGAACCGTCCCCGGGGAAACCTATAGAAAACCTGAAGTCCCATCACCGGTATAAACGCGTATGATTCCAGTCCTCTTCGTACGCATCTTCCCAACCGGGCCTTTCGGGTCGCACCAATGGGTCTGCCTTTTGTAGGTGTCGAAGGGTGGCCCCGCGCACCTGCTGCGCGGGGTCAATGCTGTCACTTATCGATCTGACAAGGTTCTGGTCGGAAACCGGTTTCAATTGCAATCAATCTTCGGTTCAAGTTTGGCCCGCTAAATCAAGGCATCGGGTCGCTTTCCCTCAAACCAGAGGGACAAGCGCTTTCACTTGACTACCGGAGATATTATGAAGGCCCAGATTCTGGCCACTACCGCACTTGCAGCCCTGCTGGCCGGCTGCGCAACCACTACAGGAGAGCCCATGGGCACAGTCGTGCAAACCGCTGCAGAAGCTGCAACGATCCCTGAAGCCACTGGCTATTTCGCTGAGATCAGCAATCTGCCTTTCCATGCGCCCGATTTCACCAAGATCAGCGAAGACGACTATATCCCGGCCTTCGAACAAGGCATGGCGATCCAGCAGGCCGAAGTGACCGCGATCACGTCCAATCCCGAAGCACCGAACTTCGACAACACCATCCTTGCGCTGGAAAAATCAGGCCGGATGCTCAGCCGCGTGAGCCTGGTTTTCTACCAGCTGACCGGCACCAACACGAACGACAATCTCGATGCGATCAATGCCGAGATAAGCCCGAAACTTACCGCGCATTATGACAGCATCAATCTGAACCCTCAGCTGTTCGCTCGGGTCAAGTCGATCTACGACAACCGCGCCGCCATGACCATGCTGCCGGAAGACTCGGTGCTTTTGGAAAACACCTACAAGGACATGGTTCATGCAGGTGCCCAGCTGACGGAGGAACAGCGCGAACAGGTCAAGGCCATCAACACTGAACTTTCGACGCTCACCACTGATTTCAGCAAGGCCGTGCGCGAGGCCACTAACGAACAGCCGCTCGTGGTCGACACGGCCGAAGAACTGGCTGGCCTGTCAGACAGCGAGATTGCGGCTGCGGCAAAACTGGCGGCGGAAAAGGGCTTTGAAGGCAAGTTCGCAATCGCGTTGCAGAACACCACGCAGCAGCCACTGCTTCCGGCGCTGGAAAACCGGGAAACCCGCGAAAAGATGTTCAAGCTGAGCCTCAATCGCGCGGATGGGACCAATCCAGAGCACGACACGCGCACTCTGCTGGCCAGGATCGCGGCGCTGCGCGCGCAGAAGGCCGAACTGTTCGGTGAGCCTGACTGGGCGAGCTACACCATGTATGACCGCATGGCCAAGAAGCCCCAGACCGCGCTCGACTTCATGGAGCAGATGGTCCCTGCCCTTGCCGCTACGCAGCGCCGTGAAGCGGAAATCCTCAACGATCGCATTGCTGAAGACGGCAAGAACTTTTCCGTGCAGCCGTGGGACTGGTATCGCTATGCCAACAAGGTGAAGGCAGAGCAGTACGCGTTCGACGAGGACGTCGCGGCAGAGTACTTCCAGCTCGACAAGGTGCTGGAAGATGGCGTGTTCTTCATGGCCGAGAAGCTCTACGGCCTCACTTTCCAGAAGCGCACCGATATCCCGGTCTATCACCCCGATGTGACCGTCTACACCGTGTTTGAGGAAGACGGATCGGAGCTCGGCCTGTTCTACTTCGACCCGTTCCAGCGTCCGTCCAAGCGAGGCGGTGCATGGATGGGCAATTTCGTCGAGCAATCGCACCTGTGGGGCACCAAGCCGGTGGTCTACAACGTGCTCAACATCCCCAAGGCGGGCGATGGCGAAGTACAGCTGGTCGATTCCGACAATGTCCAGACGATCTTCCATGAATTCGGTCATGCCGTGCATGGCCTGTTCGCAAACCAGAGGTATGAAAGCCTGTCGGGCACGAATGTCGCGCGCGACTTCGTCGAATATCCGAGCCAGGTTCACGAAATGTGGGCGGTCTATCCTGAAGTGCTGCAGAATTATGCCAAGCACTACAAGACCGGCGAAACCATTCCGGCAGAACTGGTCGAGAAAATGGAAGCCGCCGGCAAGTGGAACGAAGGCTATGACTTCGGCGAAGTGGTAGAAGCCGCTCTGCTCGATATGAAGTGGCATTCGCTCTCCGCAGCAGAAGCCGCTGCTATCGACACGCCGGAAGAGGTCGATGCGTTTGAAGAAAAGGCGCTGAAGGAGCTCGGCCTCGAGATCGAACTGGTGCCGCCGCGCTATCGCAGCAGCTACTTCAACCACATCTTCTCATCGCCTGCGGGCTATTCGGCTGGCTATTACAGCTATCTGTGGTCGCAGATGCTCGACCATGACAGTCGTAAATGGTTCCTCGACAATGGCGGCCTCACCCGCAAAAATGGCGCGCGGTATCGCGAGACCGTGCTGAGCCTCGGCGGCACTAAGGAATATTCGCAGATGTACCGCGACTTCACAGGCCGCGATCCGACAATCGAGCCGCTGCTGGAGGCGCGCGGTCTCGTCAGCACTGAAGGCGAATAACGCGTTTCTCCTTGGACGGGAGAATTTGGAAAGGGCGACCCCTAACCGGGTTGCCCTTTTTCGTTGCGCTTACGCAGTAACGAGTGCTCGCGCAGCCGGCTCGCCGATCCAGTGCGTCTCGACGCCCCAGACATCGGCGATGATCTTGCTGGACAGCGTTTGTTCGGGATTTCCGTCCGTAACCAGAGCCCCTTCATTCAGCACCAGCACGCGGTCGGCATGGTTCATCGCGGTGGCGAGATCATGCAGGACGATCACGACACCTGTTCCGGCATCCGCCGCAGCGCGTAAGTGCTTGAGCAGAGCTTGCTGATGCGCGAGATCAAGCGCAGCGAGCGGCTCGTCAGCGAGGATCCACTCGGGTTCGCCCGCCAGCACCCGTCCGAGCAATGCGCGCGCTTTTTCGCCGCCAGAAAGCTGCGACGCCGGGCGGCGGCGCAAATCCTCCAGGTCCAACGCAGCCATCGCGCGTTCGACCGCTTCGTCGCCCCGGTCGCGGTGCGGCAAGCGGCCCAGCCGCACGAGGTTGGCGACAGAGACATCCCACGCGACCTCTGCGCTTTGCGGCAGATAGCCGATCCGCTTGGCGCGTTCGCGGGGGTGGATTGCAGAGAGCGCCGCTCCGTCAAGGCTGACACGCCCCGATACTGGCTCAAGCAGGCTCGCAAGCGCCATCAGCAGGCTTGATTTGCCCGCGCCATTGGGTCCGCAGATAGCGGTAATCGCGCCAGGACCGAGATCGGCGGAGACTCCGCTCAACCGGCCGGGAATGGTGAGGTTCTGCGCGCACAGCATCACACCTGCCCCCTGCGCATACGCAGCAGCAGCCAGAGGAAGAACGGCGCGCCGATCAGGCTCAGCGCAATGCCAAGACGCAGCTCTGTGACCAACGGCAGAATCCGAACGACGCTGTCCGCGACAAGTACCAGCAGTCCTCCTGCCAGCGCGCTAGGAAGCAGCAGGTTCGATGGCAGTCGGTCGGTCAGCGGGCGGACAAGATGCGGCACGATCAGACCTACGAAACCGATGATGCCTGCAACCGCCACGCCCGCACCGACCGTCAGCCCGACGCCCAGCACGAGCAGCCAGAGCAGCCGGGTGGTATCGACCCCCATGCTGCGCGCGGCGCCTTCGCCCAATGTCAGCGCGTCCAGGCTTTTCGCGGCAAAGCCCAGTACGACCAGCCCGACCAGCACCAGCGGCGCGGCGATTTGCACATCGCCCCAGCTGCGGTCGGTCAGCGCACCGTTGAGCCACATCACGATCTCGCTCATCGCAAAGGCGGAAGACGCGAGTGTTATGGCGAGCGCAGTCAGCGCACCTGCCAGGCTTGCGATCATCAGGCCTGCGAGCGTGAACAGCGCGATCCCTCCGCTCCGCCCGGCAATGATCGCAAGCAGCGCCATGCCTGCCCCTGCCCCTGCAAGCGCAAAGGCGGGCAGCTGCCATCCACCGGTAAGGCCAAAGGTAAAGCTCGCGACCGCGCCCAGCGCCGCCATGGGCGCAATGCCGAACAGGCCGGGATCGGCGAGCGGGTTGCGCAGATAGCCCTGCATTGCCGCGCCCGCTGTTCCCAGTCCTGCCCCCACGATTACCGCCAGCAGGCTGCGCGGCAGGCGCAATTCCATCAGGATGAGCGCGGCATTGGGCGGCGCATCAATGGGATCGAACGGGTCGATCCACACCCGCCCCGCGAGCAGCGAAAGAGGAAATACTACCAGCAACAACGCGCCAAAGACGAGCGCCGCGCGGTTCATGACGCTTTCTCCCGCGTCATTTGCTCGCGGATTTCGACAAGCCGCTCCATCGCCTTGATGATGGTTGGCCCGCCGCAATAAAGCAGCGCCGGATCGAGCGTCTCGACTCGCGTACCTTCGAGCTCTGCCAGCGCCGGGTGCAATTGCCCGCGCGACTGACCAGCTATCAGCAGCAATTCCGGCGGGTTTGCCAGCAGGGTTTCGAGCGGCAGGTAGTCCGCCTGCCCCATCCCGAGCGCTGCGCTGTGGCTGGCAAAACCGGCTTCACGCAGCAGCTCGCTGATGAGAGTGCCCTCGCCCGGCACGATTTCACCCGGTTGCCACAGCACGGTGGAGATCGCGCGCTGATCGGCGGCCGGTCGGCCGCGCGCAACCGCGCGATCTATCTCGACGGCCAGCTCGGCAGCTCGCTCCGCGCGATAGACCAGATCGCCAACATAACGGATTTGCGCCTGGCTTTCGGCGATGCTGGTGGGGCTGGAGAAGGTGCGCAATATGATCCCCAGCTCCTGCATCGCCTGACGCGTTGCTGGCGCGACAAAGCTGCTCGCCAGCACCACATCGGGATCGCGCGCCAGCAGCTCCTCCACTGTGTCGCCGGTCGATGCGAATTGGCTGACGACGTCGGGGGCAAGCGAGCTCGAGGCCGGATCATGGCTGTAATGCGAGATCGCAAGCACCTGATACGGCTCAGCAACATTGACCAGCATGGCATCCACGCAAGGGTTGAGGCTGATGTAGCGCGGCGCTCGCAGCGCCGCCGCGTCTGATTCGCGATTACCGGCCGGGACACAGGACATAGTGGCCACGGCTGCGGCGACCGCCGTCAGCGAGGAAAATGCAGTGCGGATGGATGGGCGCAGAGTTATCATCACTTCTCGTTCGATGCGGCGATAGAGTCGCGCTGGCCATGCAGCAAGAGCGAACCGCGCTCCGCCGCACCATGCTTAACGAGCGTGAAACCCTGTTCTTGCGCCAATGCATTAGGTGATTGCGCTTAGAAAGACGGCAAGAACAACGCCATATCAAGGGTCGCAACCGATGGCTTACACGCCCAACACCGCTTTTTCCCTGACGCAGCGCGCGCTCGCTCCGCTGCGCACGCCTGCTGCGCTGCCCAAGCCCGCCAACATGAACGGCGCGCCTGTGGTCGAGGAAGCAGTGCTGCGCGACACTTTGCGGCATTTCGGGGAGTATGGGCTTGGCGCTGCGGGCAAGGCGCTCGAAACTGCAGAAGCAGCCTTTACAAGGGGTGATCGCGCAACGGGACACCACTGGCTTGAAATCGGCCGGGCGCTGGATCGCCGGGGCGCGGCGCGGCTGGAGCGCGCGCTTTCGCTTGTCTGAACGATCGCGGCAGGAACACTACCCCCGGGCGTTCTCCAGGCTTTACCTTACGTATCCCGCAGCACCGGGCACTCGCGCGCATCTAAATGCTATTGCGAACCACTTGCAAAGATAGTTGTCAAATCAGACCTTTTGCTGGTTGCAATCGCCTATGTGCCCGTTAAAGCGACCGTGTGAAATCGGGATGCATAAGGCCTCGCGGGACCGGCTGTGCAAACCTTGATCAATCCCTCGGTCTCGCGCGATTGATACGAAGGACGTGACTAGAATCATGGCACGCAAGAAGATTGCTCTCATCGGCGCCGGCATGATCGGCGGAACACTCGCTCACCTGGCGGCGAAGAAAGAAATGGGCGACATCGTCCTGTTCGACATTGCGGAAGGCATGCCGCAGGGCAAGGCATTGGACCTCAGCCAATGCGGACCGATCGAAGGCTTCGATGCGTCGATCAAGGGCACAAACGATTACGCTGATATTGCTGGCGCGGACGTTGTAATCGTGACCGCAGGCGTTCCGCGCAAGCCCGGCATGAGCCGCGATGATCTGCTCGGCATCAACCTCAAAGTGATGAAAGCGGTCGGCGAAGGCATCAAGAACAACTGCCCCGACGCGTTTGTTATCTGCATCACCAACCCGCTCGACGCGATGGTCTGGGCGCTGCGCGAATTCAGCGGCCTGCCGCACAACAAGGTAGTCGGCATGGCGGGTGTGCTTGACAGCGCGCGCTTCGCGACCTTCCTCGCCTGGGAATTCGGCTGCTCGGTCAAGGACGTGAACGCCTTCGTCCTCGGCGGCCACGGCGACACCATGGTACCGGTCACGAGCTACACCACGATCAACGGCATCCCGGTGAACGATTACGCCAAGATCAAGGGCGTTGCGCCTGAGCGTATCGACGAAATCGTCAAGCGCACCCGCGCGGGCGGCGGCGAAATCGTCCAGCTGCTCGGCACCGGTTCAGCCTATTATGCTCCTGCGACCAGCGCGATCGCGATGGCCGAAGCCTACCTGGGCGACCAGAAGCGCATCCTGCCGTGCGCCTCCTACGTGGAAGGCAAATACGGCCTCGATGGCCTCTATGTCGGCGTCCCCACCGTGATCGGCGCAGGCGGCACGGAAGAAGTGATCGAAATCGAGCTCAGCGACGAAGAGAAAGCCAACCTCAAGGTCAGCACCGACGCGGTCGAGGAACTGCTTGAGGCGTGCAAAGGCCTGGATAGCTCGCTGGCGTGACCATTGAGGTTTCCATCTTTTGGGCAATGCTACTGCTGTGCATCGTCGCATGGCTTGCCGGAATGTTTGTTCCCAAACTGCGCCGAAGTTGGCTCTCAACCTGCGGCGCGGCGTTAGTGTTCGTGCCAGGTGTTTTGGAGTTCATGGACGCTCCGGTTCATCTGATTGGATTTCGAGGTGAAGCGTATTACGCCTTCGCAATCCCCGCCCTTTTGATGATCCCAGTCGGCATCATTTGCTTAACTCTTGCGCTTACAGCTCGCGCAAAACTCCGTCCTTTTGGAACAATTGAAGAGGAATTCTGAATGTCCATCCTCGTAAACAAAGACACCTGTCACCCCGGCGCAGGCCGGGGTCCAGAGCGGCTTGGTGGGGCCTTTGTTTCGCTGGACACAGGCCTTCGCCAATATGACGTGTGAGACGAGAAAATGAACAAAGGCGGCTTCGTCTACATCATGGCGAGCCGAAGGAATGGGACGATTTACATTGGTGTGACCTCCGATCTACCCAAACGGGCATGGGAGCACCGAGAAGGAATAATTGAAGGCTTCACGAAGAAATATGGCTGCAAAATGTTGGTCTGGTTTGAACAACATGACGACATTGAAGAGGCTATACGCCGCGAACGCCAATTGAAAGAATGGAAGCGCGCATGGAAATTGCGCGTGATTGAAGAGATGAACCCCGACTGGGACGATTTGTTTGAGTTGGTTTGCAAATGAGCTGGACCCCGGCCTGCGCCGGGGTGACGAATGGAGAAACAATTAAATGTCCATCCTCGTAAACAAAGACACCAAGGTCATCACGCAAGGGATGACCGGCAACACCGGCACCTTCCACACGCAGCAGGCGCTCGATTACGGGACGCAGATGGTTGCGGGTGTGACGCCGGGCAAAGGCGGAACCGAGCATATCGGCCTGCCGCAATTCGACACGGTGCGCGAGGCCAAGGAAGCGACCGGCGCGACTGCCAGCTGCATTTACGTGCCGCCGCCCTTCGCCGCTGACGCGATTTGCGAGGCTATCGATGCCGAGATGGAACTGATCATCTGCATCACCGAGGGCATTCCGGTGCTGGACATGGTGCGCGCCAAGGCTGCGCTCACCGGCTCGAAATCGCGCCTGATCGGTCCGAACTGCCCCGGCGTTCTGACGCCTGACGAGTGCAAGATCGGCATCATGCCCGGCTCCATCTTCAAGAAGGGCTCGGTCGGCGTAGTCTCGCGTTCCGGCACGCTGACCTATGAGGCCGTCCACCAGACCACCATGGTCGGTCTTGGCCAGACCACCGCGGTCGGCATTGGCGGTGACCCGGTCAACGGCACCAACTTCATCGACGTGCTCGACCTGTTCCTCGACGATCCCGAAACCAAGTCGATCATCATGATCGGCGAAATCGGCGGATCAGCAGAAGAAGAAGCCGCTGAGTTCCTGAAGCAAGAGGCCGCGAAGGGCCGCAGCAAGCCTACGGTCGGCTTCATCGCAGGCCGCACCGCCCCTCCGGGACGCCGCATGGGCCATGCCGGCGCCATCGTGTCCGGCGGCAAAGGCGGCGCGGAAGACAAGATCGCGGCGATGGAAGATGCAGGCATTCGTGTTTCCCCCTCCCCGTCCGAACTCGGCACCACGCTCGACGCGATGCTCAAGGAAATGGCGTGATGTGAGTCCCCGCGCAGGCGGGGACCTCCATCGGTTGGGAGAAACGCTTGCAAGAAGGTTTCGTCTACATTGTCACTAATCGCACGGATGGTGTGCTTTACATCGGTGTCACAACGGACTTGGCCCATCGGATCGAGCAACATCGATCTGGATATGGCTCAAGCTTTACGAAGCGATACAACTGTTACCGTCTCGTGTGGTTTCAATGGTTTGATGATCTGAACGACGCGCAACGCTTCGAAAGACGGATGAAGAAATGGAACCGGGAATGGAAAGTGAATCGGATCAAAGAGAGAAACCCTTCATGGGCCGATCTTGTATCCTCGATCCCACACTTAACTTGAAGGAGGTCCCCGCCTACGCGGGGACTCGCGACTGACATGGGCAACGAAAACCAGAACTTCATCCCCGAACTCAGCGATCAGGAAGGACCGCAACCAGGCCCCAGCTGGGCGCGGCCGAACTGGCTGAAGGAAGTCGCGGATAGCGACGCTGACCTTGTTCAGGCGCTTGATCCCACCGCAATGAAAATGGCGGTCGAGAAAGCGGCCAAGCAAGCAGGCAAGCCCGCCGACCCCAAGGCAATCGAACAGGCCGCGGCCAATTCGATCAAGGCGATGATGCTGGTGCGGCTCTACCGTGTGCGCGGACACATGGCGGCCAATCTCGATCCACTGGGGCTGCATGATCGTGGAACGCCTGAAGACCTGACGCTCAAATTCCACGGCTTTGAAGGACAGGAAGACACTGAGGTATTTGTGGGCGGAGTGCTGGGTCTCGAATGGACCACGGTGCGCGAGCTCTACAACACGCTTCGCGCGACTTATTGCGGCGCGGTGGGCCTTGAATACATGCACATCGCGGACACGGAAGAACGCCGCTTCCTGCAGGACAAGTTCGAAAGCCCGGGAGAGACAATCCAGTTTACCGATGAAGGCAAGAAAGCCATCCTGGCGGCGGTCATCCGCGGCGAAGGCTACGAAGCGTTCCTTGGCAAGAAATATGTCGGGACCAAGCGCTTTGGCCTCGATGGCGGCGAGTCCATGATCCCGGCGCTGGAAGCCGTGATCAAGTATGGCGGCTCTACCGGAGTGCGCGAGATCATCTACGGCATGGCGCACCGTGGGCGCCTGAACGTCCTCGCGAATGTGATGGCAAAGCCCTACAAGGTCATCTTCCACGAATTCTCAGGCGGCTCCGCCAACCCTGAGGATGTCGGAGGATCAGGCGATGTGAAATATCACCTGGGCACGAGCACAGACCGCACTTTCGACGATATCGAAGTGCACATGTCGCTGGTCCCCAACCCCTCGCACCTCGAAGCGGTCAACCCGGTCGTGCTGGGCAAGACCCGCGCGCAGCAGGCGATCCGCGACGATCTGAAGAAGCACGAGCAGGTCCTGCCAGTCCTGATCCACGGCGATGCCGCGTTTGCAGGCCAAGGCGTTGTCTGGGAAAGCCTCTCGCTCTCGGGCGTACCCGGTTATGACACGGGCGGCTGCATCCACTTCATCATCAACAACCAGATCGGGTTTACCACCAGCCCGAAATTCGCGCGCAGCTCGCCTTACCCGAGTGACGTTGCGAAAGGTGTCATGGCGCCGATCCTGCACGTCAATGGCGATGATCCGGAAGCCGTGACCTTTGCCTGCAAGCTCGCGGTCGAATACCGCCAGACTTTCGGGCGCGACATCGTGATCGACATGTGGTGTTATCGCCGCTTCGGCCACAATGAAGGCGATGAGCCGAAATTCACGCAGCCGATCATGTATGATGCGATCCGCAAGCATCCCAAGGTCAGCGCGATCTATGCGGATCGCCTGATCGAAGAAGGCGTGATCGAACAGGGCTATGCCCCGCAACTGCGCGAGGAATTCGAGCAGCTGCTGGAGGAGGAGTTCGAAGCGGCCAAGAGCTACAAGCCCAACGAAGCCGACTGGTTCGGCGGCCGCTGGGCGGGCCTCAACAAGCCGGTCGATGATGAGACGGCGCGCCGCAATGTGCACACCGCAATCGAGCGCAAACTGTTCGACAGCCTCGGCCGCACGCTCACGACTGTCCCGGACGATGTGAACATCCACAAGACCTTGGGCCGCGTTCTGGCGGCCAAGGCAGAAATGTTCGAGAGCGGCGAAGGCTTCGACTGGGCAACCGCAGAGGCGCTCGCCTTCGGCAGTCTTGTGACTGAGGGCTTTGGCGTGCGTTTGTCCGGTCAGGACTCAGGCCGCGGCACGTTCAGCCAGCGCCATGCGGTATGGGTCGATCAGGATACCGAGAAGAAGTACATTCCGCTCACCACGCTGCCGCATGGCAAGTTCGAGGTCTATGACAGCACGCTTTCCGAATATGGCGTGCTCGGCTTTGAATACGGCTTTGCGATGGCCGATCCCAAGAGCCTGGTGATGTGGGAAGCGCAGTTCGGCGATTTCGCCAATGGCGCGCAGATCATGATCGATCAGTTCATTGCCTCGGGTGAAGCCAAATGGCTGCGCGCAAACGGCCTCGTGATGCTGCTGCCCCACGGCTATGAAGGCCAGGGGCCGGAGCATAGCTCAGCCCGGCTTGAGCGCTTCCTGAATCTGTGCGCGAACGACAATATCCAGGTTTGCAACATCACCACGCCAGCGAACTATTTCCACGTGCTGCGCAGGCAGATGCTGCGCCCGTTCCGCAAGCCGCTGGTGATCATGACGCCGAAGTCGCTCCTGCGCCATCCCATGGCGAAGAGCCCCGCGGAGGAGTTCCTTGGCGAGCATCACTTCATGCGGATCAAGTCTGACACGGCGGAGATCGCGGACGACAAGGTCAAGCGGTTGGTGCTGTGCTCGGGCAAGGTTGCTTATGACCTGATCCAGAAGCGCGATGAGGAAGGGCTGAAAGACGTGTCGATCGTACGGATCGAGCAGCTCTATCCCTTCCCAGGCGAAGCACTCACCAAGCGGCTATCGCGGATGAAGAACCTGCAGGATGTGATCTGGTGTCAGGAAGAACCGCGCAATAACGGCGCGTGGTTGTTTGTGCAGGAACACATCGAGGAAGCGCTTGCTGGCGCAGGGCATGACGGCATGCGCCCACGCTATGCCGGACGTGACGCATCGGCCTCGCCTGCAACGGGCCTCGCCAAGCGCCACCAGGAACAGCAGGAGAAGCTTGTTGAAATCGCGCTCGGTATCGCAACGGACAAAAAACTGCCGAAAGAAAAGCCCCCTCGCGGCAAGATGACCTGAGCGTCGCGGATACACGCCCTCAAGAGCCAATTTACAGGATACTCAAGGACCACAACCCATGGCCACTGAAATCAAAGTTCCCACCCTCGGCGAGTCGGTTACCGAAGCCACCGTCGGCGAATGGCTGAAGCAGCCCGGCGATGCCGTTGCGGTCGATGAACCGATCGCCAGCCTCGAGACGGACAAGGTCGCGGTCGACGTGCCTTCGCCCGTTGCAGGCGTGCTCGCCTCCCATGCGGTTGCCGTGGGCGACACTGTCGAGGTCGGCGCGCTGATCGCGACTGTCGATGAAGGCGCGACCGGTGCAGCGACCAAGGGCGAGGAACCGGCTCGCGCGCAGCAGCAACGCGAAGACGGCGAAGCGAAACGCCAGGAAAGTGCACCGGCGGATGCCTCCTCAGTGACCATGTCGCCTGCGGTGCGCCGCGCGGTGCTGGAACACGGGGTCGATCCGACCACGATCAAGGGCACCGGCAAGGATGGCCGCCTCACCAAGGAAGACGTGCTGGCCGCTGCGAAGGCGAAAAGCGATCCTGCACCCACCCAGAAGTCTGAAGCTGCGCCTGCGCCGGCTGCTGCCGCTCCATCCGGCTCGCGAGGCACCGAGCGCGTGAAGATGACGCGGATGCGCCAGACCATCGCCAAGCGCTTGAAAGGCGCACAGGAAAACGCCGCGCTGCTGACGACCTTCAACGATGTCGACATGTCGGCCGTGATGGAAGCGCGCAACAAATACAAAGACCTGTTCGCGAAGAAACATGACATTCGCCTGGGCTTCATGGGCTTTTTTGCGAAAGCTTCGTGCCTCGCGCTGAAGGACGTGCCCGCGGTCAACGCCTATATCGAAGGCGATGAAATCGTCTACCACGACTATGTCGATATCTCGGTCGCTGTCTCTGCGCCGAACGGTCTGGTTGTCCCGGTCATTCGCGATGCCGACAAGAAGGGCTTCGCGCAAATCGAGAAGGATATCGCGGATTTCGGCGCGCGTGCCAAGGAAGGCACGCTGACAATGGAAGACATGTCGGGCGGCACCTTCACGATATCCAATGGCGGCGTCTTCGGCAGCCTCATGTCGACCCCGATCATCAACCCACCGCAAAGCGCGGTGCTGGGCCTCCACCGGATCGAGGACCGTCCTGTTGTCGTTGATGGCGAGATTGTGATCCGCCCGATGATGTATATCGCATTGAGTTACGACCACCGCCTGATCGACGGGCGCGAGGCGGTAACCGCGCTGAAGATTATCAAGGAAGCGATCGAAGATCCGACTCGGATGCTGATCGACCTTTAATACTGGAACCCAAATCCGTTCGGGCTGAGCCTGTCGAAGCCCCGCTCTTTCTTAGAGAATGACGGATCAGAAGAAGTACGGCCCTTCGACAAGCTCAGGGCGAACGGAGAAGAGAATGGCTGACCATTCATACGACTACGACGTCCTGATCATTGGTGCCGGACCGGGCGGCTATGTCGCGGCGATCCGCGCGGCGCAGCTGGGCCTCAAGGTGGCCTGCGTAGAAGGGCGCGAGACACTGGGCGGAACTTGCCTCAACGTAGGCTGTATCCCGTCAAAGGCGATGCTGCACGCCAGCGAGTATTTCGACGCGGCGGCCAATGGCAAAATGGCGGACATGGGGATCGAGGTTAGCCCCAAGCTCAACCTTGAGAAGATGCACGGCCAGCGCCGCGATGCCGTCAAAGGTCTGACCGGCGGCATCGAATTCCTGTTCAAGAAGAACAAGGTCGACTGGAAGAAGGGTTATGCCAGCTTCGTTGACGGCCACACCGTCGAAGTTGGCCCTTCGACAGGCTCAGGACAGGCGGAAAAGGTCACCGCCAAGGACATCGTGATCGCGACAGGCTCTTCCGTCACCCCTCTGCCCGGCGTCGAGGTCGACAACGACAAGGGCATTGTGGTCGATTCCACTGGCGCGCTCGAGCTTAAGTCCGTGCCCAAGAAGATGGTCGTTATCGGCGGCGGCGTGATCGGGCTGGAGCTTGGCTCTGTCTGGCGGCGCCTCGGCGCAGAGGTCATCTGCGTCGAATTCCTCGATCAGATCCTGCCAGGCATGGACGGCGACGTGCGCAAGGAAGCGAACAAGATCTTCAAGAAGCAGGGCATCACCTTCAAGCTTTCCACCAAGGTCACTGGTGTCACCGTTAAGGGCAAGAAGGCCACTCTGACGCTGGAACCCGCCGCTGGCGGCCCTTCGACAGGCTCAGGACAGGCGAGCGAGACGCTCGAAGCCGATTGCGTGCTGGTTTCCATTGGACGCAAGCCCAACACCGAAGGGCTCGGCCTTGAGAATATCGGACTTGAAACCAATCAACGCGGCCAGATCGAAACCGACCATGACTTCCGCACTTCAGTCGACGGCGTATGGGCCATCGGCGACGTGATCCCAGGCCCGATGCTCGCCCACAAGGCCGAGGATGAAGGCATCGCGGTGGCAGAGAATATCGCGGGCGAAACCGGCATCGTGAACCACGATGTGATCCCCTCGGTGGTCTACACCTGGCCGGAAATCGCGGGCGTTGGCCTCACCGAAGAGCAGGCCAAGGAACGCGGCGAGGTCAAGGTCGGCAAGTTCCCGATGATGGCGAACAGCCGCGCGAAGACCAACCACGAGCCAGAAGGCTTTGTGAAGATCATCGCGGACGCGGAAACCGACCGCGTGCTGGGCGTGTGGGCGATTGCCAGCGTTGCCGGAACGATGATCGCAGAGGCAGGCATTGCGATGGAATTCGGCGCAACCTCGGAAGACATCGCCTATACCTGCCACGCGCACCCGACCCATGCAGAGGCGACCAAGGAAGCCGCGATGGCAGTGCGCGGCAAACCGATCCACATCTAGTTTGACACGGCAAGAGTGAGGCAGCGACTGAAGGAACGACTGCCCGCGCTCCTCGCGCTTGGCGTCCCAGTGGCGTCGGGCATCACGTGGTTGGCGGTAGCCAAAGCGCCGGCTGCATATATCGCGATGAACGCTAGCACGCTCGCGTTTGGCTTTGTGCTGATCTTGCTTCTGCGCGCCCCGCGAAAGGCGATGGTTCAACGCGCCCTGATCGCGGGGCTGCTGGCTCTTTTGTTCATGCCGCTTCTCACAGGGCCAGAGGTCAACGGCATTACCCGGTGGTTGCCACTCGGGCCGTTCCAGCTTCACGCAGGTATGCTTGCAATTCCTGCACTGGCCGTGCTTGCCGCGCGCGAGCCGGACTACGCTCCTCCGATCCTTCTCGCTGCGATCTTTGCGGCGTTGATCCAGCCAGATGCGGCGAATGGATTTGCACTGCTAGGCGCTAGCGCGGGGCTCTATTTCGCATCGCCGCAATGGCGACCGGGCGTTGTTGCCATCCTCGGTTTTGCCGCAAGCCTGCTGGCGGCGGTTCGCGGCCAGTTGCCCGCCCAGCCCTTTGTCGAACGGGTTCTGGTTGACGCCGCCCTGCTCCACCCGCTGGCGGCGCTAGCGCTGCTGCTCGCCTGGCTCGCCGGCTTCCTGTTGATGCTGAAGGCGCTGCCCTTGGGAAAAGCAGAACGCTATGCGCTCGCCGGAACACTCGGCGGGTTCATGGTGATGGCGTTGATCTCCCATTATCCGACCCCCCTGATCGGATATGGTGCGGCACCGATCCTGGGATATGCCATTGCGCTTGGCCTTGTGCGCGGCAACTCCAGAAGCGGGATTGCTGAGCAAACCGAGGGCAGCTAGGCACAAGCGGTACGGGAGACGAAGCTTTGACCTATCCAAGACTTACTGACGAGCCCGGCGCGCTTGCAACCGCCGCTGCCATCCGTGCCGGCAAGCTTTCGCCCGTCGAAGCAGTCGACGCAGCGATCGTGCGGCTCGAGCAAAACGACGCGCACATCAACGCGCTGGCGGTCGGAGATTTCGAACGCGCAATCGAGGCCGCGACGGCGCTCGAGAAATCAGGCCCGCGCGATGACCAACCGCTGTTCGGCGTTCCCATGACCGTCAAGGAAAGCTTTGATGTTGCTGGTCTTCCCACGACGTTCGGGCTAGAGCGTTACAAGGATCAAATCGCGCAAAAGGACTCGCGCATTGTCGAGCGCTTGAAGGCCGCAGGCGCAGTCATCATCGGCAAGACCAATGTTCCGCCGGACCTGACCGACTGGCAATCGAACAATCCCGTCTATGGCCGCACGAACAACCCCCACGATCACACGCGCTCTCCCGGCGGTTCCTCGGGTGGCTCGGCGGCGGCTGTCGCAATCGGCATGGTGCCATGCGAGTACGGCACAGACATTGGCGGCTCAATCCGCGTTCCCGCCCACTTCTGCGGGGTATGGGGGCACAAGCCAAGCTGGGGCCTCACCAGCAAGTGCGGACATCAGAGCCCGGCTTATGGCGGCAAGCCCGTGCATGACGGCGCTTTGTCTGCAGCAGGCCCTCTCGCGCGCAATGGCGAAGACATCGCAGCGCTCATGCAGGTCACGGCAGAACATGCGATGCCCAGCAATCCCAAGCCGCTGTCCGAATGCCGGTTTCTATGCGTTCAGCAAATCGATGGGGCGCCAGTCGACAATAGCGTCCTGACGCCCATGGCGGACGCACAAACTGCGCTTGCAGATGCTGGAGTCAATGTCGAAATCAGCAGTCCGCTGCTCCCCGATCTTGCAGCATTCCACCGCGACTACATACGGATGATGAACACCAGCATGGCACGCGGGGCTCCTGCCCCTGATGGAACGCGGGCGAGCGCTGCCGACTGGTTCGACCTGCTCGACCGTCAGGCTGAGTGCGAAGCCGAATGGGCAGCGTTGTTTGAAGAGTATGATTTCGTCCTAGCGCCCCCTGCCCCTGTGCTGGCGACGCCGCATGTCGCAGGATCGCTGTTCAAGACGGACATCAGCATCAATGGCGAAACCGTCCCGGCAGCATCTGGCCTCGCGTGGGCAGGAATTGCGACCTTTCCTCAATTGCCTTCTACGGTCTTGCCGATCGGGACTTTCGATGGGCTACCGTGCGGCATGCAGGTCATTGGCCCACGCTGGCGCGACATGGACTGTATCAATGCCGCCATCGCCATCGACCAAATTGTGAACGGGTAGGACATGGCCAAACCGCTCATGCTCCGCTTTGCCAAGTGGCACATCTGGCTCGGCTGGCTGGTCGGCTTCCCGATCCTGATGTGGATGGCAACCGGCCTGTTCATGGTCGCCAAGCCGATCGAGGAAGTGCGCGGCAATCACCTCCGGATCGAGCAGCAGGCTGAGCCGCTCATCATCGCAGACTCGCAGCTCGCGACACCGGAGCGCCCGCTCAAATCCATGCATGTGGTCATGCAGGAGGGACGCGCGGTGGCTATCCTGACTACGATGGATGGCCGTGTGGAACGCGTAGTCCTTGAGACCGGGGAAAGCTTGCCTGCGGTGGATGCGGCAACCGCTCGCAACATCGTAGCCGAGCGGATTGTCGGCGGAGATCGAGTTGCCTCGGTGACCCGCTATGCCGCTGACGAAGTGCCGTTTGACTTCCGCCGTCCTGTGCCGGTCTGGCAGGTCGCGCTGGAAGACGGAACGAATGTTTATGTCGGCGAGCAGACGGGCGAGATTGAAGCGGTACGAACACGCTGGTGGCGCATGTTCGACTTCATGTGGGGGCTGCACATCTTGGACCTCGAAACGCGCGAGGATACCAGCCATCCGATCCTGATTGTGTTTGCGGCGCTGGGACTCATGGGGGCGCTGCTCGGTTGCATTCTGATGTTCCGTCGCCGCAAGGCCATGCCGCGCGGCTGATGTGAACACCGAAGTCCTCACCCCCTTGCTTGATGCGCTCGATATTCTGGGCGTCGCGGTGTTCGCCCTGTCAGGAGCGCTTGTGGCCGCCAAGGAACGCCAGACCTTTGTTACAATGGCATTTTTCGCTCTGTTGACGGGCGTTGGCGGCGGCACGATCCGCGACCTCCTGATTGGCGCACCGGTATTCTGGGTCAGCGATCCCTGGGTCTCGGCCGCGTGCCTGCTGGTCGCGATGCTGGTATGGTTCACGCCGACCCGCTGGTGGGACGGCAAGCTGCTCGACTACGCAGACGGGCTTGGGCTCACGGCCTATGCGGTGCTCGGCAGCGCCAAGGCGCTGTCCTATGGCCTGCCGCCGGTCCCTGCAATGATGATGGGGGTGATCACTGGCACGGTTGGCGGCGTGATCCGTGATGTCATTGCCGGACGCCCCTCGATCATCATGCGGCCGGAACTGTACGTAACCGCCGCCGCGCTTTCCGCGAGCCTGTGCGTCGCAGGATCGTGGTTCGAACTGCCGCGCGCGCCGGTGTGGACTGTCGCAACGCTGGCAGGACTTGCCCTGCGCAGCGCAGCGATCCATTGGGGCCTTGGGCTGCCCTCCTACAAGGAAAAGGACAGCGCAAAGGTTCCGCAATCAACGCAGGACGAGATCAGCCCGTAAAGTCAGGCGCTTCTGCGGTGCGATAGCGATCATCGCCTGTTGAAGCGGCATTGTCGTCCGCGCCCAGCTCTTCACCGGGTAAAGGCCCGCCCGGATAGGCAGGAATCTGGTCCGCTTCGATAGTGCGCGCGGCGGGCTTGCCGGTATCTGTGGTCCGGCGCGCTTGCGCATAGCGATCTGCACTCCATTGGCCTACCGCTGCGCGCTCATCGCTGATGTCACTGTCTGCAAATGCGTCCGAGAAATCTTCGCTGGAGGCGCGTGCGCCATAATCGATGTCGGAAATCCGGCCATCCGGACCAATCCGGCAAGTAAAGCCTTCGCCATTGTAGAGCGCGCCGGATACACGCCAGCCTTCGCCAGTGCGGTCCACGCCATCGACGCTGTCGACACGGACATCGCGCTCAATTTCGTTCACGCACATGCGAACGGCGTTGTCGATCCCGCGTCCGCCATCATAACGGGAATCGCCTCTTTGCGGGCGGTAGTCATAGTCCCTGTCACGGTAATCGCGTTCCCGATAACGCACGTCACGCTCCCGGTATTCCCGGTCACGCTTATTGCTTTCTGCAGCGCTGGCGATCGCGGCAATGCCGCCCAGGATCAGGACGCCAGCAAACACGTCGCCCGCGTCAATTCCGCGATGGCGGTGGCGATGATAACCACGATAGCGATACCAGTCGCGGTGCCGTTGCACCGTTTCAGGGGTAGTGTCGAATGTTCCGGGAAGTTTGTAAGTCGGTGATTGACCGACTCCGCGAGGCGCACCTCGCACTTCGGCAGCACTCGCCGCGACAGGCGTGATTGCCATTGCCAGCGCGGCCGCCATACCGACTGCTGCGCCTGTACCAGTAAAGCGGGCCATTCTGGTCCCTCCTGTTTGTCCAGCCATGCACAAGGTTAGCCCCTTTTGCGCACAGCATTACGAATCGGAAGACGGCCACCACTCGCCTGTTTGATCGACATAGGATTAGGCGGCCCAGGCTGACTAGTGCCTGAACCGCCCATGGTGGTCCGAACTATCGGAATATACCATTCGAGAGGCATTTACCTCAGGCCGCGAATGCCACGATAGTCGATATCGGTCACACGGCCCCGCTCGATGTAGCAGGTAAACCTGCCAGCATCCCGGTCGTAGCCGCGGTCATAACTGCCGTGACGGTCATAGCGATCATAGCGGTTGTAGCGCGTGTTGTAGCGTCCCCATCCGCGGTTGCCGTCAACTACAATCCGGCCCTTGACGCGCCAGCCATAACGGGTGTCGTCAACATCGCGGATCTCTGTCACGTCAGCGAAGCGGTAGCCGGAGCGGCGCGCATCGCGTTCAGCTGCCTGGACACATCTTTCGACTGCTGCGCGCGGGCTGCCGTTGCGGTAGCTATAGCGCCGGTCCCGATCACGATCCCGATAGCGATAATCATCGTAGTGATACCGGTCGCGGTTGTTCTTGCTTGCTGCACTTGCAATCGCAGCGATGCCACCGATGATTACAGCGCCCGCGATGATATCGCCTGCGTCGATTCCGTCGCGATCACGCGCTTGTGCGGGTGTAGCTCCGGCAAGCGCCATGGCGCCCACTGCGGCTGTTGCGATCCCACCTTTCGCAAATATCTTGCCTGTCTTGCTCATAGAGGGTCTCCTCATGTGAGCCGTGGCGGGAGTGCCTCGGCTTCGAGATACCTTCTATGGGGCGCGCCCTGAGACGAGACTGAACTTGTCTTGCAGGAAATGTTCAGAAAACTAGTTACTTTCCTGAACTTTCTCTTTTTCCATCATTAATCCAGTGTGATAGGCAAGAAAGCTCAATACGTCCGAGGCCTCTGAAAGCTGCATCTCAGTCGATTTTCCGCGCCCATGCCCTGCCCCGCCTTCGATCCGAATCAGCCTTGGCTGAACGCCGATGTCGGCTGCCTGAAGCGCTGCAGCGTGCTTGAAGCTATGCGCGGGAACCACGCGATCATCGGTGTCTGCAGTGCTCAGCAGCATGGCCGGATAGTCCGCACCTTCAGCGATGTTATGGTAAGGCGAATAGGAACGCAGCACTCGGAAGTCCGCTTCCTCTGCCGGTGACCCGTAATCATCTACCCAGAACCGGCCTGCGGTCCAGCGGTCAAACCGCAGCATGTCCATCACGCCCACCGCTGCATGGGCTGCGTCGAACAGGTCCGGACGCTGGTTGACGACCGTAGCGACAAGCAGTCCGCCATTGGAGCGCCCTTCGATCGCGAGGCCATCTGTCGTCGCATAACCTTCTGCCTTCAGAAACTCGCCTGCAGCAATGAAATCGTCAAACGTGTTCTGTTTGTTGGCACCGCGTCCGGCATCGTGCCAGGCCTTGCCGAGCTCCCCGCCCCCGCGAATATTGGCGAGAGCGAAGACGCCGCCGGCTTCCAGCCATGCCATGCGCTTGGCGGAGAAACCTGGCGTGAGTGACACATCAAACCCGCCGTAGCCATAAAGCAGCGTTGGGGCCGCCTTGCCGCTCCGCGCAAGTTCGCGGGAACGAACGATGTAGATCGGCACGCGCGTTCCATCCGTGGAGGTGAAAAAGCGCTGCTCCGTAACGTAATCATCCGGCGCAAAGGTCAGCTCTGGCTCTGCGAATGGCTCGGTCTCGCCGGTTGTGAGGTCGATCCGGTAGACTGTGTCTGGCCGGTTGAAGCTGGCAAAGGAATAGAAGGTCTCAGAGTCGCCTGGAGCGCCGCCAAACCCGCTCGCCGTTCCGACCGATGCGAGCGATATCCCGGTCAAGGGTCTGCCTTCCAGATCAAACAGATCTGCCTTGGTGGCTGCATCGACGATCCGCTCGACAACCAGATGGTTGCCGACAATCGACGCGCCTGAAATGGTTTGCTCGCCCGGGGGCACTACCGACCGCCAGGCGCCGCTTGAACGCCCGGGATTGAACGCAAGGATCTGACCCCGGCTGGCGCGATAATCCGTATGGAAATAGAGCCAGCCTTCAACAGAAGCCAGAAAGCTCCATTTGTTCTCGAGCGAGCGGATCAAGGGAGCGCTCCTCCACTTGCGAAAGCCGCTGCGTGATGCGCGCCGCAAATCGATCAGGCGCACGGACTGCCTCGCATCCGTCCCGGCCTGGCTGCTGATGAGCGCCCACCTCCCGTCGCTGGTCGTGCGTGCCTCGTGGCGCAAATCGGGCGCACGACGATTGCGGTACACCAGCACATCGCCCGTCTGGTCTGTGCCGATACGGTGAAAATAAACCGCATGGTCGAAATTGGGCGCGAGATAGCCCGCTTGATCGTCTGGCGGGGGGAAGCGCGAATAGAGCAAGCCTGCATTCTCGACCCAGGCAATGCGCGAGAATTTAACCCAGTCGAGCCGCGTATCGAGCAACGCCCCTGTTGCAACATCGACCACGCGAATAGTCCGCCAGTCGCTGCCATCGCGTTGCTCGGTAAAGGCAAGCAGCGAGCCGTCGGGCGATGCTTCCCATGCGCCCAATGCTACCGCGCCGTCTTCACTCCAAGCATTGGGATCGAGCAGCACACGCGCCTCCCCGTCCAGCCCATCGCGCACGAACAGTTGCGGCTGGTTCTGCAAGCCGGAAATGCGCGTGTAGAAATAACGCGAGCCAGCCTTGCGCGGGATTCCGAAGCGCTCGTAATCGAGCAGCCCTCTGAGCCGATTGCGGAACCAGTCGCGCTGCGTGATTTGCGAAAGGTAATCCTGGGTCAGCGCATTTTGCGCTTCGGCCCACTCGGCGACTTCGGGCGACCGGCGGATATCCGCTTCGAGCCAGCGATAGGGATCGCTAACTGGCTCACCGAAGATGGTCTCTGTCAGCGGTTCGCTGCGCGTTTCAGGGTATTGAGGCGCGACTAGCTGCTCAGCGAGCGCAGAGGCAGCGCTGAGCGCGAGACAAGCGGCAAGAAGGGCTGTGAGGCGCTTCATGCCCGATAATGTGGGACTATTCCTCCAGCGCGGCAAGTATGTCGCGCGTGAAGCTCACAAAGTCGAAGCGTATACCTGCCGGGTCTTCACCGCGGCGCACGATCACGATGTCACGGCTCGGCACGACGACGAGGATCTGCCCGCGATTGCCCAGCGCTGCAAATGTATCAGGCGGAATGCCTTCGGATGTGTTGATCAGCCACCAACCCGCGCCATAGCCCAGCGGTCCATCGGGCTGCGGACCGGATGGAGTCGTAATGTAATCCACCCAGCCTTCTGGCAGCACGCGCTCGCCATTGGGGAGAACGCCATCGTTGAGCATCAACTGGCCAAGCTTTGCGAGATCGCGCGAAGTCGACCAGACTTGCGAGGACAGGATGTAGTCGCCTTGCCAATCGGTCTCCGCCACCGTGTCATGCATACCGACCTTGGCGAAGAATTCGGCGGGCGGGTGATCCTTGAAAGTGTCCCGGATCGCCTGTGTGGCCGCGAGCGTGTCATTATTGGCATAACGATAGACCGTACCCGGCGCATGGATCAGCGGCCAATGCGTCATGCTCTCCTGCACGGTCGCACCGCCATAATAGAGCGGATCGGTGCGATTGCCCGGCGTATCGGTGTACCGGCCTGAGGCCATGCGCAGGGCGTGGTCGATGGTGATGGCGCGGCGCGGATCATTCTCGTCCGCCCCCAGCCCCGCCGAGGCATTGACGTCCGCCTCACCGCGATAAACGGCAGCCCCTACAAGCGTCGCGGCAATGCTTTTCGCGACCGACCAGGTGCGCTGTGGTGTCTTGGCGAAGAAGCCATCCGCGTATTGCTCGCCCGCATGTTTGCCCTTGTGCAGAACGGTAACGACAGTCGTCCGGCCCTCGCCATATTTCTGGGTAAACGCTGCCCCAACATCGACGCGCTTCTCAGCGATATTGAGCATCATGGGATCGATCTCCCGGCTTGGTGGGACATCTGCGGCAGGGGGTGGCGCTCCACGTTTGTCTCCGGGGTCAAAGCCGATTGGCTGTATTTTGCATCCATCCATGGGCTTGTGCAGCGCCGTTCTGACTGCTGCATTCTCGTAGACGATTGAAACCGACTCGAGGCTGCCAGTGACAGCGGAGCGCTCAATCTCGTATGGCAACTCCCCAACTATCTGATCCAGCGGGGATTGAATGCCGGTCAGCTCCCATTGCATCACACTCTCAGGGGTGCGCGTCGTGCCATTGCGCTCCGCATTCGCTATTGCGCTGCACAGGAACAGCGCCTTGTAGCCCGCTGCCAGCGCGCGGTCGTAGCGCTGATCGAGTTGCTCCTGCGCGTTTTGCGCAAAAGCTGGCGATGACAGGATGAGAGCCGCTGCAGCAGCGGCAAGGATGAGTTTCTGCATAGGCGAGAGATTAGCCCTGACTGCACAAAAGAAAAGGGCCGGAGATTGCTCTCCAGACCCTATTCTTTTTTCTTGCGGCTAACGCTTACGCGTCTTCGTCCGCGTATTCGTCGGCCATGACCGGACCGGAGTCCTGACCCTTGGCGTCCGTGTCGCGGTCAACCAGTTCGATGATTGCGAGCGGTGCGCTGTCGCTGGCGCGGATGCCGGCCTTGATGATGCGGGTATAACCGCCATCACGGTCCGAATAGCGCTCTGCCAGAACGTCGAACAGTTTCTTGAGCTGCGTTTCGTCGAGCAGACGAGCTTGTGCCAAACGACGGTTCGACAGGCCGCCACGCTTTGCAAGCGTGATCAGCTTCTCGACGTAAGGACGCAGTTCCTTCGCCTTGGCTTGCGTAGTGCTGATCTGCTCATGCTTGATCAGAGCCGCTGCCATATTGCGGAACAGGGCCGTGCGGTGGCCCGACTTGCGGCTAAGCTTACGCTGTGAAATTCCGTGACGCATTGTAATTCTCTTTCTGGCTGACCCCTCCGGGCGGAAAACCGGTTCCCACTTTCCCTGAGGGGATCAGCGCTTCGTTCGTAATGGGCCCGTGCAAGGTAGCCCGTTCCTGGTGGCAAGTTGTGGCCGCCACCCTCGCCAATTTTAGCCCAGCAGCTCCTGTTCAAGCTTCTTGGCCATTTCCTCGATGTTCTCCGGCGGCCAGCCTGGAATGTCCATGCCGAGGCGCAGACCCATGCTGGAGAGCACTTCCTTGATCTCGTTCAAGGACTTGCGACCGAAGTTCGGCGTACGCAGCATCTCGGCTTCGGTCTTCTGAACCAGATCGCCGATATAGATGATGTTGTCATTCTTGAGGCAATTTGCCGAACGCACGGACAATTCAAGCTCGTCGACCTTCTTGAGCAGGTACCGGTTGAGCTGGTTTGCATCATCTTCCTGCGGCGTTGCAGCATGGCCGATCATGGCCGACTGCGGCTGCGGAATACCATCTTCGAAGTGGACGAACAGCGTCAGCTGGTCCTGCAGGATACGCGCAGCGTAAGCGACCGCATCTTCCGGCGTGACAGTGCCATCGGTTTCGACCGTGAGGCTGAGCTTGTCATAGTCAAGCTCCTGACCAACACGCGCGTTCTCAACCTTGTAGCTCACCTGGCGAACCGGCGAATACAGGCTATCGACCGGGATCAGGCCAATCGGCGCATCAATCGGACGGTTGGCAACGGCCGGTGCATAGCCCTTGCCGGTGTCAGCAGTCAGCTCCATGTTGAGCGTCGCGCCTTCGTCCAGATGGCAGATCACCAAATCCTTGTTCATGACTTCGATATCGCCGGAAACTGCGATATCGCCAGCCTTGACTTCGCCAGGACCGGTTGCGGAAAGCTGCAGGCGCTTGGGCCCTTCGCCTTCCATCTTCAGCGCGATCTGCTTCACGTTGAGGACGATATCAGTAACGTCCTCGCGCATGCCGGCGAGAGAGGAGAATTCGTGCAGCACGTTCTCGATCTTGATCGAGGTGATGGCAGCGCCCTGCAGCGAGCTGAGCAAGACGCGGCGCAGCGCATTGCCCAAAGTGAGACCGAAACCACGCTCAAGCGGTTCAGCCACGAAGGTCGCCTTGCGGCCCTTGTCGCTGCTTTCCTTGATTTCAAGCGTGTTGGGTTTCTTCAGTTCCTGCCAGTTTTTGTTGTTGACGGACATCGATATCCCCTAGGGTTCTAGAACGAGTTGGGACCGGCGGCGCTGTTGTCGCGCATCCGGTCCGAGAAAATTGCGGTGATCTCTTGCGAAGGTCACCAGGCAGGTTCGGATCAGACGCTTTAATCAGACCCTGCGCCGCTTGGACGGCCGGACCCCGTTGTGCGGGATCGGTGTCACGTCGCGGATCGAAGTGATGGTAAAGCCCACTGCCTGCAACGCGCGAAGCGCGCTCTCGCGGCCTGAGCCCGGGCCCTTCACTTCCACTTCCAGCGTCCGCACGCCGTGTTCGGCGGCTTTCTTGCCGGCATCGTCAGCAGCGACCTGAGCGGCATAGGGCGTCGACTTGCGGCTGCCCTTGAAGCCCATCATCCCCGCACTCGACCAGCTGATCGCATTGCCCTGCGCATCAGTGATCGTGATCATGGTGTTGTTGAAGCTGGCGTTGACATGAGCAACACCACTAGTGATGTTTTTCTTGTCACGACGCCTGATTTTGGCCGGTTCACGTGCCATGGTTCGTATTCCTTTTCGTCTCTAATCAAGAAGGCAAAAGCGTATTCGGGGTTATCCGAAAGGCTTACTTCTTCTTGCCGGCGATCGGCTTGGCCTTGCCCTTGCGGGTGCGGGCATTGGTGTGCGTGCGCTGACCGCGCACCGGAAGCTGGTTGCGATGACGCAGGCCGCGATAGGACCTGAGGTCCATCAGGCGCTTGATGTTCATCGCAGTGTTCCGGCGAAGGTCACCTTCCACCGTATAATCAGCGTCGATCGTTTCGCGGATGCGCAGCACTTCCTCGTCGGAAAGGTCCTGCACCCGGCGGGTATGATCGATGCCCAGCTTGTCGGCGATTTCAACGGCGGTCGTGCGACCAATCCCGTGAATATAGGTAAGCGCGATGATAACACGCTTGTTTGTGGGGATGTTTACCCCGGCAATACGAGCCACTTACTTCTCCATGCTCCACAGGGATTTGACCAATGGCCCGAATGGCCGGGGCCGCACCCTATCTCAACGCTACGTTGCTCGGCTGATTTCAATTTCCGCGCGCTCGAGGCGAAGATGCTAGAACGGCAAAAAAGCCCGGATGGCGCACATAAATGGCTGGCACCTGCCGGACTCGTTTGAAACCTGTCGAATGTTGGGCGCGTTAGGGCGATTCGCGAGGCACGTCAACCTCCGATACACCATGCATCAGCAGTGCTGACCCATTCGGGTCAAACTCGATATAATGCATCTATCCTAACGCAAGCCAGATGATTGTCAAAAATGCCCCGGTTTTCGATGTGAAGAACAGAAAGCTCTTTAATGAGCTCAATCAGTTACACGACTCCGAATGCGAGCATTGCATCCGCCACTTTTTTGAAACCACCGACATTGGCACCTTTGACATAGTCGATCTTGCATTCGCCCTCCTCGCAAGCAGGCCCTGTCCCTTCGCCGTGTTCGACGCAGGTCCTGTGAATGTCCTTCATGATCGAGCAAAGCTCCTCCTGAAGACGGTCTTCGGACCAAGTACGCCGACCTGCGTTCTGGCTCATCTCAAGCCCCGAGACTGCGACACCGCCCGCATTGGCGGCCTTGCCCGGACCTAACAGTACGCCGTTCGAGCGCAGGGCATGCGAGGCATCGGCAGTCGTCGGCATGTTTGCGCCCTCACAGACTGCGAGCACTTCGTTGTCGATCAAACTCTTGGCGGCATCAATATCGAGCTCGTTCTGCGTCGCGCATGGGAGAGCGATATCGCAGCCGACACTCCACGGCTTCTTACCTTCATGCCATTCGCTTCCGGAGAACTGCTCCGGATAATCCGACAGCGACCCACCAGAAGATTTTTGCTGGCGTATCCATGCAACCTTCTTGGCATCGATGCCGTCTGGATCATGGATGAAACCTTTGGAATCGGACAGCGTCAGGACCTTACCGCCTAGCTCCGCAAATTTCTCTGCCGCATGGGTTGCTACATTACCCGCACCTGAAATGACTGCGGACATGCCGTCAAGCTCGCGATCTTCCTCGCGAAGCATTTCGCGCAGGAAGTAGACCACGCCATAGCCAGTCGATTCCGTCCGTACTGGTGAGCCACCATATTCCAGCCCCTTGCCCGTCAGGACGCCGTGCCACTCATTGCGGATACGTTTGTATTGCCCGAACAGGAAACCAATCTCGCGGGCGCCCACACCGATATCGCCCGCCGGCACGTCTACATCGGGTCCGATATGGCGATAGAGTTCAGTCATGAAGCTCTGGCAAAACCGCATAATCTCAGCGTCTGACTTGCCCTTGGGATTAAAGTTGGAGCCGCCCTTGCCCCCACCCATCGGCAACCCTGTGAGCGCATTCTTGAAGGTCTGCTCAAACGCGAGGAACTTGAGCACGCTTTCATTCACGCTTTCGTGAAACCGCAACCCGCCCTTATACGGGCCAATCGCATTGTTGTTCTGGACACGCCATCCGCGCTCTACACGCACACGGCCTTCATCGTCCTGCCAGCACACGCGGAATGACACGATGCGATCGGGCTCTGCGATCCGGCGCATGATTTCAGCATCTTGGTATTCTGGCTTGTTCGCAACAAAATCGAACACATTCTCAGCGACTTCCTCAACCGCCTGAATGAATTCGTCCTGATGCGGATTGCGCTTGCGCAAACCTTCCATGAAGGCATGCACATCAGAAGTACTGGAATCGGACACGTGGGCATTCTCCTGCGTCATGCGCAAGGCTGCCTTTGGTACAAATGCCGCCCAAGCGCAGTGATCATGCCCCTCCAACGCATGGGCATTCGCATTTGTGCCGGAATTTAATGCTTTACGCGCCTGGCGGCGGGCTAGCCATCAGCCAGGTCTTCGAACGCGTCAGCCACACTGGGCTTTGCAGGCGCTGCCGCTTCATCGGCACCTCCCGATGGTGCAGCTTCATCGGTAAGCTCATCAACCACCTCCTCTTCGCTGCCCTCTGCAGGGCTCTCGGCTTCTGCGCCACCAAGTGCTGGCTCCGGCTCAACCGGACCGAGCAAGGCTGCTAGGCCATTCAACTGCTGGCTCATCACGCCATCAACCGCTTTGGCAATCACGCCTGTTTCGTAGCGCATCCGCCCGCCGACCGCATATTCCCACACGATCCGCGTGCCACCCGTTTCCGTTGCTGAAAGCGCGACGGTGAAAACCCCGCTTACCGGTTCGCTCTGCAGCGGCCCCAGTGCACCGCTCATGCGCAACGCCTTTTCAGGAAAGGCGTGAATGACGCGCATGTGCTCGACACTGCCCTCCAGCGTGATCCGGGTCGGATTGGGATCTTCAGGGATCTTCTCACAGAAACATCCGCCAGCTTGCGGAGTCATGCGCATATTGGCAGCATCCCCCGACCAAGTGTGTGCGGAACTCCAGTATTTCGCAGGAGAAATCAGCGCGAGCCACGCGGCTTTCGTATCCGCGTTGACCACCGCGACATCGCGGGTCACAAAGCCATTTTCGTCCTGCTCGATTACTTCTGCAGAAACTGGCGCTGCACCAAGCGCCAATAGCGCGGCAGACATCGACAACAACGCGTATTTCATATGGGTGCAGCCCCTCTTCCCTTTGACGGAAGCAACCCTATGCGCTGACCGCTGAAAGGCAAGCCTCAGCCAAGTATTGCGTCGATGGAAGCCGTCACCTCGTCAATCGAGGCCATGCCATCAACCCGGGTGACAATCCCGCGCGCTTCATAGCCGGGAAGGATCGGCGCAGTCTTGGCACGGTATTCCTGCATCCGGGTCCGCACAGTCTCTTCGTTGTCGTCAGGGCGGCGCTTGAACTCGGTCGAACCGCAATTGTCGCACACGCCCTCTTGCACAGGCGGGTTTGCGGTGTCGTGATAGAGTGTGCCACAATTTGCGCAGGAGAAGCGCCCTGTGATCCGCTCTACCAGCGCATCCTCGTCAACTGCGAGCTCAATCACATGGTCGAGCGAGCGATCATGCTTGGCGAGCAACTCGTCCAGTATCTGCGCCTGAACTTCGGTACGCGGATAGCCGTCAAAGATCGCGCCAGTGTCTGGCCCCATCGCGGCAAGCTCGGCGTCGATCAATTCTGATACAATCTCGTCCGAGACAAGCTCGCCTGCATCCATCACCGACTTGGCCTTCAATCCAACCGGCGTACCAGCCTTGACCGCCGCTCGCAGCATATCGCCGGTCGAGAGCTGCTTCATGCCGCGGTGTTCCACCAGCCTTGAGCTCTGCGTACCCTTGCCCGCACCCGGAGGGCCAAGAAGAATGATGTTCATTGCTAACTTATTCCCCCGAGAAACACCTGATTATCGCTGCCGTCCCTTGAGCTTCGCCTTCTTGATCAGGTCACCATATTGGTGTGCCAGCAAGTGTGACTGAATCTGGCTGATCGTATCAACTGTGACGTTGACGACAATCAACAGACTCGTGCCGCCCAGGAACAGCGGAATACCCGTTTGAGCGATCATGTATTCCGGCACAACACAGACAATAGTCAAATAAAGCGCGCCAACCACCGTGATGCGGGTCAGAACGTAATCGAGATATTCCTGGGTGCGCTTGCCGGGGCGAATGCCGGGAATGAACCCGCCGCCCTTCTTGAGGTCTTCTGCCTTTTCCTCCGGATTGAATACAACCGCGGTGTAGAAGAAGGTGAAGAAGATGATTCCGATTGCGTAGAGCCCCATGTAAAGCGGCTGTCCATGCTGGAGATACTGGTTCAGCGTCTGCACGATAGTGCCCGACGTGCTGGTGGTGTCGATCGAATTGCCGGCAAACTGGCTGATCGTCAGCGGGAGCAGCAGCAGCGAGCTGGCGAAGATCGGCGGGATCACGCCCGCGGTGTTGAGCTTGAGCGGCAAGTGGCTGCGGTCAGCCTGCATCATGCCTCGCTGGGTCGCGCGCTTGGGGTATTGCACTAGCAAGCGGCGCTGCGCGCGCTCGAAGAACGAAATCCCGATGATCAGCACCACGACCATGACGATGAAGCCGATGATAATGCTTGGGGCGATCGATCCGGTGCGTCCGCCTTCGAACAGGTTCGATACGAAAGTCGGGAACTGTGCGACGATGCCCGCCATGATGATGAGCGATACGCCATTGCCGATCCCGCGACTGGTGATCTGCTCGCCCAGCCAGAGCAGGAACATAGTGCCGCCAACAAGGCTGATGACCGCGCCTACGCGGAACATATAGCCCGGATCGACCACAGCGGCGAGCCCGCTAGAGCTCGCAAAGCTTTCAAGGCCGGCTGCAAGGAACCAGCCCTGGATCGAGCACAGAAAAACCGTGCCATAGCGGGTATACTGGTTCAGCTTCTGACGACCGCTGGCGCCTTCTTTCTTGAGTGCAGACAGGGTCGGGTGAAGCGCGGCTGCCATCTGCACCACGATCGAGGCGGTGATATACGGCATCACGCCCAGCGCAATCAGGCTCATACGTTCCAGGCTGCCACCGGTGAACATGTTGAACATGTCGATGATGCCGCCTTGCGTCTGCTCTGCCAGCTGAGCGAGCGCGAGGGGATTGATCCCCGGCAGCGGCACGAAGCTCAGGAAGCGGAACACGATCAGCGCACCGATCGTGAACCAGATACGTTGGCGAAGCTCGGTAGCTTTCGAGAAGTTCGCGAGATTGAGATTGCTCGCAATGCTGTCAGCGCGTGATGCCATGACGTCTTGTCGATCCTGTTTTCGTCTCTCGCTTGCGCCCGATTGAAGCACCTGCGGGAGACCGATCATCTAACCTGTTTGACCCAAATGCCCTAGGCGAAAGACAGGCCCAACGCACTCCCGAAGGGGTAGATAGGGAGCAGGCGCCCCTTTGTCGAACCCCTGCCCCATCCTTTTCGCCATTTTCATGGCTTTTTCAGGTTAGCCGGCTTACTCGGCAGTCGCTTCGGCCTTTGCGGGCGCGGTTACATCCACGCTGCCGCCAGCCTTTTCAACGGCTTCGATAGCGCCCTTGGAAGCGCCCGCGACGACGATCTTGACCTTGGCACTGATTTCACCCTTTCCGAGCAGACGGACACCGTCCTTGCCGCCGCGGACCAGGCCTGCTTCACGCAGAGCCTCTTCAGTGATGTCCTTCTTCGCGTCCAGCTTCTTCGCGTCGATGAACTTCTGCACCATGCCGATGTTCACTTCGGCGAAATCCTTGCCGAACGGGTTGTTGAACCCGCGCTTCGGAAGACGCATGTGGAGCGGCATCTGGCCGCCTTCAAAGCCCTTGATGGCAACGCCGGAACGGCTCTTCTGGCCCTTCTGGCCGCGGCCGCTGGTCTTGCCCTTGCCCGAGCCAATGCCGCGTCCGACGCGGATGCGGCCCTTGCGGGCACCGGGGTTGTCACGGATGTCGTTCAGTTTCATGATAATGCACTCGCTTTCGCTTTGTTTCGCACGTTTCAAAGGTGGCCAAAGGGCCGGAAAATCTCGTTTTGCTGCGTAAAACGCGCGCATTCAGTAAACGCGTGCGCCATGCACAACAGATACACCAGTGATGTCGAGGAAGGGTGTTTGGGAGCACTCGCTTTCGCTTTTCATCGCGCTGATGTGAGCGGCCCTCTAGCGAAGCCGCGCTTGTCTGTCGACCCCTTAGTGGCGTTACCGATGCAGATCTCGCAGAGCTGCGGTCATTTCACCATTCATTTACCACGCTGGCGTAAGGAACCAGGGGATCGAAGCTGCGCCTGTACGCAGCGCGCGCTGGAGGTCATATTACACAATGGCAAGCCATGCCAACACCGTTGCTGCCCTGCGCGAGCAGCCCCTATCGCTCGGCGCATGGAAGGCTTCGCTCGAACGGCCGCTGACGCAATTCCTGATGTTGATGTTGGCCGCATGGTTGCTGCGTGCAGCCACCTTCGGTCACCCCAATTTCTTCCTCGACGAGGCCTTCTATTTTGCTGCCGGGATCGAGATGAGCCATGGCGCCGTGCCCTTCGTCGATATCTGGGACCGCAAACCATGGGGCCATTTCGCGCTGTTCGCCGGTTTCGCTGCGATCTCGCACGACCCTGCAGTCTATCAGATTGCCGCGACCATCTTTGCCGCGGCAACTGCCTTCTTCATCGCCCGTCTTGCCCTGTCGGTGAGTTCGTCGTGGGCCGCAGTCGCAAGCGGCCTGGCCTATCTCCTGCTACTGCCCATATTCAGCGGAGCTGGCGGACAAAGCCCTGTATTCTATAACGCATTTGTTGCGGCAGCTGCATTGCTGGTCTGGAAAGGCCGTGAAGGCGGCGGGTGGCAAACCCCGTTTGCAATGCTGCTCGCCGGGGCCGCGATCGCCATCAAGACGAGCGTAGTGTTCGAAGCGATCGCGCTCGGCCTCGTCGCCGTCTGGTTCTGCTGGCAACGCCACGGTCCATCGACCCGTGTGCTGGAGCGCGCGATCTTCTGGGCAATCATCGGTGCGGCGCCGTCACTGATAATCGCGCTGGGCTACTGGATGAGCGGATACTGGATGGAGTTTTGGCAGGCCATGGCATTGTCCAACCTCGACAAGGCGTACGGCCTCGCATCTTCGTGGGAGCGAGCCGTGACCATGGCGACACGGATTGCGCCTATAGCTCTGCTTGCTGCGGTGAGCTGGGCGCATTGGCGCGGGCGGCGCGAAGCAGTCCTGTTACTGGCCTGGCTCCTCGCGGCAGTGGCCGGCCTGATCGCCATCCCCAATTTCTATGCGCATTATGCCCTTCCACTGCTGATGCCGCTCTGCGTGCTGGCTGCGCCATTCTTCGCCAGAATGCCGATCGGCCCGATTGCGATTGGAACGCTCACGGTCATGTCGCTGTGGATGGCACCTGCCAACAGCCAAGATCAAACCCGAAAGGCGCAGAGCGCCCTCGCCGAGCTCGCCTATGCCGCCGAGATGCACGGCGCTGAGCGCGGATTGCTCAACTACGATGGACCGATGATGCTCCACGCCGCAACCGGCACGCGCCCGCTTACGCCGCTGATGTTTGGCCCCCATCTGAGCCACGCGCCTGAGGCCAATGTCAGCCATCTGAACACCACGGCCGAGATTGCGCGCGTGCTCTCCTTGAAACCCGGCGTCATCGTCATGGCGCCCGAAGAGCGGCATCTGCCTTCCAATCGCGAGACCCGCGCGATGGTGCTGGCCTACATCGCGGCCAACTGCCGTGAAGTTGCCATGGTTTCCATGCCAATGCGATATCGGGCAGACGACATTGCGGTCTACGGAGATTGCGCCGCGCGCTAGGGCTATCCCGCCAGATCAACAAAAAGGGCCCCGGTGTCACCACCGAAGCCCCTTGCTTGCCAAAGGCGCTTACCGCAGGCCGCAGCCTGCAGAATCTTGTCGCTGTCGCGCTTAGTCGACCACCGTCACGAGATGGGGTATCTTGGCGATCGCGCCGCGAACCTCAGGCGTATCCTGACGCTCGACAACCTTGTGCATCTTGTTGAGGCCCAGGCCAATCAGGATCTTGCGCTGGCTCTCAGGACGGCGGATCGGCGAACCGATCTGCTTGATCTTGATGGTTTTCTTGTCAGCCATCTAACTTACTCCGCCATCGCTGCGGCATCGGCTTCCGCCTCTGCCTCGCTTGCGCCGCCGCGACCCAAGAGGTCAGCAATCTTCTTGCCGCGACGCTGAGCCACCGACTTCGGCGAAGTCTGGTTGGCAAGCGCGTCGAACGTGGCGCGGATCATGTTGTAGGGGTTGGACGTGCCGACCGACTTGGTCACGACGTCAGCAACGCCCAGGCTTTCGAACACGGCGCGCATCGGACCACCGGCGATGATGCCGGTACCCGGAGGAGCCGTACGGACGGTCACCTTGCCGGCACCGAAACGGCCCTTGCCATCATGGTGCAGCGTGCGGCCTTCCTTCAAAGGAACGCGAATCATCTTCTTGCGCGCAGCAGCAGTCGCCTTGGAAATGGCTTCCGGCACTTCACGCGCCTTGCCGTGACCGAAGCCGACGCGGCCCGAACCATCGCCAACCACAACCAGTGCTGCGAAACCGAAGCGCTTGCCGCCCTTCACTGTCTTCGAAACACGGTTGATGTGGACGAGCTTCTCGATGATGCCGTCATCTTCTTCCTCGCGGCGGTTGTTGCGCTCACGGCCACGCCCGCGACCACGACCTTCGCCGTCGCGACCACCACGGCCACGACCGCGGCCACGGCCCTGCTGAGCTTCGTCAGCCGGGGTTTCGGTCGGTTGAGCGGTAGGCTCGGCAGAAGCAGACTGATTGTCCGAAGCTTCTGAAGGGGTTTCAGCAACCACAGGCGTTTCCGCCTCTTTAGCTGCTTCCGTCGCTTCAGCTGTTTCCGTTACTTCCGGAGTTGCGGCTTCAGTCGCAGCCTCAGGTACTTCTGTTTCCGGGGTTTTCTTGTCGTCAGCCATCATCAGAACTCCAGCCCGCCTTCACGAGCGGCATCAGCCAGCGCCTTGACGCGGCCATGGAACAGGAACCCGCCGCGATCGAACACGACAGTGGTAACGCCAGCCTTCTTGGCGGCAGCGGCTATATCCTTGCCAACCTTTGCAGCAGCTTCGACATTTGCGCCCGAATCCTTCGCACCAAGCGTTGAGGCAGCAGCCACTGTCTTGCCCTGACCATCATCGATGATCTGTGCGTAGATGTGGCGCCCCGTACGATGCACGGACAGGCGCGGCTTGCCTCCGGCACGGCTCTTGAGAGCGGTGCGTACGCGGCGGCGGCGACGTTCAAAGAGGGAAAGTTTCGCCATCTTACTTCTTCTTCCCTTCCTTGCGGAAGATATATTCGCCCTGGTACTTGATGCCCTTGCCCTTGTACGGCTCGGGCTTGCGCCAGCGGCGGATTTCAGCAGCAAGCTGGCCGACGGCCTGCTTGTCGATGCCCGAAATGATCACGGTGGTCTGGTCCGGGGTCTGCACGTCGAGGCCTTCCGGCACATCTACATCGACATCGTGGCTGTAGCCGAGCTGAAGCTTGAGCTTCCTGCCCTGCGCCTGAGCACGATAGCCGACGCCCGAAATCGTCAACGTCTTGGAAAAGCCATCCGTAACGCCTTCAACCAGGTTCGAAACCAGTGTGCGCTGCATACCCCAATAGGACCGCGCCTGCTTCGTGTCGTTGGCTGGGTTGACCTTGATCTCGCCCTCTTCAACCTTATAGTCGATGAGGTCAGACAGGCCCAGCGAAAGAGTACCCTTGGGCCCCTTCACGGTAAGCGTACCGTTTTCGATATTGGCGGTAACCCCACTCGGGATTGCCACCGGCCTTTTGCCAATGCGGCTCATCAGAATACCTCCGCCAGCACTTCGCCGCCGACGTTCTGAATGCGCGCTTCCGCATCGGAAAGCACACCCTTCGGCGTCGAGACGATGGTGATGCCAAGGCCATTGCGCACGGTCGGAAGTTCTTTCGAACCCGAATAGACGCGGCGGCCAGGCTTGGAGACGCGAGCGACATACTTGATTGCCGGTTCGCCTTCGAAATACTTCAGTTCAATCCGCAATTGCGGGTGCTTGCCCGATGCGTCGTCGGAATAGCCACGGATGTAGCCTTCGCGCTGAAGCACTTCGAGGACATTTGCACGCAGCTTGGACGCGGGCGAAAGGACGGAATCCTTCTTCGCCTGCTGGCCGTTGCGGATGCGGGTGAGCATGTCACCCAAGGGATCGGTCATAGCCATAAATCAGATCCTCACCAGCTCGACTTGGTCAGACCGGGGATCATCCCCCGGTTGCCGAGTTCGCGCAGTTCGATACGGTTGATGCCGAACTTGCGGTAATAGCCGCGCGGGCGGCCGGTGGTGGCGCAACGGTTGCGGACCCGGGTCGGGTTCGCATTGCGCGGGAGTTCAGCCATCTTGAGGCGGGCCATCAGGCGCTCGGTCTCGTCGGCATTCTTGTCGTTCGCGATCGCTTTCAGCTTCTCGTACTTCGCAGCATACTGCTGCACGAGCTTCTTGCGACGCTCATTCTTGTTGATGGAACTCAGTTTCGCCATGGACTTAAGCTCTCTTCCTTACGTGTTCATTCGAGGGAGCGGCTTACGCCGCTTCCTTTTCTTCAGCTGAAGCTTCAGCCGGGAACGGGAAGCCGAACAGCTTGAGCAGTTCGCGCGCTTCCTCATCGGTTTTCGCGGTGGTGGTCACGATGATGTCCATGCCACGCACCTTCTCGATCTGGTCATAGCTGATCTCAGGGAACACGATCTGCTCCTTGAGACCCATCGCATAGTTGCCACGGCCATCGAATGACTTGGGGTTGAGCCCACGAAAGTCACGAATGCGCGGCATCGCGACGGTCACCAGGCGGTCGAGGAATTCGAACATACGGTCCCGGCGCAAGGTTACCTTGCAACCGATCGGCATACCTTCGCGTAGCTTGAACTGAGCGATCGACTTCTTCGCCTTGGTGATGACCGGCTTTTGCCCGGCGATCAGAGCCATTTCCTCCGCAGCGGTCTGGACCTTCTTCTTGTCCTGGCTCGCTTCGCCCACGCCCATGTTGAGCGTGATCTTTTCAAGCTTGGGAACTTCAAGGCGGTTCTTGTAACCGAACTTGTCGGTCATCGCCTTGACGATTTCAGCCTCGTACTTCTGCTTCAGGCGGGGGGTATAGTCAGCCATCGATAGTCTCCCCGGACTTCACAGCAACGCGGACCTTCTTGCCGTCACGCTCTTCAAAGCGGACGCGGGTCGGCTTGCCATCTTTCGGATCAGCAACAGCTACCTTGGAGATGTTCATCGGCGCTTCAACGCGATCGATGCCACCCTGTGGGTTCTGCTGGCTCGGCTTGCGGTGACGAACAGAAACGTTCACGCCTTCGACAATGACCTTGCCTTCCTTCGGCAGGACCTGACGGACAGTGCCGGTTTGGCCCTTGTCCTTGCCGGACAGCACAACAACGCTGTCACCCTTTTTGATCTTAGCAGATGCCATCTTAGAGCACCTCCGGAGCGAGCGAGATAATCTTCATGAAACCGCGGCCGCGCAGTTCGCGCACAACCGGGCCAAAGATACGCGTACCGATCGGCTCTTCGTTCTTGTTCACGAGGACCGCAGCATTGCTGTCAAAGCGGATCACGCTGCCATCGGGACGACGGACGTCCTTCTTGGTGCGCACGATCACCGCGCGGTGAACGTCGCCCTTCTTGACCTTGGCCCGTGGCTGGGCTTCCTTCACGGAAACCACGATCACGTCCCCGACACTCGCGAAACGGCGCTTCGACCCGCCCAGCACCTTGATGCACTGGACGCGCTTCGCGCCGCTGTTGTCCGCGACGTCGAGATTGGATTGCATCTGGATCATTGATCCGGTTCCTTCTCTTGGCTTGCCGGGACACTCAAATCGACTGAGGCCCGGCAGTTCCTAATTACGTCAGTTACCTGCGGCTTCGACTTCCAGGTCAGCTTCCACTGCCTGCGTACCGCCTGCCATTACCCGGTCCTTCACAGTCCAGGTCTTGGTTTTCGAAATCGGCTTCGTCTCCTCGATGCGGACGACATCGCCAATCGTGTATTCATTCGCTTCATCGTGAGCGTGGTACTTCTTCGAACGACGGATGATCTTCCCGTAGAGCGGGTGCTTCACCTTGCGTTCGACCAGTACGGTCACGGTTTTGTCGGTCTTGTCGGAGGTGACAGTTCCGATCAGGATACGTTTCGGCATTGTCTGCTCCTTACGCCTTCGCAGCCGCGGCTGCGCGTTCGTTCTGCAGCGTCTTGATCTTGGCGATCGATCGACGCACTTCTTTGACCCGCGCAGGACGCTCAAGCTGATTGGTCGCAGACTGGAAGCGCAGATTGAACTGCTCACGCTTCAGTTCGACGAGTTCAGCTGCAAGCTGATCGTCGCTCTTGGCGCGCAGGTCTTCAATGACGGTCTTGTCGGCCATCAGTTACCTCCCAGGTGCGAGGTGTCACCCAGACGGGCAACAACCTTGGTCTTGATCGGCAGCTTCATCGCTGCACGTTCGAATGCAAGAGCCGCAAGAGGGCCCGGAACCCCATCGAGTTCGAACAGGATGCGGCCCGGCTTCACACGAGCAGCCCAGTATTCGACCGAACCCTTGCCCTTACCCTGACGGACTTCGGCAGGCTTCTTCGACACGGGAACATCGGGGAACACGCGGATCCACAGGCGCCCCTGACGCTTCATCGCGCGGGTGATCGCACGGCGAGCCGCTTCGATCTGACGCGCAGTCAGACGCTCTGGTTCAAGCGCCTTGAGACCATAAGCGCCGAAGTTCAGCGTGGTGCCGCCCTTGGCGTCGCCTTTGATCCTGCCCTTGAAGGCCTTGCGGAACTTGGTTTTCTTCGGTTGCAGCATTTTCTCTTACCTATCCTGCAATCAACGCGCTGGACGCACGCCGGAAGTCTGAGCTTCCATCATGAGACGGTCTTGCGCGGTCGGATCGTGTGCCATGATCTCGCCTTTGAAGATCCAGCACTTGATGCCGATGATGCCATATGCGGTCAGCGCTTCAGCTTCGGCATAGTCGACATTCGCACGCAGCGTGTGCAGCGGAACACGCCCTTCGCGGTACCATTCCACGCGGGCGATTTCAGCGCCGCCGAGACGGCCTCCGCACGTGATCTTGATGCCTTCGGCGCCAAGACGCAACGCTGACTGCACTGCACGCTTCATGGCGCGGCGGAAGGCGACACGGCGGATCAGCTGATCAGCGATACCCTGCGCGACGAGCTTCGCATCAATTTCCGGCTTGCGGATCTCAACGATGTTCAGCTTCACTTCGCTTTCCGTCATCGTGGCAAGCTTCGAGCGCAGCTTTTCGATGTCTGCACCCTTCTTGCCGATGATGACACCAGGGCGGGCTGCGTAGATCGACACCCGGCAAAGCTTCGCCGGACGCTCAATCACAACCTTCGAAATCGCTGCCTGCGGCACCGTTTCAAGGATGTATTTGCGCATCTCGATGTCTTCCTTGAGCAGACGCGCATAGTCACGCCCTTCAGCGTACCAGCGGCTGTCCCAAGTGCGGTTGATCTGCAGGCGCAGACCGATCGGATTGCTCTTCTGACCCATCTTACGCCTCTTCCATTTCACGCACGACGATCCGCAGCCGGCTGAACGGCTTGAGGATCCGGGTGGACTTGCCACGACCGCGTGTGTGGAAACGCTTCATCGTGATCGACTTGCCAACCGATGCTTCTGCAACGACCAGGCTGTCGACATCCAGATTGTGGTTGTTTTCCGCATTGGCGATCGCCGAGGCGAGCACCTTGCTGGCATCGCGTGCCATCGCCTTCTTGGAGAAAGCGAGGATGTTCAAAGCCTCTTCAGCTTTCTTGCCGCGGATCAGCTCAGCGACGAGGTTCAGCTTCTGCGCGGAACCACGGATCGTGGTGCCGACAGCGAGCGCCTCGTTATCGCCAACACGGCGCGGGGATTTTGCCTTGCCCATTAGCGCTTGCCCTTCTTGTCGGCAGCATGGCCAGGGAAGTTACGCGTAGGGGCGAACTCACCAAGCTTGTGGCCGACCATTTCTTCCGAAACGGAGACGGGGATGAACTTCTGGCCATTGTAAACGTTGAACGTCAGGCCGACGAATTGCGGAAGGATTGTGGAACGGCGCGACCATGTCTTGATCGGCTTGTTGCCACTCGATTCCTGCGCGTCCTCCGCCTTCTTGAGAAGGCTGAGTTCGACAAACGGACCTTTCCAAACGGAACGTGCCATGTCGGATTACCTCTTCTTCTTGGCGTGGCGCGAACGGATGATCATCTTATCCGTCTGCTTGTTGTTGCGAGTGCGGGCACCCTTGGTCGGCTTACCCCATGGCGTAACCGGGTGACGGCCACCGCTGGTGCGGCCTTCACCACCACCGTGCGGGTGGTCGACGGGGTTCTTTGCGACACCGCGGGTCAGCGGCTTGTGGCCCTTCCAGCGGGTCCGACCAGCCTTGGCGAAGTTCTGGTTCTGGTTGTCGGGGTTCGAAACCGCGCCAACCGTACCCATGCAATCTGCGCGAAGGTAACGCTGCTCGCCCGAGTTGAGGCGAACGATGACCATGCCGCGGTCACGACCGACGATCTGGACATAAGCACCAGCAGAGCGAGCGATCTGGCCGCCCTTGCCCGGCTTCATCTCCACATTGTGGCAGATGGTGCCGACCGGCATCTGGCCGAGCAGCATGGCATTGCCAGGCTTGGTGTCGACCTTTTCGCCTGCGATTACAGAATCGCCAACAGCAAGGCGCTGCGGGCAGATGATGTAAGCAAGCTCGCCATCTTCGTACTTAAGCAGTGCGATGAAAGCGGTGCGGTTGGGGTCATACTCGATCCGCTCGACGGTTGCAGGAACATCCCACTTCCGGCGCTTGAAATCGATGAAGCGGTACTTCTGCTTGTGACCGCCGCCAATGCCACGCGAAGTGACATGACCCTTGTTGTTACGTCCGCCCGTCTTGCGCTTGCCTTCCGTGAGCGACTTGACCGGCTTGCCCTTGTAGAGCCCGGTCTTGTCGACGAGGATGAGGCCGCGGCGTGCGGGGCTCGTCGGGTTGTAGTTCTTGAGTGCCATGATCTGCCTCAGATACCGCTAGTGACGTCGATCGAGTCACCTTCAGCGAGGGTGACGACCGCTTTCTTGATGTCGCTGCGCTTGTAGGGCTTGCCCTTCCAGCGCTTGGTCTTGCCCTTCGTGACGATGGTGTTCACACCCGTTACCTTCACGTCGAACAGTGCCTCGACAGCTTCCTTGATCTGCGGCTTGGTCGCATCATTGGCCACTTTGAAGACAACCGCGTTGTTTTCGGACAACAGCGTGGACTTCTCCGTGATGTGCGGCGCAAGCACAACGTCGTAGTGACGCGCGTCGATTTCCTGCTTCTTAGCCATTGAAGCGCGCCTCCAGCTTGGCGACAGCGTCCGTGGTCAGGACCAGCGTGTCGTGGTTGAGAATGTCATAGACGTTCGCGCCTGCTGCCGGGAGGACGTTGACACCCTTGAGGTTGCCAGCGGCCTTCTTGAAGCCATCGTTCACAGCTTCACCGTCGATCACCAGGACCTTGCCGGTAAAGCCAGCCTTGTCGAAGTGACCTTTAAGCACCTTCGTCTTGGCGTCCTTCAGCTCAAGGCTATCAACGACCACGAGGCCGTCCTTCGCCTTGCTCGAAAGAGCCATCTTCAGACCCAATGCGCGGATCTTCTTGTTGAGCGACTGCTCGAACTCGCGCTTGCGCGCACCGTGAGCCTTGCCGCCGCCGATAAAGATCGGAGCGCCACGATCGCCGTGACGAGCACGGCCGCCGCCCTTCTGATTACCGAACTTCTTGCCAGTGCGGGCAACGTCAGCACGCTCACGCGTGGGGCGAGCTGTAGCGCGACGGTTCTCAAGCTGCCAGGTGACGACGCGGTGCAGGATGTCTGCCCGCGGCTCAACGCCGAACACGTCCTTGTTGAGCTCAATGTCGCCCGACGCGCCGGAAATCTTCGCGCCGTCGATTTTCTGGACCTTCACCTTCATGGTTTAGCCCTCCCCATTTTCTTTAGAGGAATTTTCGTTGCTGGAAGCATCAGCCTCAGACGCATCGCCTTCAGGTGCCGCTTCTGCTGCCGGTGCTTCCGCAGCAGCTTCTGGCGCTGCTGCTTCTTCTACCGGAGTTTCAACTGCTGCAGTTTCTTCAACCGCCGGAACTTCCTCTGCCTCAGGCTTCGGAGCATTGAGGTCGAGCACTGCAGCCGGGAACGGCAATTCGTCGGCAGCCGCTAGCTTCACGGCATCTCGAACCAGCAGCCAGCCATTCTTCGAGCCAGGTACTGAGCCCTTGATAAAGAGCAGGCCGCGATCAGCATCAGTACGAACCACTTCGAGGTTCTGCTGCGTGCGCTGACGGTCACCCATGTGACCAGCCATTTTCTTGCCCTTGAAGACACGGCCCGGATCCTGACGGTTACCCGTCGAGCCGTGCGACCGGTGACTGATGGAAACACCGTGCGTTGCACGAAGACCACCGAAACCCCAACGCTTCATGGCGCCGGCAAAGCCCTTGCCCTGAGTGTGGCCGGTAATGTCGACCTTCTGGCCTGCAACGAAGTGGTCTGCACTGATGGTCGAGCCGACTGGGACAAGACCCTCTTCGTTATCGACGCGGAATTCCGCGACCTTCTTCTTCAGGCCAACCTCAGCTTTCGCAAACGCTTCGCGCTGCGGCTTGTTGACATTCTTCTGCTTCGCTTCACCGGCACCGAGCTGAACGGCAAAGTAGCCATCCCGCTCGCCAGTTCGGTGCGATACAACCTGACAACCGTCCAGCGAGAGCACGGTCACGGGAACGTGCCGTCCATCCTCCTGAAACAGGCGGGTCATCCCGACTTTTCTAGCGATAACGCCTGTGCGCATCGTCTGAACTCCTAAACAGAGGCACACGAGGCCCATCCCCGCGTGCTTGCCAGCCCAATTTTCATGAATCGCCCCGTCCGGGCTGAATGCTCGCGCAGCCTGTTGGCCGCTTAAGCTAGACGGGGGACTCAGCCCGGATCATATCCGGCGGTATCCCAATGTCTTGCCGGTCTGCTTAGACCAGCGGGGCCGTTGGAGCCCCTGAAATTCTCAAGCCGCTTAAGGTCCGCCTGATGGACCGCGCTCAAATCAGCTTAAGCCAGCTTGATCTCAACGTTCACGCCAGCTGCCAGATCGAGCTTCATCAGCGCGTCAACGGTCTGAGCGTTTGGCTGCACAATGTCGAGCAACCGCTTGTAGGTGCGCACCTCGAACTGCTCGCGCGACTTCTTGTCGATGTGCGGGCCGCGGTTCACGGTGAACTTCTCGATACGCGTCGGCATGGGAATGGGGCCGCGAATAAGCGCGCCAGTGCGACGTGCTGTTTCTGCAATCTCGCCAGTTGCCTGGTCGAGAACGCGGTGATCAAACGCCTTGAGGCGAATACGAATATTCTGAGCTTCCATTTCCTACACCGATGCGAAAGAGCCAAAGAGCTGTTTCCAACTCTCAAAAACAAAAGGCCCGCCCGGCTTTTATCCGGTTTCCCGGAAAGGGCGGCCCTTCGAAAATCGTTACAGCAGAGACGAATCCCTGCGCTTGCCCGGGCCTATACGGAGGAGAGGCAGTTCTTGCAACCCCGAATTGCGCCAATTTATTGGTTGCATCCAGCACGTTCGTGCTGGCATGTCTCCCATACCACCCTCACCCCTTACCTTCACGCCCCGATGGTCCATCATGTGGAGTGTCTAGAGAGGGGTGCGGGCTGCCAAAGCCGCGAGCTTCGGCGGACACCGAAACCCTCTTCTCATGAAAAAGAGGCCTGGCACTCCATCTCGAGCACCAGGCCTGCTTTTCACAGTGCGTCCCAGAGACGCGCTGAATTACTTGGTGATCTTTGCAACCACGCCTGAGCCGACGGTACGGCCGCCTTCACGGATAGCAAAACGCAGACCTTCGTCCATAGCGATCGGTGCGATCAGCTTGACGTTGATGGTTACGTTGTCGCCCGGCATGACCATTTCCGTGCCCTCTGGGAGGATCACTTCACCGGTCACGTCGGTGGTGCGGAAGTAGAACTGCGGACGGTAGTTCGCGAAGAACGGCGTGTGACGGCCACCTTCGTCCTTCGAAAGGACGTAGACTTCTGCGCTGAACTCGGTGTGCGGAGTAACCGAACCCGGCTTCGCCAGAACCTGACCACGCTCAACTTCTTCACGGCCAACGCCGCGGATGAGAGCGCCGATGTTGTCGCCAGCTTCACCGCGATCAAGCAGCTTGCGGAACATTTCAACGCCGGTCACGGTCGTCTTGGTGGTGTCCTTGATGCCGACGATTTCAACTTCGTCGCCAACGTTCACAACGCCGGTTTCAACACGTCCAGTAACAACCGTACCGCGACCAGAGATCGAGAACACGTCTTCGATCGGCATCAGGAACGCCTGATCGATCGGACGCTCGGGCTGCGGGATGTGCGCATCGACTGCGTCCATCAGCGCGATGATCGAATCCTTGCCGATCGCGTCGTCGCGCCCTTCGAGAGCAGCCAGAGCCGAACCCTTAACGATCGGAATGTTGTCGCCATCGAAATCGTAGCTCGAGAGCAGTTCGCGGACTTCCAGTTCGACGAGTTCGAGGATTTCCTCGTCGTCGACCTGGTCAACCTTGTTCATGTACACAACCAGCGCAGGAACGCCGACCTGACGGGCGAGAAGGATGTGCTCGCGGGTCTGCGGCATCGGGCCGTCAGCTGCGTTCACCACCAGGATCGCGCCGTCCATCTGCGCTGCACCGGTGATCATGTTCTTCACATAGTCAGCGTGCCCCGGACAGTCGACGTGTGCATAGTGACGCGCACCGGTTTCATACTCGACGTGAGCGGTCGAAATCGTGATGCCACGCTCACGCTCTTCCGGAGCCTTGTCGATATTGGCGAAATCGACAGCAGAACCGCCGTGAGTTTCAGCCATAACCTTCGTGATAGCCGCCGTCAGCGTGGTCTTGCCGTGGTCAACGTGACCAATGGTGCCGATGTTGCAGTGCGGCTTATTACGCTCAAATTTTTCCTTAGCCATTTCTCAAATTACCTCTGAGTTTGAAATTGAATCTCTGCGGGAGAGGACGGCACCCGCTGAATCAGGCGCCGCCCCTAAACCGTGTCGCCTGCTTAAGCAAGCTTCTCCTTGACTTCCTGTGCCACACTTGCCGGAACTTCGTCATAGTGGCTGAACTGCATCGTGTATTGAGCACGACCTTGCGTGAACGAACGCAGCTCATTGACGTAACCGAACATGTTGGCGAGCGGAACGAAAGCATCGACTGCCTGAGCGTTGCCGCGCGTGTCGGTGCCCTGAATTTGGCCGCGACGGCTGTTAAGGTCACCGATGACGTCACCCATGAAGTCTTCCGGGGTTACGACTTCGACCTTCATGATCGGCTCAAGCAACTTAATCCCGGCCTTGCTGGCGACTTCGCGCATCGCACCGCGACCGGCGATTTCGAACGCGATCGCGCTCGAGTCGACGTCGTGGTACTTGCCGTCCACCAGACGGATCGAGAAGTCGATGATCGGGAAGCCAACCAGGTGACCACTCTCGGCCTGCTCGCGCATGCCCTTTTCAATCGCCGGGATATATTCGCGTGGGATGTTACCGCCCTTGATCTCGTCGACGAATTCGATGCCTGCACCGCGCTCACCTGGAGTGACGATCACCTTGACTTCGCCGAACTGACCCGAACCACCCGACTGTTTCTTGTGGGTGTAGGTCACTTCGACTTCGCGGCCGAGGTACTCACGATAGGCCACCTGAGGGGCACCTACGTTAGCTTCGACCTTGAACTCGCGCTTCATCCGATCAACCAGGATGTCGAGGTGAAGCTCGCCCATGCCCTTGATGATCGTCTGGCCGCTTTCGTGGTCAGTCGTAACACGGAAGCTCGGATCTTCGGCAGCCAGGCGGTTGAGGGCAACACCCATCTTTTCCTGGTCGGCCTTGGTCTTGGGTTCCACTGACAGCTCGATAACCGGCTCAGGGAATTCCATGCGCTCAAGGATGATCGGGTGTGCCGGATCGCACAAAGTGTCACCGGTGGTGGTTTCCTTCATGCCCGCCAGAGCGACGATATCGCCAGCGAACGCCTCATCGATGTCCTCGCGGTTGTTCGAGTGCATGAGCAGCATACGGCCGATCTTTTCCTTCTTGTCCTTGACCGAGTTCAGGACCGAGCCTTTGGAGAGCTTGCCTGAATAGATCCGAGTGAAGGTAAGCGAGCCGACAAACGGGTCGTTCATGATCTTGAACGCAAGCGCAGAAAACGGTGCATCGTCGGATGATGGACGGCTGTCTTCTTCCTCGCTGTCAGGCTTGACGCCCTTGATCGCCGGAACGTCGAGCGGCGAAGGCATGTAGTCGACCACCGCGTCGAGCAGCGGCTGAACGCCCTTGTTCTTGAACGCGCTGCCGCACAGTACGGGCACGAATGCCTGTGCCATGGTACCCTTGCGGATCAAGCGCTTGAGCGTTGCCGCATCAGGCTCTTCACCTTCAAGATAGGCTTCCATCACGTCATCGTCCTGCTCAACCGCAGTCTCGATCAGCTTCTCGCGATACTCAGCAGCCTTGTCAGCAAGGTCAGCCGGAATGTCGACGAACTCGTATTTCGCACCGAGGTCTTCAGCCTGCCAAACGATGCCGCGATTATTGACGAGGTCTACGACGCCCTTGAGGTCGCTCTCCGCACCGATCGGGAGGTAAAGCACCAGCGGGGTCGCGCCCAGTCGATCGATGATCGACTGCACGCAGTAATAGAAGTCAGCACCGGTCCGGTCGAGCTTGTTGATGAAGCACATCCGGGGGACCTTGTACTTGTCGGCCTGGCGCCACACGGTTTCGGACTGCGGCTCTACGCCTGCAACTCCGTCAAACACGGCAACCGCGCCATCAAGCACACGCAAGCTGCGCTCGACTTCAATCGTGAAGTCAACGTGGCCGGGCGTGTCGATGATGTTGATGCGGTGCTTCGGCTGGTTAGCGCGCAGATCTTCAGGAGCCGAGCGCGGATCCATCGTCGGATCTTCCGCGGTCCAGAAGGTCGTCGTCGCAGCCGAGGTAATGGTGATACCGCGCTCCTGCTCCTGCTCCATCCAGTCCATCGTCGCCGCACCATCGTGCACTTCGCCGATCTTGTAGGACTTGCCGGTGTAGTAGAGGATACGTTCGGTAGTCGTGGTCTTGCCGGCATCGATGTGAGCCATGATGCCGATATTGCGGTACCGCTCCAGCGGATAATCGCGTGCCATGTTTTTTCTCCGTGAGGGGGCTGCCCTCTATGTAGGGTTTACCAGCGGTAATGCGAGAATGCGCGGTTGGCGTCTGCCATGCGGTGCGTGTCTTCACGCTTCTTCACAGCATTGCCGCGATTGTTGGCCGCGTCCATCAGCTCGCCCGAGAGGCGTGCGGACATGGTCGTTTCCGGACGGCCGCGCGCAGCGGTGATCAGCCAGCGGATCGCGAGCGCCTGGGCACGCTCGGGGCGAACCTCGACCGGCACCTGGTAGGTCGCACCGCCAACACGGCGGCTGCGCACTTCGACCTGCGGCTTCACATTGTTCAGCGCATCATGGAACAGCTGCACCGGATCGGCCTTGGCCTTCGCCTCAACCGTGTCGAGCGCGGAATAGACGATCCCCTCAGCGACCGACTTCTTCCCGTCAAGCATAAGGTTGTTCATGAACTTCGACAGCACCTGATCACCAAACTTGGGATCGGGCAGGATAACCCGCTTTTCGGGTCTACGACGACGTGACATTTCTAAATACTCCAGACTCGTGAGCGTAAGCGAACTCTTAAAACGTCATCCCAGCGAAGGCTGGGATCTCAGGCCACTTGCACTCGGTCTCAAAAACTTTGCCGCGTACATTCTACCGGGTGGGACGCGATCCCCGATAAAATCGCTGGTGGCGATTTTTCGAGGATGACGTTCACCCCGTGAACGTCACTTAGGCCTTTTCGCCCCGTACTTCGAACGGCTCTGCTTGCGGTCCTTGACCCCTTGCGTGTCGAGCACGCCGCGCAGCACGTGGTAACGCACACCGGGAAGGTCGCGCACACGCCCGCCGCGGATGAGGACAACCGAGTGCTCTTGCAGGTTGTGGCCTTCACCCGGGATATAGGAGATGACTTCGCGCTGGTTCGTCAGGCGCACCTTGGCCACTTTACGCAGAGCGGAGTTCGGCTTCTTCGGCGTCGTCGTATAGACGCGCGTGCAGACACCGCGCTTCTGCGGGTTCTGCTCCATCGCAGGGACCTTTGACTTGGCCTTCTGCGGAGTGCGGCCCTTGCGGACCAGCTGGTTGATCGTTGGCATAGTTACTCTTCACCTTGTTGGCGTGTTTGAGGACCGAAGATGAAGAGAAGCAGTTTGTGCAGCCCGAGCCCGCTGTCGTCATCCCGGACTTGATCCGGGACCCAGCGAGCAAAAGTGCACAAGCCTGAAACGCTCCACCCGAGGCTTTCAAAAGCGCCGGATTACTTTGCCGGTTGTTCCTCTCTCTGTTCGCGTGAGTCCCCGCAAAGGCGGGGACCTCAATCGAACAGAGAGCAGACAAGACCGCCAATGTTCAGCTTATGATTGACCGGGAATCTTTGAGGACGACCGATCGAACGGCGCGGCCTTTAGCTGGGGAGCGAGGTGGGGTCAAGGGTGTGGATGGACACTTAACAAGTGAATGTCAGCTCTGGACTAATTAAAGGCGTCGGCTAACTTCAATCCCGTGAACGATGAACTGTACATTAAGTCAGGCAAACCCTTGATGGTAAATGAGGCCTTTCTTCGTGCCCTCGACACTTTGATGAACGAAATAACGCCAGTACTGATCAGCGAAGCCGCGCAAGCAAATGAGATTACGGAGGTTCAACTTAAGAAATTCCTTCAGGGCAACAAACGAGGGCTCAGCGAAAAATTCGCAGTTTAGAGCGGGCGGCGAAATCAGTAAGACCAAACTACAGTGTGGAATGGGAGAATGGAGTAACTTCTAAGAGGCACGACATCGAGGAAGTCATTGAGGCAACACGGAGGGAGGCCGCCAAAGTTAATACCATTCAAGCTGAGATCGGCTCTTGGCCCGGGAACAGAGTTGAAATTCGCGTTAGTCCGGCGTTCGAGGCAGTTTCATTTCGGATGAAAGGGACTAGAGAAAATTTGGAGAAAATGAGGGGATTTTTCGATTCTCTAGTCAAGAATTTTTGTCCGGATTATCCGTTTCTTTACTTGGAGGCTTTTCGGGTAGCCTTGCTCATAGTAACCTTAATAATTGTTTGGCTCGGTGTGACGTTTCTGATTTATTCTTCCCTCCCAGATCTTTCAGACCGGGAGGCAATACCATTTTGGCCTATGGCTGTTTCGATGTTCGCTGCATTTGGAACAGGATTTTTTATCGAAAAGAGATGGAAATCAGCATTTCCTTTAGTGGATTTTCAATTTGGAAGCGGACGTAATGCCGGGACCAAGAGAAGATCCATCGGTTATGCAGTCACCGTTATTTTTCTGCCAATCCTTATCGCATTCGCCGTAACGTTTGGCGGCAGATGAGAATCCTAGAATTTTAACCGTGTAGGGGGTTTGGGTTTCCTGCATGCGTCTTATAGTGAGTTAATACCTGCCAATTACGCTGTGTTTGATATGGACAGTAGGATTCCAATTGCAAACGCCACGCAAACATCACTTCGTACCACAATTTTGGACAAAGAACTGGCTAGGACCAGATGGCAAAGCTCAACGGTTTACTAATCCACATGGGAACATCATCGTTTCTGAGCGAAAGGCCACAGTTGCAATTGGATGGTCTGAAAAGCTGTACAACTTTCCAACCCATGTCGAACAAACTCTGGATTTCGAAACTCTCTTGTTTCGACATATTGATCAGCGCGCATCCGATCTGTTCAAAAAACTTTGTGTAGAGTCTAATCCTACCCTGTCTACCTCAGAGACCGAAACGCTAGCAGTGTTCCTGCTAACTCTGCTGCATAGAAGCCCAGCGGGGATCACAGCCATGCGTGCTCTTTCCAGAATTATGTACGAGGAAGTGCGGGCTGAGCTGCGCAACTCATACCATGAAGTTCGCGCGAAAAATGATCCCCAGACGGTTGAAGAATATGAAAAGCTCAAAGGTCCAGAAGCCTATCTAGATCATTTCAGTAACATCTTTCGAACAGTTGTGTTTAGCGAGAAAATCGCACAATTCCTGGCTAACCTTCACTGGAAAAGGATCACTTTCAAAGTTCCAGATCGAAGATTACTACTATCAGACGATCCCCTGATACGAACAAATGGGCTAGCGGGGCCAGAAGGCCACGTTGCATTTCCCTTAACCCCCTACATCGCAATCATCGGATGCAACGATTCAGATTTCTTTGAGACGATCTTTTCACTCAATCAAAGAGAGCTTATTGGAAGGATGAATGAACAAACTGTGCAATCCGCCCGTCATTTCGTTGTCGACATCGACAATAGTCAAGAACGCTTCATCCGAAACCGGTTCGGGCGAATTCCAAGACCAACCCTCTCTGAGGCATCGTTGAGGGACTATGAAGAGATTTGACTGATGGGCCCTCATTTAGGCGCAACAAGTTTCCCAACCCTGGCCCAACTGCAAGCGGGCGAGGAATGGTTTACTCCAGAACGGCGAACGACCAGTGAGCCGCAAGGGCGACCGCCCGCCCGCAGGTGCCCCGTAGCGCTAGCGGAGGGAACAGCACCGAGGACGAGAGCGCGGAGGCGCTCTCGAAACGCAAAAACTCCTCTCCCCTTGGCTCCTGCCCATCGACCCCGCGCCCAGACGCTTGGGACCAAGCCGATTGGGTATTTCCTACTTGGTTGTTTTTTGCTTGTTTAGCCTCAAGCGCCGGCGGGGCCATCCGGCCCCTTAGGCTTCCGCGCTAACGCGCGACGGCCGGTCGGCCTTGCGGCTCGCTGGTCGCTCGCCGTGCTCCGCCACCAAGCCAATACCCTTTCACCACGCGCCAGACAGGAGCGTCACACAATTTCCACCCCTCCGATCAACACCCGCGCTATCCCTCGTCAGGCGACCTCTGCCGTCGCCTTCGTCGATGCCGAGCCCTCAGAGGACGATCCGCTGCTCGACTTCGTGCCTGTCCCCCACAAGGCTCCGCGCCGCAACTCGATCACCCCTGATCTCCAGCGCCGCTTCATCGCTCATCTCGCCGCGACCGGAATCGTCACCGCCGCTGCGCGCCACATCGGCAAGAGCATGGAGGCGATCTACAAGCTGCGCCAGCGGCCCGGCGCAGAGGGGTTTCGCGCGGCGTGGGATGCGGCGATTGATCGCGGCGTCGCGCGGCTGGAGGCAACCGCCCCCACCCGCGCGATCCAGGGCGAGGAGCGGATGGTGGTCTCCTCCGGCAGGCTGGTGGGCACGGAAATCCGCCATAACGAGGCGCTGGTGATGTTCTTCCTGCGCAACCGGCTCGGCGCGCGCTATGATCCGGCAGCGCATATCAGCCCCGGCCATCCGGTCTATGAACGCATCCGCCGCGAGATGGAGGCAGAGCGGCAGCGCGAGGCCAATGACCCGGCGCGCATCCGGGCCCTGCACGAGAGTATCGAGCGCAAGGTCGAGCGGGTCAGGCTCGAAGTGGAAGCGGCGAAGGGTGCGCAGAAGGCGGAGAAAGCTCCTGAGGGGCCGGGGCCTACGCAAGACTACCCAGCTTAACCGCAATCACTTCCTCATATCCTCGCGGCATTAACCATGGCGAGTGCCCTCCACGCTCGGTTCCCCCCAACCGGCAAGGTTCTGCCGCTAACCGGCATTACCTTGCCGGTAACCTTATGTGCGAACCGCATGGTGAGAGGTGCGGGTGCAAGCAAGCGCGATGTTCAACGCGCGCACTCTCCTTGCGACCGCCGCTGCCACGGGACTGGCTCTCGCTGCTGTGCCTGCGGCTGCCTCGCCTGCGCTCAACCTTGCCGGGCCGAGCGCGATGCCGCTGGCGGCTGCGGGCATGGCGGGGCTGGACTGCGCGGCCCCTACCCCTGCACCGGTGTCCAAGGCCAGCGCGATCCTCGGCGTGGAGATGAGCGCGCTTGAACGCATGCGTCTGCAGCAATCGGGCGCGGCGGTGGAGCAAGCGCCTGTCGCTCTCTCTCCAGCCGCCCCCGCCCTCACCGCGCCGTGTATCGCGGCGAGCTTTGCACGGCCCATTCCGGCGAGGGGGCAATTCCTCGGGACGGAGCGCGTGGCGATCGGCAAGACCCGCTTCGACAAGCAATGGGACCGGGCGATGAGCAAGGGACTGTCGGCGGGCGATGTGCGCGGGGCCGTGGGTGCCTTGCCGCGGGACCGGCGCGCGCTGCTTGCCCGCGTCAATGGCTGGGTCAACGGCGCGATCGCCTATCGCAGCGACGGCAGGCGGGATCGTTGGGCCGATGCGAAGAGCACTCTGCGCAAGGGCTATGGCGACTGCGAGGATTATGCGATCCTCAAGCTGCAGATGCTTGCCGCCTCGGGTATTCGTTCGGAAGACATGATGCTGACGCTGGCGCGCGACACCATGCGCAAGGTCGATCACGCGGTGCTGCTGGTGCGGGTCGATGGCCGCTGGGGCGGCGATGAGTGGGTGATGCTCGACATGCAGAGCGACCGGGTGGACAGTGCTGCGTTCGACTATGGCTACCGCCCGGTGATGAGCTTTGCCGCAGGGCAGCGTTATCTCCACGGGAAAGCCTACGCGGCGAAGCCCTCCTTGGCCCTCAGGTAATTACCTTTCCGTCATCGCCTCATTGAGCGCGCGGGTGACAGGCTTCAGAAGGTAGCTCAGCACGGTCTTGGAACCGGTGATGATCTCCACATCGCAGATCATGCCCGGAACGATCGGCAATTGCTGCCCCCCTCGGGTGAGGTAGGCGCGGTCGGTCTCGATCAGCACGGTGTAATAGGTTTCACGCTCCGCCTCGTCATAGATGCTGTCCGCGCTGACCTGCCGGACACGGCCCGACAGCCCGCCATAGGTCGCAAAATCATAAGCGGTGACCTTCACGTTAGCCCTGTGGCCGACCTGGATGAAAGCGATGTCCTTGGGCGCGACGCGCGCTTCAACCAGCAGCTTGTCGCCCACCGGTACCACCGCCATGATCTTCTCGCCCGCATTGACGAAGCCGCCCACGGTCGTGACTTGCACATCGTTGACGATGCCATCGGCCGGTGCGCGCAGTTCGTTGCGGTTGCGACGCGCCTCTGCCCCGCGAATGGTCTCTTCATTGACCGCGATGCGTTGATTGATTTCAGAAGCTTCATTGAGCGCCTGCTGCTGGAACTCGCTGCGCGCGGCGGCCAGATCGGCCTGCGCCTGGCGGATCGCTGCCTGCGAACGCGCGACCCCTTGCCGGGCAGCGGCGAGGCGGCCTTGCGTGTCGACCAGATCGCGCTGCGCGGTCAGCAGTTCGGTCCGCGGCACGATGCCCTGCCGCGCGAGCGGTTCAAGCATGTTGACCTGATCCTGCGCGAGGCGAACGCTGTTCTGCAGCGTGCTGACTGTAGACTGCGCTTCAGCCAGATCGCGGCGGCGCTGCTCGACTGCGGATGCGAGCGAGGCCTGCTGGCTCTGAGCGGTGGCGACTCGCGCTGCCTGCAAGCGGCGTTCCTCAGCACAAAGGGAGCCTTCTTCGCAGCCGATCTCGTTGCCTGAGGCTTCGCCCTCCAGTCTGCTGGCACGCGCGGCCAGCCGCTCGTTCTCGGTTTCGAGACGCGACAGCTCGGAGTCCGCGATGTCGTCGTCAAGGCGCACAAGCAGTTGCCCGCGCTTCACGCTCTGCCCTGCCCGCACAAGGATCTCTTCGATCACTGCCGGCTCTGCCGATTGGACCAGCTGCTCCTTGGACGACGGAATGACCTTGCCCATCCCGCGTGTGACCTCCTCGGTCTGCGCAACACTCGCCCAGGCGATCAGCAGGAACAAGGTAGCCCCGCAAATCGCGATCAGCTTGCGGTTGGCATCCCAGTCCGAGAATGTCTCGAACCATTGGCGAACCCTGTTCATTGCGCGGTCCCTTGCGAGTCAATTTCGCCTTGTGCGGCAAGCGATGCCTGATACGAACCGCCGCTGTTAACCGGATCGGGGATCGACAGACGCCATGTCTTGGTCGTGTCGATCCGCCCGCCAACATCGGTGGGCGCATGGCGGTCCTTGACGTCGGGCGTCACTGTGGTTCCCGGCGTATAAACCGGCTCTGTTTCAGCGATGGCGGTGAGCCAGTGCGTCCGGTCAATCGCGGGGATTGCCTCGCGGCCCGACCAGCCCCGCGTGAATGCGCGCGGCTGACCGGCAGAACCGGGAAAGCGGTAAAAGATGTGAAGGCCAATCTTCTCGATCTTGTCGAGCGTGAAGGCCCAGCGAGGTAGCACGTAATCGGCATGATAATGCGTGGCCGAACCCACCGAAGGCTCGACAAATCCCGCGAGCGCGGCCTCAGCAACCTTGCGAGATTCACCCCATTTGTTTGCCAAAGGGGTGCGCGCCAGCGAGCCGTCACAGGTGAAACTGAACTGGCACACCGGCTTGTTGACGCCTTCATAAACAACGCCGCAAACCGATCCGGGATAGGCCGGATGCCGCAAACGATTGAGTACGACTTGTGCAACCGCGCGCTTGCCTTGCAGCGGCTCGTTTGCCGCTTCGTAATAGATCGCCTGCGTCAGGCATTTGAGTGCGGTGTTGTGTGCGCCAGTGCCTTGCCCGATGGCGTTGAAGGCACCCATGCGCTGAACGGGCGAGCCGGAGACCGGGATTAACGCGTTTCGTTCCTGCGCACTTGTTCCTTCGACGATGCTTTCCGCCTGTTTGCCGGTCGACAGCGTCTTCAGCTGCGCCACTTCGCGCGACTGCATTGTAATGCCGGTTTCAGCGCGGGTCGGATCGGGTTTGCCAATCACGAATGCGAGCCCAATCAGGACTGCAAAGCCTGCCGCGCTTCCAGCGGCGTAATGCCAGGCGCGGGAAGGCTTCTCCACTGCCTCAGAGCGCTCTTCGCGCACATAATCCTTGATGACAGCGGTACTCACGAGGTCATGCCCCCTGCCCCGCCGGCGCGCGCAAGGATTTCCGCCTTGCTGCCATCCGCCACTATCTTGCCATTGTCGAGCACCACGATCCGGTCAACCAGATCGAACAAGGCCGGACGGTGGGTCGAGACCATCAAGGTCTGGCCCGGCTCCAGCGATTCCTTCACTCGGGCGACAAACTGCTTTTCCGTCTGAGCGTCCATCGCGCCGGTTGGCTCATCGAGGAACAAGAGTTCGGACGGGGAAACGAACGCCCGCGCCAGGGCGAGGAAGCTGCGCTGCCCGCCGGACAGGCGCCGGCCTGCTTCACCGACAGCGCGGTCGAAACCGCTATCATCGCGTGCGAGAAATTCGTCCGCACCGCTCATCCGCAGCGCTTCAAACAGGCGCTCGTCCGATACGCCCGGCTCGCCCAGGGCGAGATTGTCTTTGATGGAACCTGTAAACAAGGTCGCGTCCTGCCCAACAAAACGGAAAGCTCGGCGCAAATCCTGTGGGCGGAACTGACGCGAGTCTATTCCATTAACCAGAAAAGCGCCGTCTGTGGGCTGATAAAGTCCGCAAATTAACCTTCCGAGCGTGGACTTTCCCGAAGCGACACGCCCGATCAGCGCAACCTTTTCGCCCGGAGCGACAGTAAGGTTGATCCGGTCAAGCGCCGCAATCGGAGCCTCGGGGTAGGCAAAGCTCACGTCCTCGAGTCGCAGCGACGCGTTGCGCACCGTTGCGGGCAAGGCAGATGCCCCCTGGCGGCGCTCGTCCGGCACTTCAAACAGCTGCTCGATCGACTCCAGCGTTTCCTTGGCTTGCCGCCCCCGCGTCAGCAGAAACGCGATCTGGCCTGCCGGCGCAAGCGAGCGGGAAGACAGCATCACGATTGCAATGATCGCGCCCATCGTGATCACGCCCGCGTCAAACAGGTAATAACCGCCGATCACCAGCGCGATCGATGAAACCTGCTGGAAGCTCTGCGCAAGCCCCACTGCAACCGACTGAATGTTCTTGAGGCGTATCTGCGACTGGCTGCCGATCTCTGCGAGATTGTACCATCGGCCCATCATGGCCCGCTCGCCGGTCATCGACTTCAGCGTCTCCATGCCGGCGACCGATTCCACCAGCAGCGTTTGCTGCAAGCCATGATCGGCCTGCGCATCGCGTGCGGCGTCCGTGACCTTTTGCTGCAAGCGCCATCCGGCAAAGGCCATCAGGCAGATAGCCACAATCGGGACCAGCGCCAGCCAGCCCGCGATATACGCGATGACGGCGACAAACAGGACAAGGAAAGCGACATCGACCATCAGCACGATGGTGGTCGATGCGAAGAAATCTCTTACGACCTGATACTCGGACACACGCGCGGCGAGCCCGCCAGTGCTGCCTTGCCTGGCTGAGAGCGGGATACTCATCACGCGGCTGAAGATCTTCTGGCTGAGCTTGATGTCGAGCCGCTTGCCAATCTGGTCAATCACGTTGGTGCGCGCAGTGCGCAGCGCGAATTCCATCGCAAAGGCAAGCAGCACGCCGATACCGAGCACCCACAGTGTCGAGACAGCGCGGTTCGGGATCACGCGGTCGTAAACATTCATCGAGAACAGCGGCAGCGAGAGCGCCAGCAGGTTGATCAGCAGCGAAGCAACCAGCACCGGACGAAACGCCTTGCGTTCCTTCCGCAGCTCTCCCCAGAACCAGTGATGGCGGCCCTTGGCATGCCACGGGGCCTCCTGCTCACGCTTCGCGTCGGGATCGCCGAAGACGGTGTAGAATGTCCCCGCATAATCGGCCTGCACCGCAACACGGTCGAGCCATTTCGCGCCTGAACCGTCCGCTCCGCCCTCTTCCGGCGTCCAGACCAGCAATTGCCCGCCCTTGACCTCGTGAATGACCGCGACTGAACCGCTGGCTCGCGTGATCAGCGCGGGGTAGTCAGTATCCGCCAGCGGGAGCTTCTTGCGGGTGAGCTCCTCAAAATCGAGGCCCGTCAATTCGATCGCTGCACCCGCCTGATGGAATGGCAAGCGCCCGTCGGCGCCGCGCGCCAACGAATCATACAGCGTCGGGGAGAAAGCGAGCCCATAGCGGCGCGCCAGCTCCCCGATCGCAAGTATCAGCGGGTCATTGCCGTGCAGCGAATCCGCATCCCGTCTCTGCAGCACGATAATCCCTCACCTGTTAGCTCTGCAATAACAGAGCCTTACTTGTCATACCGACGATAATCGGTTTCCGCTTCCTTCGGCGGGCCGAAGTCGAAACGGTCACGTTCGTTCATGCCTGCGCCGGTTCCCGGAGCCACGTTCAGCGAGCTCAGGAAAGTATTGGTCGCAGCCAGGATCTGGTATTGCGCAAAAAGCTGAGAAAAACGTGAAGTTTCAAGCCGCACCTGCGTGTTGAAACGCGTGTTCTGCGCATCCAGCACGTCGAGCAGCGAACGCCGTCCGACATTGAACTGCGCGCGGTAGCTCAGCAGCAGATCATCGCTGACCTGCGACTGACGCTCCAGCGCAGCGCCCACATTGCGCTGTGTCTGAAGGGCTGTCCACGCATTGGCCGCGTCTTCTTCCGCCTGGCGCACCATCTCATGCAGACGGTAACGCGCCTGCGAAGCGCGGTGCACCATTTCCTGATACTTGCCCTTGTTCAGGCCCCCATCAAATACGTTCCAGCGCAGATAGACCCGCGCCTGAACATCATTGGTGTGACCGTTGAAGCCGTCGATATCCTCACCCACGCGGCCACGGACATCCGCGCCGATGGTGGGGTAGAAATCGCCTTTGGCTGCCATCACGAGGCCATGGGCCGCATCGACATCAGCCTGCGCCTCACGCACCAGCGGGTTCTGCGTGCGAGCGAGCCCGATCGCCGCGCCTTCCGTCGCCGGCAATGAAGTGGTCAGATCAGGCGGCAGCGTCGGAGCCGAGATGGTAAGTCCCGTAAGCCGGCGAAGCGCGTTATCGGCAACTGCCAAGGCTTCGGACGCTTCCTCGGCGCGCACGATGGCGGACTGGAGGCGCTCTTCGGCCTGCTGCAGGTCAGCGACAGAGATCGATTCCTGCTCAACGCCTTGCGCCAGATCATTCACCAGTGCCTGGTGGAACGCGCGGTTGTCCGCCGCCGCAGCGGCGACGCGTTGCTGCAGCAGAACATCGAGATACTGACGGGCGACCTGCAGCGCGACAAATTCAGACCGCTCAACCACGCGCAGGGACGCCCCATCGACGCGTGCTGCCTGACGCAGCAACTCGCCGCGGCGACGGCCAAAATCGAAGATCGTCCAGTCGATCGTGCCCTGCGCCTCAAGCGGATAGAGTTCCTGGTCAGCAATGCCGAGATTGCGGCGCGTGCGGTTCTCAAGGCGGCGAATACCGGCTGACGCCTCGACATCGACGCGCGGCAGATAAAGCGACTGCGCCTGCTCGCGTTCAAACTGGATCGCCTCGGTATTGTACTGCGCTTGCAGGATTTCCGGATTGGACATCATCGCGATCTCGATCGCCTGCTGCATGGAGATCGTGCCATCCGAGGTTTGCGCCATCGCGGCAGGCGAAGCGGTTGCCATCAGTGCGGTTGCAGCAAGGCCAATAAGTGTCTTCTTCATCATTAGAACCTCCCTCAGCGCACCGTTATTTCAACGCGGCGGTTCTGCGGCTCGCGCACACCGTCATCGGTTGCAACCCGCGGGTCGCTCTCGCCCCTGGCGCTGCTGGTGATCATGCTGGCGGGAATGCCAGCGCTGGCCATGGCATTGGCGACGGCCTCAGCGCGCTGCTCGGACAGACCGAGGTTATAAGCGTCCGAACCCGACCGGTCCGCATGGCCTGTCACGGTAAAGCTGCGCCAGGCGCACTGGCGATAGTTGTCGCGCGCGAAATTGATGGTCTGTGCAGCTTCGGCAGGGACTTCACTTGAGTCGAACTCAAAGAAGACGATCCCGACCACTTCATTCTTACACTGCTCCGGCAGGTAAGGCTCAGTCGGTGGAGCAGCAACGATCGGCGCCGACGGCATTGGCGGCATCTGCATGAGCTCATACGCCCGCGCGCACTTGCCGATCGACACCGGATCCTTGGTCGATGACTTGAGATATCCCAGCGCAATCCCGCACTGAGCCTTGGTTTCAAGTGCCCACAGATAGCGCGGATCATCACCACTGATCAGTTCCGAGCTGTTGGAAGCCGCCAGCCCCTCATTGAAGCGCGAGCCGATTTCGCCTTCCAGCGCTCCCTCGCTCATCGCCATCAGCTGATCGAAATCCGCTGCCTTGGTCTGCGCAAAGGCCAGCTGGTGACCACCCACAGCCAGCGCCAGCGCCCCGCAGGTCGCCCCCACTCTCATCAACCGCATATTCAATCCCCTGGTCATAGTCATCTTAGCCTACCGAAGCGGCTACGGCCGCTGCCTCTGCGGACATGTCAGCCAGTTGCGTTGCATCGAACGCAAATGCACTGCCGTCAACAGTTTGTGTGAGAGACGCATCGCTCAAGATGTGCGAGGCGGCATCTGTTACCGGATTTACACCTGCATGTCCGACAAATGTGTCGAGCATCGCATCGACAGAGCCTTCCGCCATGACGTCTGCGAGGATCGCTGCGACATCTGCCGAATCGGCTGTGGCAAGCCCGCTCGCAGCCGCAAGCTCTGGCGCAGCTGCCGTGCCATCTGCAAGGTCGAGCAGCGCTTCCATCATCCCGGCGTTGCCTTCGACCGAAAGTCCGGCTGACATCGGCGCATCGGCAAACCCGCCAACCGGCGCATCGAGGCCGGTATCCAGCTGGAATGCGTCAGCCGTGCTGAGCGCGCTTGCGAAGTCGGCAAAGTTGACTGTTTCAGCGCTGGTTGCGTCTGTCAGGCCAGAGCTTGCCAGCCCTGACATGTCGAACCCGCCGGTGCCCAGCATGTCGCTCACCATATCGCCAACCGTCGCCAGCGGCACTGAATCGATCGACTGAGCGCCTTCGAGGTCCAGCCCGGCTGTCATCGGATCAGCAAATGTGAAGGAAGTGTTGCCAGCTTCAAGGCTCGTTTCAGCGAAATTAACCATAGTGAAGCCCAGAGCGGCAGCGGCGATTTGTCCGGTCGCCACTCCGCGACCAGTCAACAACTCGTTGTCGTTGGCAAGGTCTGCCCCGGTGCCGAAATCGTTGTCCCCTGCCAGCTGATCATCGGCAAGCTTGGCTGGAGCTTCCATCACAGGGTCCGCATCTCCCTTGCTCGAAAGCATGGTCTGAGCAGGCGATGCTTCCGCGCCGCCGCCAGAAATCGCTTCGAGATCAATCCGCAGGATCGCTGTGTCTGTGTCCCCGTCGCCATCAACGATCGTGTACTGGAAGTTTTCCATACCGGTCGGTGAGCTCTGCGAAGGCGCATAGGTCCAGTCGCCGGTGGCAAAGTCAAAGGTGAACTCGCCGCCCATCGCCGTTGTTGCAGTAAACTCGCTGCCAGCGATTGTGCCTCCGCCCGGCGCGGTGATGTTGGCGCCGTCAAAGCTGTAGAGCGCGCCATCAACGGTGATCGAAACCAACGAAATGCCATTGCTGGGTGCAATGTCGTTTTCGAGCACATTGCCTGAAACCGGCACCAAGATCTGGGTGATCAATTCGCCAATCAGGGTCGAGAAATCATCGATCAGGATCGGGCTGCCGTTGCCGTCAATGTCCACCGCATTGAGGTTCTCAATGATCAGGTTGTCACCCACTGCAATCGCGGTGATCTCGAAGTCGTTGTCGGCGACGAACTGTTCCCACTGCTCGCGAACAGTATCGTTCAGCGGATAGTTGTCAGGACCGCGATCGCGGCTGGCGCGGCCATCGCTGATGAAGAACACCTGGTTGATATCACCTGCCGCTGGATCCCAGCCCGGCTGCCCACCGGTGCCGTTCATAAGAGCGGCAAGACCGTCAGAGTAGCTCGTCCCGAAGTCGAGCGGACGAGTCCCGCCATCTGCAGGATTGATGGAAGAAATCAGAGCCTCGAACTCAGCCAGATCGGTGAAGGTCCCGAAATTGATCGCGTCCTCGTCGAAGCCAACCAGCGTGACGCTGACGGTGCCTTCGGTTCGGCCGAACAGGTCGCGCGCCGCGTCGCGCACCGCGCTCAACTCCTGATTGAGCTCGGAAGCGTTGATCGAACTGGAGAAGTCGACCACGAATGCAATGTTCAGATCCGCGTCCTGGGTCGGTGTATCGGTCAGATCGTCCTGGGCGTTCGGCACTTGCTCGTTGATGTTGATCACAAAGCTGTCGCTGACAGGATCGCCGTCGCGGTCGGTCAAGACGATCGTGACCGGGATGTCGATGTCTACATTTGTATCGGTCACGCCCAGATCGCTGAGGTTGAGCTTGACCGATCCGCTTTGCTGATACGCATCGACAAACAGGATCGTGGTGCCCGGAGGTGCCGTAATATTCAGAATGGCAGAACCGTTGCCACCACCAGAACCGGTAAAGGTGTATTCCTGAGTCGAGCCGTCAGAGAAATGTGCGACGAAGTGCGTCACATCACCATTTCCAAAATTGCTCATCGTGAAAGTGGCAAATGTGGCGTTAAGCAGGTTGGTGCCGCCCGGCGGGTTGTATCCGCCCGCGCCGTCATAATCGTCAAGCGGTCCGAAATCGAAGCGCATGAACTCGCCGGCATCGAAATTGTTGTTGTTGATGCCGAAGCCTGCGGTCGAGCCGTTCACACCCGGCACCTGGTTGAGGTCAGGATTGCCGCCATTCAGCCAGTCGGTCAGCTCAGCGCCGGTAAACGAGCCGCCGTTACCATTCGGCCGCCACCCGGTGACATAGACGAGCTCATCGCCTGTGCTGTCCTGAGAGACAATCACTGAAAGGCTCGGTCCGACGCCGAAGGCACCGTCCGAAAGAAGGTCGATCAGCGTGGTTTCACCGTCAAGCGGCGTGATCAGGTCAAATTCGTATTCGCCAGACAGACCTGCAGCCGGATCGACAGTGATGGTGAATGCAGCGGTATCTCCCGTGTCGAACTCGCCATTAGCATTCGCATCGACAAATGCGGTGAGCACATTGCCGTCCTGCACCGTCGCCAGCGGCTGACCGCCAACGGTGAGGCCGGTGGTGTCGACTGTGATCGTCATGTCCGCCGAAGGACCATCGGCGCCCGCAGCAAAATTGAGGTCGCCAACCAGGATCGGAGCTGAAGGATTGTTCGAGGTCTGCTGATCGGCGATCGGTGCAGTCAGAACCGGGCTGTCATCCTCCAGCGAGACCGAAATCGTCGTCGGCGTGGACGTCGTGCCGTCACTCACGGTGACCGGAACCACGAAGCCTTCGACGTCCTCGACCCCGACCTGGTCATGATAGATCGCGTCGCGGATCTCGACCGTGAAGATGCCATCGTCAGAAGCGCTGACGATTACCGACGGATCGTTCGGGTCGCTGACATAGCCGACCAGCGTGTTGCCGCCGTCGATCACGGCCCAGGTCAGCGCTGTACCGCTGCCGCCATCGACAATGCTGATCGTCTGTGCCGGAATGCCCAGGGTCACGTCGAGCGTATCATTGGTATCCGCATCGGCAATTTGCAGATCGCCGGTCAGGAAGACGGCTGAGTTCGTGGTGTCGGTTGGTGTGCCGGCATTATCCGGGTTTGCGTCGGCGAGCCCTTCGTCCGAAACAGCTGCAACCCCTGCAACCGCAGTCGGCGCATCGTTCGCGCCGTTGATCGTGATTGTCAGCGTGACCGTGCTGGTATCGCCTTCGCCATCTTCAATGGTGTAGATGAAGGTGTCGGTCTCGCTATCGCCAGCGCCCAGCCCCTGCACCGAAGTGGTATTGACTGCATAGGTATAGCTGCCGTCCGCCAGAAGAGTCAGAGTGCCCCAGGCGCCGACGATCGGCGTGCCGGGCGCGCCTGTGGCCGGTGACGAGGTGTCACTGCCAAGCTCGACGCCGACCACGCCGCCAGCCGGCGTGGTGGTCGCAGGACCATCGGCGCCAAAGCTGTCAGGCGTGCCATCCGTCAGGACATTGCCGCTGACCGAAGCATCGTCTTCGCCGACGGAGTTCACATCCGCCACCGCGACAGGGCCGTCATCAGCAAAGCGGATGAGGCCGCCCAGGTCCAGCGCCTCGCTGTCGCTGACCACGTCGCCATCGCCATCGGTGATGGTCGCGGTCGCAACAAGCTCCACCAGGCCGCCGGCGAGCGCGATGATATCGCCTTCGAACGGGCCGCCATCATCGGCGATGGTGTGGTCGACCTCTGCAAACTGCGTCAGAGTGACCGTCCCCGACCCGTTGACAGTGATCGTGAAAATCACGCTGGCATCGTTGGTCGCTGGCTCGCTGCCTGCGGTGGAGCCAACAATCGTGCCGTCAGCGCGAACGTAAAGGAAGATATCCGCGCCATTGCTGTCGAGGCCGCTGTCGGTGCCTTCGGCAACTTGCAGACCAAGCGCATACGTCGTCTCGAGCGACCCTGCACCATCCGCGCCATAAAGCGAGCTGACGATGGCGAAAGCGCCTGAGAAATCCGCGCTGTCCGTGTCGCTCGCATTGCCGATCGTGTCGGCATCCTGCGTGATCAGCGCCATCTGCTGGCCCTGAGTGAGGCCCAGATCGACCTGCGGGATATCATCGATCACACTGACGACGATTTCGCCGCTGCCGATCAGGTTCCCATTGGTGTCCTCAACGCGGTAGGCGAAGCTCTCCACACCGTTTGCGGTGTTGATGTCCGCACCCGGCGCATCGGGATCGTGCCCGAATGCGGTGTCGAGCGTGTAGGAATAGCTGCCATCCGTATTGAGTGTAAGCGTACCGAAGGAGCCAACAGCCGGATCCTCGAGGATGAAGACCAGTGTGCCCGTCGCGCCGGTGACAGTGATTTGTCCCGTTGCAAATGTCTCGCTCGTGTCGCTGTTATTGCCCGCATTGCCGTCAGCCAGCTCGCCGGTGCCATCCACCAGGCCTGCTTCGTTGACCAGCACGTCATTGTCGCTGACTTCGCCGGCAACATTGGTGACTGTGATTACCAGCTCTGCGGTCGATTCATCACCGTCACCGTCGCGAATGGTATAAGTGAAAGTATCCGTTTCATCGGAATTAACCACGTTCGGGTTCGCGACATAGGTGTAAGAGCCGTCGGTATTGAGCGTCAGCGTGCCATATTGGCCTTCCAGCACGAAATTACCTTCGCCATTGGCTTCTGTATCGCTGGTTCCCTGGTTGACGCTGGTGATGCCGACAACCGCACCGCCAGCAGCATAGCCGTCTGCCCCCGGCACATCGACGCCGTCACCGTCATTGTCGGTGAGCACGTTACCGTCGGTTTCACCACCTTCAGTTACCGTATTGGCGTTATCCGTCGCATCAGGGACATCGTCGACAACATCCACATCGAGCGAAGCAGTGCTGGTCGAACCGTCGCTATCGGTTGCGATCACTTCAAAGCTGTCAGTCAGCGGATCTTCGCCGGTTGCAGGCGAGTGATCGAGCGTGTTGTCGCCGAGGACATACTCATAGGCGACTTCAATCGAAATCACATCGCCATTGTCGTCCGTGGTGGGAGTAACGCCGGTGATACGGACCGTGCCGTATTCGCCGACGATCTCGACCGGATAGACGACACTGCCGTCGAAGATCTCGACACCGCCGACTGTCAGCGTGGAAAGGCCATCCGGGCTATCCACCGAGAAAGTTCCGCCTTGCGTCAGCGCTGGTTCGTCCGGCGAGGATCCATCAGCAAGGTCGTCTTCATCGACGATTTCTTCCGCACCCTGCCCGTCAAGGCCATTGATCACGACCGGGTCGTCCTGGCCGTTGATGACAATGGTAACGGTCGTGGTGGCTGTATCGCCGTCGCCATCGGTGATGGTGTAGGTAAAGACTTCGCTCAGGCTTTCAGTGCCGTTGAGGCCCTGAACAGCCGGATTGTCATTATCGAGCGTATAGACGTAGTCGCCATTGCTATCGATGGTGATCGACCCGTAATTGCCAGTGACGGCAGTTGCGACATTCCCATCAACATCGGCGCCAACATTGCCAGCAGCAACACCGGTCACGGTTGCGCCATCTGCGCCGGCTACATCCGCGACGCCATCCGTATCGTTCGCGTCATTGCCGCCCGTGCCTGTGAGGACGTTGCCATCCGCAACCAGCGGGCCATCCTCGGTCACCGAGTCAGAATCCGCGTTTGCAGCAGCGATGTCGTCGATCACCCGAATGTCGAGCGAAGCATTGGCCGGCGAACCATCAGTGTCGGTTGCGACAACCGCAAAGCTGTCCGTCAGCGAGTCCTCTCCGGCCACTGAATGGTTAAGCGTGTTGTCGCCGAGCACGTATTCATATGAGACTTCTGCCGCGACCACGTCGCCATCAGCATCGGTGGTGACACTCACCCCGGTAATACGCACGGTGCCGTAATCGCCAGCGATCTCGACCGGGTAGGTCACGCCGCCGCCGAAAATCGTCTCGCCGCCTACGGTCAGTGTCGCCAGCCCGTCCGGGCTGTCGACGGTAAATGTGCCGCTTTGTGTCAGCGCATCTGCATTGGGAGAGGAACCGTCAGCGAGGTCGTCTTCATCCACGATCTCTTCCGCGCCCTCTCCGTCGAGTCCGTTGATCACAACCGGGTCATCCTGGCCGTTCACGGTGATCGAAAGCGTGGTGGTCGACTGGTCTCCGTCCCCGTCAGTGATGGTGTAGGTAAAAATCTCGTCGGTCAGCACTTCCTCGCCATCGAGCCCGCTGACTGCAGGGTTAGCGGGGTCGAGCGTGTAGGTGTAAGTGCCGTCGGCAGCGATCGTGAGTGTGCCGTAGAGGCCGTCGATCTCGGTTGCGACATTGCCGTCAACAGGTCCTTCGACCGTGCCAACAGCAACGCCCGTGACGCTCGCGCCATCTGCGCCCTGCGTATCCGCGCCGCCATTGCCTTCGCTGTCGGTAATGACATTGCCTTCGGCCGTCAGGTCGGTGTCGTCAGTGACGCTGTCCGTATCCGCAAGGGCTTCCGGCTCGTCGTCACGTACGACGATGGTGAGCGTACCTTCGGCAGACTGCTCGTCGAGATCGACGATAGTGATCGGGAAGTCGAGCGGCGTATCGTCGCCCGAGGTGTTGTCGACCAGCGTGTATTCGTATGTGATCGAACCGATACCCGTATCGGCATCGAAGCTGTATCCGGTGATAACCAGTGTGCCGGTCGCATCATCAACCACCGTCTGGGGGAGCGCCCCAGGCGTAATGACCACGCCGGCAATCGTGACTTCGCTCACACCGTCAGGCGATTCGAAAGTGATCGTACCGCCGGTAAATTCGCCGTTGCCCGGCTCGTTCGAGCCTTCGGTTTCGTCGCCGCGTGCAGGCAGGCCCTCCTCGAAGACCTCCGTCCCGGCACCGGTTTCAGGAATGAAGGTGATTTCCGGCGGAAGATTGCCGATATTGATGGTCAGCGTGGCTTCGGCCGGGCTGCCGTCCTGGTCTTCGATGGTGTAGGTGAAGACGTCCTGGACGCCGCCGGGCGTGTCTGGATTGCGGGTGTAGCTGTAGCTGCCGTCGGCATCGATGGTGAGAACGCCGTAGTCGCCTTCAATCGATTCGCCGGGCAGCACGGTCGTGCCGGCGAAGGAAATGCCGGTGACCGGACCTTCAGGAAAATCGTCCGCGCCAGAGATATCGTTGTCGATTACATTGCCTTCTGCCGGTCCATACTGGCCGCCGGGAATGGTGGCTTCGTCGGCATTGGCAATCGGCTCATCGTCGACGATCAGCACGGTCAGCGTGGCTTCGGCTTCATCGCCATCGAGATCGATCACGCGGACCAGAAACGGATCCGAAGTATCGTCCCCGCTGGTGTTATCCGTCAGCAGATATTCGAACTCGACCTCGCCCGTTTCGAAATTGACGCTCAGGATGGTGAGAATTCCGAGATCGGTTTCTATCTCCTGATTGTCTCCGGTGATTTCGATACCGTTGATGAACAGCGCCGAGATACCGTCCGGCGATGTAATGACGATCGTGCCACTGGTAAGCTCGCCGTTGCCTGGCTCCTCGGTACCTTCCGGTTCGGGTCCTTCGCCGCGCTCGGGCAGGCCGGCCTCGTCAACTCGCGCAATGGCGTTGGGCACGCCGATCGGGTTGTCCGGCGTTTCGATTATGATTTCCGGTTCGGAATCCTCGAACGGGATGATTTCTTCTTCTTCCTCGGGATTCAGGCCGAGTTCGGTATAGGGAAGCAGGTTGCCGAGATCGAAAGCCGCCTGGATGGCGCCTTCATCGCCCGCGAAGTTCCCGCCCGAGCTCGGTGTTTGAGCGTTCGGGCCAGCTTCGGGATTGAGTTCAGCTTCGTTGAGCAGCGCAGCAAGCGTCAATGGCGGAACGGCAACGCCTTCGACGACAAGCTGCGGCACGATGATCGCACCGTCCGGGATGACGATGGTGCTGCCATCGGCCAGGTTGATGACGAGATCGCGGCCCTGAACGACGATATCATCGAGCGATACACCTTCAGGCAGGATCACAATGCCTTCAGCATTGGCTTGCAGGATTTGCCTTGCAGAAGATGAGCTTGCCTGAGCATCCTGATACAGATTCGAGCTTGTGTCGCCCGCATCATAGGCCGCACCATCACGATCGAAACCACCGTGATTTCCGCCGTGCCTGCTGCTCTCAAAATCCGTCATATTGCCGTTCCTTATGATAGCCTCGGGCTGAGGCTGCTCATTCATCTCTTTTTCGAACTGCAGAACCGCGCCATTGAGCTCGCATTGCTGCGGCCCGGAGATGCCACTGGAGCCAATCCAGAGCATTCCAATTCTTGATCCTGCGGCCCGTCCAGTTGCGTTTCCGGTTAGCTAACGACTCGAGTCGCGCGCTTGGAAATCTGTCAGCGTGAGAGAAACAGTGATTAAGCATGGTTGCAAGCGTGGTAACCATATAATCGCATCAACCAACAAACTTTCTCCGGAAATGAGGTACTTATAACCGCCCATACAGAGACCGCGTCCCGAAACAGGACACGGCTGAGCAGGTTAGTGAACAAGCAGGTGATCGAGCAGAGCCAGCAGGCCCGGCCAGCCCCGATCTGGGTTGATCTCTTATTCCTCTGGCAGGCTGGCGTTCTTCTGACAGGCAGGCAAAGACACGTTCTCCATCAGGCCAGCGATCAAGCCAATCAGGAAAAGCCCTGAAATGGCGTGATCGGCCCTTAACCACACAGCGCGGCAGCCTTTACCATCAAAAGCGCGATTCGCTCCTTCGACTCGGCTTCGCGAATCGATTCGAAGCCGGTTTTCGCATTAACCAACCACGATAACTTTACTGCCGCGAATTCGGCGCGCGCGTTAAGCATTTCTGTTACGACTTTTTCGCCCTAAGCTACTGTTTTTTTGGGATAACTATCGGTTCCGTAAATTAAATTGACCCTCAGAGGTTAATTGTGGACCATAATTGGCAGTTCCGAGGGGAACCTGCGTGATGAACCGGTGCGCTGCTCCGGTCTCAAACAAGACAAGTCTCATGCAAGAGACAAAAGGGGTCGCGCCGGTTCCGCACACAGACATCCCCTCTCGGGGCAAGCAAAGCCGGGAATAGATGCCGGTAAGCTTTCGATCTTGGACTGCACGGAGGAATGGACTTCAAGCCGTGCTACTTGAAATGGGGTAATGACAATGACTTTCGTAAAATCTCTCCTTCGTGACGAATCCGGCGCTTCGGCTGCTGAATACGCTCTGATCCTCGCTCTGGTTGGTGCCGGCATCGCTGTCGCATCTATCAGCCTGGGCACCGCGATCAGCGACACCATGGAAGAAGCTGCTGACTGCATCGACGGCGGTACCGCTGCTGCAAGCTGCATGCCGGCTAACTAAGTCAAAAAAGTTGGGAATGGCCGGGTTCGTACAATCGGATTCGGCCATTACCCTGCTAACCATGTAGCATTACAGAGTTTCAGCCTGACCGATTCGCGAGTCGCGAATCCGATTGGCAGGCGTTGACCATGGGGGGTGAGCATGAGGGGACGTAACCTCCTCATCGGCGGATTGGCCGTTTTTATCGGCTTGATCGCGGTGTATCTGGTAAATTCGTATTTCTCTGGCCGAGAGGCGCAGCAGGAACGCGAGGCGGAAGCAAACCGTCTGGTGCAAATTGTCGTGGCGACGCAGGACTTCCAGTTCGGCACGCAATTGACGAGCACCAATATCACGCTGCGGAACTGGCCCGCCAATTCAGTTCCCGAAGGTGCCTTTGTATCGGTTGAGGAAGCAACCCGCGGTGGCCGCGTGGCGCTTCGCCCGATTACCGCAGGCGAACCCATCCTTGCCAGCAAGGTCAGCGGCGAAGGCGGCCGCGCGACCCTTGCTTCCATCCTTCCTGAAGAACTGCGCGCTGTATCGATACCCGTCAACCAGGTCTCTGGTGTTGGCGGGTTTGTCCGCGCAGGCGATGTCGTCGACGTGCTGCTGACACGCCAGATCCCTGGCGAAGGCGCGGACCGCGACGACCAGATGACCAATGTTGTGCTTGAAAACGTGCTCGTCCTGGCAATCGATCAGGTGGCTGATGAGAACCAGACCGAACCGTCGGTGGGTTCGACCGCGACACTTCAGACAGACATCACCGGCGCTCAGAAACTGGTGCTTGCGGGGCAGATCGGCTCGCTCAGCCTGGTGCTGCGCAACGTCGAGAACCAGCTGGTCGGATCGACTGAAACGATCACGCCAAGCGATCTGGGCGGCGCAGGCTACTATATCCCGGCACGCGACAGCAATGCAGGAACCAGCGCGGCTGCGCCGGCTGCGCCAAGCGGCGTAGTCAGCCTGCCGCGTCGCCCGAGCGGCCCGACCATGTCGATTGTCCGCGGAACCGAACCAACGACCTATGAAGTCAAGCGCAAGGGGGGATTTTAAGACCATGCGCAATTCCTTGAAACATGTCGCAAAGGCGCTCGCGCTAGGCTCTGCCCTTGCTCTGGCCCCTGCCCTTGCCGCACCGGCAATGGCGCAGGACGGTGAAACCTCGATCCATGCCGGATCGGTCGAAGTGCCGGTCAACAAGAGCCAGGTTATCACAGCGGATCGTCCGATTTCGCGGGCAATGATCGGCAATGATGAAATCGCGGATATCTTCCCGATTTCCGATCGCTCGGTCTATGTCCTGGGCAAGAAGCTCGGCACGACCAGCCTCACCCTCTATGACAGCCGCAACAACGTGATGGCTGTGATGGACGTGGCAGTGGGCCCGGACGTAATTGCGCTGCGCGAGCAGGTCACCTCGCTGATGCCGAACGAGAACATCGAAGCGCGCATTTCCAACGAATCGATCGTGCTGTCCGGCACAGTCAGCAGCGCTGGCGCTGCCGACAAGGCCGTCCAGCTCGCCCGCGCTTATGCCGGAGACAAGGTTGTCAACCTGATGAGCATGGGCGGCAGCCAGCAGGTCATGCTGGAAGTGCGCTTTGCCGAGGTCAGCCGCAGCGTCGGCAAGGATCTCGGTGTGCGCAGCTTCATGCGCTCGAACGGCGGACGTTTCTCAGGTGTAACCGGATCAGGCGCGAGCCTCACGCCGGGTGAAGTGCCAACGGGAACCTTCGGAAACGGCGTGCTGGAGGTCGACCCGGTCACGGGTGCCTTCGGCATCATAACGCGCAGCTTCAGCGACGTGCTGGGTCTCAATATCGACGTCGCGCTCGACGCGCTCGAAGACAAGGGCATGTCCAAGACACTGGCAGAGCCGACGCTTGTTGCTCTTTCGGGCGAACGCGCGAGCTTCCTTGCAGGCGGCGAGTTCCCGATCCCCGTGGCTCAATCTCTTTCGGGTCAGGGTGGCGGAGCAGCCGGAGGGGGCGGTGCTGCCCTGACAGTCGAGTTCAAGCCGTTTGGGGTAAGCCTCGGCTTTACGCCTACGGTTCTCAGCGATGACACGATCAACCTGCTGGTTGAACCGGAAGTCAGCTCGATTGATCCCAGCGCCTCGATCACGGTCGGCGGCCTCAGCATTCCGGGCCTTCAGGTTCGGCGCGCGAGCACCATGCTGGAACTGCGCGATGGCGAGAGCTTCGCAATCGCTGGCCTGATCCAGCAGGACTTCGAGACAACCGTACAGCAGGTCCCGCTGCTTGGTTCGCTTCCGATCATCGGATCGCTGTTCCGGTCTTCGAGCTTCCAGAAGGGTGAAACCGAGCTGCTGATCGTGGTAACACCGCGATTGGTCCAGCCGATCCGGCCCGACCAGGTGCGCCTGCCGACCGACCGCGTGGCCGATCCGGTTCAGGCCGATGTCATGCTGAACGGCACGATGTACCGCCCTGTACCGGTGGCTCCGAATGGCTCGGTACCCACGTCAAGCGATGCTGCAGCCGCTGCTGCAGAGGAGGATGGATATGACTATTGATCGCCGTCTGATTGCCGGACTTCTCGCTGCTACGGCATTGGCAGGATGCAGCACTGTCGCGGACAAGGAATTCCTGGGCTATCAGGATCCCGGATTTGGCGAAGCCAATCGCGCGACCTATGCCGCGATGGTCGTCAATCCCGATCCGCAATATGATACGCCAATCCCGGCCAGCAGCGCCGAGCACGCTGCGCAGGCGATCGAGCGTTATCGCACCGATCAGGTCAAGCAGCCTGAGCGGATCGAAACCACCGATGTTGGATCTGGTGGCGGTGGATAATCTGCTGAAAATGGTAAGAGGCTATGAAACAACGCAAGGTAAGGTCCTTTAAGGCGAAGCGATTCTGGCAAAACCAGGACGGTGCGGTTGCAGCGACCTACGCCCTTGCGTTGATACCTATCATTGCTCTTGCAGGTCTGGCGTTCGACTATACGCGCCTCGCCGGTATGGATACCGAGCTGCAGAACGCAGCCGATCAGGCCGCTCTGGCCGGTGCGACCCAGCTCGATCGCCGGCCCGGCGCCATTGAACGCGCGATCGCCGCGATCCAGGGCGGGTTGGTCGATAACTCGACGCTCTTTGCGAACGATTCAGCCGATCAGACTGTCAACATCACCGACACGACGCAGATCGTTTTCTACAATACACGGGCGGATGCGGAAGCCGGTACGAACCCCATCCTCGCCAGCGAGACCGGGCGATTTGCAGAGGCCGGCTTCGTTCAGGTCACCGTGGATACCCGCGCTGCCAATTACGCGCTGACGCCTATTGTCGGAGCTGTTCGTGGCAGCATCAACGCAGAAGCGGTCGCCGGGCTTGGTTCCGCCGTTTGCCGGGTCCCGCCGCTGATGGTCTGCAACCCGGAGGAGCCGGGAACTCCAGCGGGAGCAACACCTTTCGACGCGGACGCTTACGAAGGGCAAGGCCTGCTGGCAAAGCCGGGCGGCGGCGGCAAGTGGACGCCGGGCAACTATGGTTATCTCGACATTGGTCCCAATGGGGCGACCGGTGTGCGTCAGGCTTTGGGATGGGATGGCCCTCCTGGAGAATGTATCTCGCAATCGGGCGTCGACACGATCGATGTCGACACACAGACAGGTAACATCGCCAGCGGTCCGCGCGCGATCAACACCCGTTTCGATGTCTACGATTCAAACGGGTGTGTTTCGGGTGGTTCATGTTCGCCAGCCAGGAATGTGCGCAAGGACCTGATGCGCAAGCTGACGGCAACACCTGCGACCGGCAATGCCTGCGATATTCACAATTCGGGCTGGGAAGAGCCAGCCAACGCATATCACCCTACAGCTGTCGCTCCGTATACCGGGACGATCGATTCGATGGGTCATCCGCGCAACATTTGCCACGCGGTAGAAGACGGGACGACCGGTGAATGCAAGGATGATCCGTTTGGCGGCGGCACCAACTGGGACCGTGCGGCGTACTTCCGGACCCATTACGGCGCTTCGTTCGACTGGGCGGGTACAACCGGCCTTGGCGCGAATGTGACCCGCTACAAGACCTATCTCTACGAACTCGACAATATTGCGACCGCCCTGGCCGATACGACGGCAGGCAACGGGGGCAATACGCGAACAACCCGCAACCAGCCCGTTTGTGGCCAACAATACGGCTGGAACCCGGGCACTACATCGCAGGATCGCCGCGTGATGACAGTCGCCGTGATCAACTGCAATCTGCACAATGTCAGCGGGAACAGCACCAATGTTCCGGTCCAGACCTGGATGGATGTCTTCCTTGTCCAACCTTCCTATGCGCGCGGAAGCGGCGGGAAGTTCACCAAGCAGGATGAGATCTATGTCGAGATCATTGGTGAGGCCAACATCAACAATACTGGTACTGTCGGTGGACCACTGATCCGGCGGGACCAGCCCTATCTGGTGAAATGATCGTGCGGCGTTTCGGACATCTAATCGCCACCTGCCAAAAAGGTGCTGCGGCCGCAGAAATGGCGCTGATCCTGCCGCTCGCCGTGCTGCTTCTTTTTACCACGCTGGAAGGTGCGCACTATTTCTATGCGCAGCACCAGGTCGTGAAAGGCGTTCGCGACGGCGCGCGATGGGGGGCAAGGCAGGATTTCAGCAGCATCAATTGTCAGAACGGCACGAATAGCGGTGTTCCAGTGGCAATCCGCGACAGCGTTCGTGAGTTAACGCGTACCGGGCAGCTTACTGGAGGCACGCCGCGGGTGCTGGGCTGGGAGGCGGATGACATAACGGTTTCGCTGGATTGCCCGACAGTCGCCACCTCGCAGACCGGGATCTATGATTCGGTCGACCGCGCGCCGCAGATCACCGTCACTGCGACGGTAGACTACGTGTCGCTGTTTGGCGGTGTCGGTGTGATCACCGACGATGCCGATCTGCGTGCGGCGCAACAAGCAACGGTGATGGGAATCTGAGCATGCGCATGTTCTTGTCCAGCCTCCTTCGCGATGAACGCGGCATGGCAGCCGAGTTCGCGCTGGTGCTGCCCCTTCTGCTGATCTTCGTGATCGGCGCGATCGATGTGGGCTACTATGCATGGAACATCAACCAGGCTGAGAAAGCGACCCAGGTCGGAGCGCGCTTTGCCGCCGTGACAGACCCGATTGCGACTGAAATCGCGACAGCCTCTTATGTCAACGTCACCGTTGGGACCAATTTGGTCACGCAGGGCGATCGAATTCCGGTCGGAGCGTTAGGTCAACTCACGTGCATCAGCACGGGCTGCACTTGCACGACTGGCCCCTGCCCCGGCACGACTTTCAACAGCGCTGCTTTTGGAAGGCTGGCCGACAGGATGCAGAACGTCTGGCCGCGCATCGCGGACGAGGACATCCAGGTGACCTATTCCGGCTCTGGCCTCGGGTATGCAGGCAACCCGAACGGGCCAGACATATCTCCGATCATAACTGTCCGACTTCTGGACATGGAGTATACGCCGCTCACATTCACGCCATTTGGTGGCAATGTGGACCTGCCAGACTTTTCATATTCTCTTACCGCAGAAGACAATGCGGGAGAGCTCTCCAATTGAGGCACAAGATGGGACGACTCGAAGAGATCAATCAAGGCTCGATGATCCGCGCGACGCAATTGCCGAAAGGTGTGTTTGTCGTTGCGGACTCGCGCCATTTTGCTGATCTCGAGCAGATCCGGTCCGGTCTTGTCTTATGCGATTGTGCCATTGACGATGGATTGCCGACTGCTCAGCTGATGGGTGCGCGGATTGTGGTGATCGAAGTCGACCCTTCGTCGCGCAATTCGCTGGAACGAGTCGACCGGCTGCGCACTGATTTTCCGAATGTTCCCGTGGTAGCGGGCCTTGCTGATGTTGATATTGCAACCACGCGGCAACTGCTGCGCCGCGGTGTTAAAGACATAGTTGCGCTGCCTTTTGCCGTTGACGAGCTGGCGACTGCAATCGTCGACGCTGCCGAGCAGATCGAACCGCAGGCAACCGGCGACACGCAGCTTGCCCCGTTTATCGCGGTGCTGAAAAGCATTGGCGGTTCGGGCGCGACCACGATCGCAACCCATCTCGCGGCCGACATGGCAGAGGCCCTTGGCGAGGGAAGCCGCGCCTGCATCATCGATCTCGATCTCCAGTCAGGAGACGCGGCATCCTATATCGGCGCTAATCCCAAGCGGACACTGGCTGACCTTCTGGAAGCGGACGGCCGGCTGGATGACGAGCTATTGCGATCCGTCGCGAGCCATTCTGATTCGCCCAACGTTGACGTCATTTCCGCACCGCTCGACATCATGCCGATCGAAGCGATCGAATTCGATACCCTGATGCAAGTGGTGAAGCTTGCGCGGCGTCAATACGATCTGGTCATCGTTGATCTGCCCGCCTCTTTCACCAACTGGTCGCTTTCGACGGTATTCGCCGCCGATCAGACCCTTCTGGTCGGAACGCTGTCGATTCCCAGCCTGCGCCACGCCAAGCGGCAGCTGGAATTCCTCATATCCATGGGCCTCTCCCGCGAGACAATCCAGGTGGTGCTCAACCGGATTGAAAAGAAGCTTTTCAAGACCATCAGTGTTTCTGACGCAGCAGAAGCCCTCAAACACCCGATCCTCGCGACTGTGTCCGAGGAAGGAGCCCTCCCCCGAACCGCGCAGGACCAAGGGGTGCTGATCACCAGCATTCAAAAGCGCAGCAAATTCATGAAAGACATCAACGAGCTGGCTGACCGGTTGATGGAAAAGCTAGCAGAGGAATAGCAAGTCATGTGGAAGATCAAACGTCCTGACGCAGCAATCCGCGAAGAGTTCGCACCGCATGATTTCGGAGACGATGCGGGGCATAATTACGAAGCGGAAGTCGTCGCTCTGCATCCTCAGCCATCTGAGCGCGATTCGCATCTGCTCCAACTGCGTACTGCCATCCACCAGTCCCTGCTCGACAAGCTCAACCTGTCGATGCTCGACAAGCTTCCGGAAGAGCAGATCAAGGCCGAGATCAGCGCCATCATACCGGAGCTGCTGGCAAGCTTTGATCAGCCGCTGAACCGTGAAGAACGGGCGAGCCTCGTCGATGAAGTGCTGGACGAGTTGCTGGGTCTTGGCCCGATTGAGCCACTGCTGAAAGATGAAGGCATTACCGATATCCTCGTCAACGGGGCAGACACGGTCTTTGTCGAACGGGCTGGTATCCTCGAGCGCAGCGCGATCCGTTTCCAGGATGAAAAGCACCTGATGCGGATCATCCAGAAGATCGTCAGTGGGGTTGGCCGCCGGATCGACGAGAGTTCTCCCTTTGTCGATGCGCGTCTCAAGGACGGCAGCCGCGTCAACGCGATCATCGCGCCGCTGGCGCTCGATGGATCGCTGCTCTCCATTCGTAAGTTTGCGAAGATTCCCATCAGCATGCAGAAGCTGGTTGATCTGGGTTCTGTGCCTGAACCAATGGCGGAAGTGCTGCAGGCAGTCGTGCGATCACGCAGAAACGTGCTCATTTCCGGCGGTACCGGTTCGGGTAAGACAACCATGCTCAATGCGCTGTCGAGCTACATTGACGAACGTGAGCGAATCGTCACGATCGAGGACTCCGCTGAACTTCAGCTTCAGCAAAGCCACGTCGCGCGCCTTGAAACCCGTCCGCCCAACATTGAAGGCCGCGGAGAAGTTACTCAGCGCGATCTCGTGAAGAACGCCCTGCGTATGCGCCCGGATCGCATCATCGTGGGCGAGGTTCGCGCCGGCGAGGCATTCGACATGCTGCAGGCCATGAACACCGGCCACGATGGTTCGATGACGACCGTCCACGCGAACAACTCGCGCGACTCCCTCAGCCGCATCGAACAGATGATCGGCATGAGCGGGATCGATATGCCGGTGCGCGCTGCGCGCAACCAGATTGCCTCGGCAATTCATGTTGTGTTGCAGGTCTCGCGTCTCAGCGATGGTCGCCGCAAGGTAACCAGCCTGTCCGAGTTGACCGGCATGGAAGGCGATACCATCACCATGCAGGAAATCTTCCGCTTCAAGGCCGAAGGGGTTGACGAAAACCGACAGGTCGTGGGCCACTTCGAAGCGACGGGCATTCGGCCGAAGTTCCTGATCGAAGCGGAAGCGCATGGGATCAAGCTTCCCGCCAGCCTGTTCAGGCCGGAAATGCGGATGGATTGAGCGCCATGACACTTGAGATCACACGCATTTTCATCATGATCGCGGTCTTTGCCGCAGTGTTCCTGATCGCTCAGGCTCTCGTGTCGAACTACGCCGCGAGCAGGAGCTATCGCGGCGCAGTCAACAAACGCTTGCGGATGATTGGCTCAGGCCAGAACCGCGACGTTGTTGTCGGCAAACTGATCAAGAACCGGCCGCGCCAGCGCGCGGAACTGCCGCAGGGTATCGAAGCTCTTATCGCGCAGTTCGAGAAGACGGTTTTCGCTGCATCGATACCGTTCTCTGCCGGCCAGATCATGGTGTTCATGGCGCTCGGTTTTGCTGCAGTGTTTCTTGTCGGCGTGCTGTTCTCCGCTGCCAGCGGTGCGGGAGTCGGCTTTGGCACCATCCTGATGGTGTTCATTTTCGCGATCGCGGTAGCGGTTTTCATCCCGATTCTCGTGCTCGGCAATATGGCCCGTTCCCGTCGCAACCGTATGGAACGGCAATTCCCAGTTGCTCTCGACATTTTCGTCCGGGCGCTGCGTTCAGGTCACCCGATTGCATCGGCAATCGATCTGCTGACCAAGGAAATGGAAGACCCGATCGGATCGGAGTTTGGTCTTATCAGCGATGAAGTGGCCTATGGTGCGGACTTGATCGGGGCTCTGGAACATATGGCAGATCGCTGGGACCTTGAAGACATGCGGATGTTTGTGGTCTCGCTTTCCGTACAGAGCCAGACCGGCGGTAATCTTGCTGAAATCCTCGACAACATCGCCAAGGTTATCCGCGACCGCCACCAGATGTTCATGAAGGTTCGCGCGCTCAGTTCAGAAGGCCGCATGACCGGCTGGATGCTGACAGGTTTGCCGGTCGTTACTTTCGTCCTGATCTTTTCATTGGCACCTCAATATTATCTTGAAGCGGCGGAGGACCCGATCTTCATCTACAGCGCGGTTACACTCATCGTGATGTACTGCGTCGGGGTTTACGTCATTCGCCGCTTGATTGATCTGAAGGTGTGAGATGCTTGAACTAGTCACCTCCAACTGGATTGTTCGCGCTCTGCTTCTGGTACTCGTTTTCGGAGTCGTGGCTCTGGTAGTGTTCGTCATCTCCAATCTCACCACGCGCCGGATGCAGGTTTCGCGTGAACTTGCAGCCATGTCTGCAGACACGAGTTCGCCCACCGCGGAATCGCTGACTCGCAAGCGCACTGACAGCGCCTGGGCGAAGCTGGCCAAGCGGATTGAGGAGGCCGGCCTCAATCTGGGCGATACGGCAGAGACGGAGGTCGCAAAGCAACTGCGCGCTGCGGGCTACATGTCGCCAACTGCGCCACGTGTTTACACGCTTGTGCGCCTGCTGATGATTTTCGTCCTGCCGAGCCTCTATCTGCTTTTCTCGCTCAATTCTGCAGAGCCGCCGAGCGTTGGACGCATGTACTTCACTTGCGGGATCCTGATGGTTCTCGGTCTCTACATCCCCAATCTGTTCATCCGCGCCAAGGCGGAACGCCGCCGGACCGAAATCATCAACGGTTTTCCGGATTCGCTCGACCTGATGCTGGTCTGCGTTGAAGCTGGACTTGGTCTGGAGTCCACGCTGGACCGGGTTGGCCGCGAAGTGGTGACAAGCCATCCGCGTATTGCCACGATGTTGACGCAGGCAACACTGCTCATGCGCGCAGGCGAAAGCCGCGAGAATGCCTTGAGAAAGATGGGCGACGAAGCAGGGGTGGATGAAATCCGCTCTTTCTCAACCTTGCTCATTCAGTCCGACAAGCTGGGAACCAGCCTGGCTCAGACATTGCGCGTCTATGCCGCTGAAATGCGTGAGGCTCGTCGGCTGCGCGCAGAGGAAAAGGCGCACCGTTTGCCAGTTCTGATTTCCATTCCACTGGTTCTGTTTATGTTGCCAGCCATGATCGGGGTGCTGACCCTCCCCGCTATCGTTCGCGCCATTCGCGAAATCATGCCGGCACTGTCTTGAGGGGAAAACCATGAAGACCGCTTATCGAATCACAACCGTAGTCCTGGCCGCGACGGCACTTTCAGGCTGTCAAAGCATCAGCAATTTCTTTTCCTTCAAGCAAACCCGTGCAGAGCAACCCGTTGCAACGGCTGCTGTCTTTGGTTCTGAAGAGCTTGAGAAAGGCCGGGCGGCGCTCTCGGCAGGCTACCCTGCCCGTGCGATCGAACTGTTTCGGCTCGCCGCCCTTAACGAAGAAGTCGCGGCAGACGCATTCAACGGCATGGCTGTCGCTTATGCGCGGCTAGGTCGGGCCGACCTGGCGGAGCGCTATTTCAAGACAGCTATGACGATCGATTCGAGCAATCCGCGCTACGCTGCAAATCTCGCAAATTTCTATGATTCACCTCTGGGTCAAAGTCAGCGCGCCCTTGCCATGCGCGATGCAGAATCAGCCAGAATGCTTGCGCAGGCCGAACAAGCGGCGCTGTCCGAAGGATTGCTCGATGCCCCTGCGCCCTCGCAGCGCATGGGAGCCATCACCCTTGAGACGGCAAGGCCGCTTGCAGTGACGCGCAAGGCCAACCGCGAACTCGCGGTTGCGACCAATGCAAGCGTGGCGGAGAGTGGTGATAACCTTGCGTCTGTTTCGACGCGTGAGCGCTCTGCCAACCGAAACCAGTCGCTGGTTTCGTCAGCTGTCGAGGCGGCAACCGCAGACGCTGTCAGCAAGAAGCGCAACCCGACCGTGATCAGCTTGGTCGGCGCCGGGAATCATCAGGCATCCGCGCCTGCGCGCATCAGCCTCTCCAAGCCCGGATCACAGGGCGTGACGCGGCCGCGTGCTCGCAGCTATCCTGTCCGCGTCGAGTTGACCAAAACACCAAACAGGTAAGTCCGTTTCATGGAAACTGCGTTATTCTGGCCTGCGGGCCTGACGCTTCTGCTTGCCATCGGTGCACTAAGCGACGTCAAGGATCGCCGATTGCCAAACTGGCTTTCGCTTATCCTGCTGATCTATGGTCTCGCCCACGGCTTCTATCTGGCTGATTGGAGCGGGCTTGCCTGGCATGGTCTTCATGCCCTGGTGGCACTGATTGTCGGAATGCCGCTGTTTGCAATGAAGTGGTTCGGCGGCGGGGACGTCAAGTTCTACACCGGGGCCGCCGCCTATTTCGCGATAGGTGACGCGCTCGATATGCTCTTGTGGGTGTCCCTCCTGGGCGCGGCGCTCATGGTTGGCTGGATCATCCTGCGGCGCTTCATCGGGAAGTCAAAAAGCCCAATCACCGGCAACCACGCCCTGTTCCCTTATGGGGTTGCAATCATGGCGGGCACAACTGCGCTGTCCTGGGCGAAGTCTCCCTTTTTCTGACACCTCTGAGCAAACGCTTTGCGAACGCGCGATACCGTGGCAAATACACCAACCATGGGGATGCACGAGTTTCCGATTGGACGTGACAGTGTCAGCCGTATCAGAAGTCCGGCACTGACGGCTGTTGTCCTGCTATTCTCAGCCCTGTTTGGCCTGGCCGCTGGTATGGCATGGTCTCTATCACCGCTGGCAAGAACTGTTTCAGAGGCAGACTATCCCTTGCGGGTTTCACTGCCAGAAATGCGCATTCTGTCGCCATCGCTTGATGTTCTGACAACCTCAGATCGGGAACTGTCCGATGACCCCGCCGGGGTGGTGACAGCTCCGGAAGACGAGGATCCGGCCTCTCGTGACGCAAGCCCTTCTGACGCAACTAGAGCTTTACGCGAAACCGCAAGGCCTGTGGCCACAGGACCAGGTGGCATGCTCGCGCTCGACTATGACCTGGCTCGATACGCCGCTGCCAACAGCTACAATCCGTCTGATGGCAGCATTCAGACCCGCATGCCGCTCATTGTCGACGGAGTAGCCCGCGGAACAGCGGACATTCGCGTCGCTGACAACGCTCAGATCCTGATTGCGACCAGTTCGGTCGCACGTGCAATCGGGTCGCGCGCTTCGACGCTTGGACCACGATTGTCTGCTGCGCTTGAGAACGGGACCGGATTTCTCCCCTTTTACGAGCTCCGCGCCGCGGGGATCGAAGTGCAATATGATGCCGTGCAGGATCGGATTGCACTGACCCTGCCCAGCTAATCGACAAGCGACTCTGGCGCTTGAACCGCTTGGCGTTATCATCACTCGCCTGATGGTTGAATCGATTGACATTGCACTGCGCTTTATTGCGATTGGCTCGAGCCTGCTGCTGCTGATCCTTCTGCTGGCGGGCGCGGTTCGTACAAGCATCAAGGTGCCACTTGCCGGGCTCCTGTTGGGCGCAATGGCCTATCTGCTCAACTCGTCACCTGCGATCCGCGAATTCCTGCCGCTGTTCCGTTTTGCGGACCTATTGTCGCTTACCGTGCCGTTCTGGCTGTGGCTGTTTGCGCGGCGTCTGTTCGAAAAGGAGCCCGATCGGGGGCTTTTCTGGGCGCTCGTCGCGATCCAGCTGATTTGCTGGTATTTCGGCAGTTTTCAGCCCTGGTCGAGGCCGGTTGGGTTTTATGTAATTCATTTAGTCGGCCTCGCTTTGGTCATTGACCTGATCCGCGTGGCCATCGCGGATCTTGACGATGATCTGATCGAAAAACGCAGGATGATCCGCCTCTGGCTGCCGATCTTTGTTGGATTGCAATCTGGCGGCGTCCTGATCTTCGAGATGGTGCAGGGCCAGGCGCTCTCAATCGCCTGGGTCCAGATGGTCAATGCCGGCCTGATCGTTCTGCTGACGTTGTTTGCCGGGCTCGCTCTGCTAACGCCCGATCCAGAATTGCTGGTCCAGTCGAGCGATAGCCCGGTGCCCACCCCGTCCGCCAAGAATGCTTTGTCCACTTCGGAACTGGTGCTGAAGGAAAAGCTCGATGGGCTTATGGCCGAGCGCTTTTATCGCACGCCCGGCCTCACCATAGCAGGCCTCGCAGACCATCTCGAAGTGCCGGAACACCGCTTGCGGGCGCTGATCAACAAGGGACTTGGACACAGAAATTTTTCCGCTTTCCTGAACGGCCATCGGATCGCAGAAGCGCGCGCAATTCTCGCTGATAAAGCGAAAGTCGACGTTCCTGTGCTGACAATCGCGATGGATTTGGGGTACAACTCGCTCGCGACATTCAACCGCGCGTTCAGAGCGGAAAGTGGAACAACTCCAAGCGATTACCGGCGTGAAAAGATAGGCCAGATCCTCGATCAAAACTGAAAAACCCTGCGCATTTGCGAAATCGCTCGGGATTCTTCAGTGGTGCGGAGAGTTTTGTGTCCGAATCGATCAGGTTTGGCTCATCGAAGTTGATGGAGTTGACCATGTTTGACCTATTCGCATCCACAGCAGCACGCACTCCGCCCGCATTCCTCGATCGCATCAGCGATCATATCATGTGGGGCATGTACCTTGATTTCTCCCGCTATCTGATTGCTGCCGGAGCGATGTTTGCATTCCTGCTGGTCTTCAAGACATGGGCGAACAATCGCCGCATCCAGGAGCGCCGCGCCAAGGGCATGGATTATCGCCGGGAGTTCGTTTCCTCGCTGCGCACGGTGTTTTTCTTTGCCGTCACGACAATAAGCATTCTCGTGCTGCGCGACGCCGGGATCATCCTGCTGCATCTGCAAGAGTATTCCTTGTGGCTGCTCACCGCTCAGGTCGCGGTCATGATCATTGTGCATGATGCCTATTTCTACTGGCTGCACCGCGCGATGCATCACCCGAAGCTGTTCCGTCCGCTTCACCTGCATCATCACAAGTCGCGCACGCCGACGCCGTTCACAGCCTACAGCTTCTCTGTTGGTGAAGCGGTACTGGAGGCTGCCTATGTGCCGCTGTTTCTGCTCGCGACGAGCCTGATGGGCATTGCTTATGCAGGGATGGCAGTGCTGTTCTTCATCTGGATCCAGATCATCCGCAATGTCATGCAGCATGCAGGGGTTGAGCTGCACCCGGCAGGCTGGGTCGACAGCAAGTGGACTGACTGGATCAGCACTACGACCCACCATGACCTCCATCACAGCGAAGGGCGCTACAATTACGGTTTCTACTTCACGTTCTGGGATCGCTGGATGGGGACCGAACACCCTGAATACAAGCAGCGCTTTCGCGAAGCGGCCAAGCCGCTGGTGATCAGCCGCCGCGTCGCCGAGAAAGTCAGCGTGACGGTGATGGCCCTGTTCGCCACGCTTGCGACGCTCAGCGGCGGGCTGCAATCAATGGGCGTCGCTATCGCCTGAAGCTGCCTTGCGTGGGTCAGATACCCCGCAGGCCTCTTCCCCAAATCATGAAGCCTGCGGATGAAGGCGGCCGCTCACCTCTCACGGGCGGCCGCCTATTTTATTGCCGAGCCTGCCAATCACTACGAAGCAGCGCCCATATATACTCGTCGCACCAGCCCATATGGGTCTTCACGCTTTTGACGAAGTGCGCTTCCCGCCGGAACCCAAGCTTTTCCAACACTCGGTTTGAAGCGGAATTCTGAGGATCCGTGCCGGCCGTCAGTCGGTGATGCTGTTCGGCTTCGAACAAATATCGCATGAGCTCGCCTGCGCATTCCTTTGCAATGCCTTCACCTTGTCGATGCGCTGCAGTGATGTACCCAATTCCCGATTGCTGATCGCCTGCAGGAACCGCGACCAGACGCGCAACGCATTCGTCATTCTCGCGGTCAACAGCGGTCCAGCTGCGACCATCCCATTCGCGATCACACAACCAGTCGGCGAGTTGGTCGATACTGGAAAAAGCTGGCTGTAACAGGAAGGCGCATTGCTCTGGATCGGAGAGAGTTGGATAGAAGGCCTCTGCATCCTCTCTTACAAGAGGGCGCAGGATGAATCGCTCGGTCTCCAGCGTTGGCGTCGCGAGCCTGCTTGTCATCACGCCGTTAGGTGCGCGACCAGCGCCTTGACCTTTTTCTGCCGCCACTGCGGACGCGGCGCGACCAGCCAATAAGAGCGCTGGCTCGGCTCAGGATCTCCCTCCGCCACCAGCCTGCCGTTGGCGAGCGCTTCTGCCGCGAGCGGCAATGGCAACACGGTCCTTCCCAATCCCGCGAGCGCAGAGGACAGAGCCTGTCCCGGATTACCGACCTGGACCGTTGCGATGGCGCCCTCAGGCAAGTTCGCGGTGGGATAGCTGATCCATGTCTCAGGTGCATCGGGTGCAGCTACCTGGACGCGCTCTGCCGGAGCCAGTTCAACGCCCTCGAGATCGCCCGGCCCATCAACCAGACGGATCGCTAGGTCGAGATTGGCTTCGGTAAAGTCCGCATTCTCGTCCGCGACAAGCTGGTAGCGGATATCAGGGTTTTCCGCGCTGAACGCGGCCAGCCGGGGCGCAAGCCATTGGGCATAGAATTCGCGCGGAGCGGCAATCGTATACCGATCGGAGGCCTGCCCCGCCTGCATCGCCTGAACGCTTTCCTCGAACCGCAAGAAGCCCTCACGCAGGGCATCAAGACCGGCACAGCCTTCCTCAGTGAGTTCCAACCCCTTTGACGTACGCCGAAACAACACAACGCCCAGATGATCTTCGAGCGCACGGATCTGCTGTCCGACAGCCGCCGGCGTCACCGCAAGCTCATCCGCCGCGCGGGTGAAGCTCAGGTGCCGTGCCGCGGCGTCATAAACACGCAGGGCGTTCAAAGGCAGATGGGTGCGTTTCATATCCGCGCGGCTCTAATCCGCGCAGTTGGCCGCTGCAAGCGATTGGTTCTCAGGTCAGTCCGCAGTTGCAGGGGCTGCGAGCGGGAAGAAGGGAATGCGCACCTCCAGCGGCGAGCCATCATCGCGCACAAAGGTGTAGAAGCCTTCCATCGAACCATGCGGTGTCGCTAGCGGACAGCCCGACACATAATCATGGCTCTGGCCCGGCTTTAGGTGCGGCTTTTCGCCCACCACGCCTTCTCCATCGACATGATTGACCTGACCGCTGCCGTCGGTGATGCGCCAATGCCGGGTGCGAAGCTGCAGCGCCTCGTGCGAGCCGTTCTCGATCCGGATGTGATACACCCAGAACCATTTACCCGCATCGGGATGCGATTGTTCAGGAAGGAAATTGACTGCAACCCGAACAGTCACGCCTTCTGTCGTGGCGGAGTGATCAAACAGCTCTTTCATTGCTTCCCAAGGTAGCGATTCGTAATCCGCTCACAAGAGGGTAAGCCGCGTTAATCCACTTTGAATTGCGTGACTGCGACATGTTTGCACCGGATTCTTGCATCGAGTGCAAGCGTCACGCATTCTGTGTTGCGTAGGAGTTTGTGCGGCGGTGTTACTGGCGCTCAAGCTCTTCCTCGATCTGCGTCAGGCGTTCCTTGCCAAAGAACATTTCATCGCCCACCCACACCGTAGGGATGCCAAAGGCGCCGCGATCGGCGACGGCGCTCGTGCTTTCGACCAGGCCCTGCTTCACCTCCTCACTGGCGGCTCTGGCCATCAGGTCGGAGGCATCAAAGCCGCCGTTTTGCAGCGCCTCTGCAATCGCGTCAGGATCGGAAACGTCGAGCCCCTTCTCCCAGATCTGAGGGAGCATCACCTCGATCATCTGCACTGCGCGCCCATCCTGATCTGCTGCATAAAGCAAGCGCTGCAAAAGAATGGAATTAAACGGGAATTTCGGATTCATCCGGAATCGATCCAACTGATGCTTCGCGATGAACCGGTTGAACTCGAGCATGCTGTATTCAACTTTGCCCTTTACATCCTTGTCGCGGATCATTGGCGGGGCGTTGCCGGTTATCCGATGCATTCCTGCCAGAAATGCCGGGATCACATCGAGCCCGGCATCGGTCCGCTTGAGCACCTCACGCAAGGGATACCAGATCAGGTAGGCATTGGGGCTGACGAAATCGAAGACCAATTCTACGCGGCGGTTCATCGTGGATTGCTCCTTGCTAGGCGAATAGCCTGGCTGGCATGCGATAGAGATAATGGCAATTGCCGAGCGCGTCTTCCACCCGGCAAATCCGCCATTCCTACCTCAACCGATCTCTATTTGGCCCCGTCAGCGGGCTGCGACGGGCGCGCAAGGAGGTCCGAATGTTCGAGCTGCATCAATTCATCGAACCCGATCGCACGGATGTTCGCATCCGCATCGATCCTGTTCAAGCCATAGGCCAATTCTTCGGTCAGCAATTGGTACAACGCTCGTGCCGCCTCCGGGCGTCCGTCGAAAAAGTCGGTGTGCCACTCAAGGATGAGCTGCGGGCGGAACTGCAGGAGCGCCTCTCGCGCGCCCTGCAAGACCTCGTACTCAAAACCCTCAACGTCGATCTTGACCAGGTCGATCCGGTCCAGTGCCTGCTCGTCAACTATGCCATCGAGCGTGCGGCATTCGACCTCTCGGGTTGTGATATCCTCGTTGAAATTCGCTCGTGCGGTTTCGGCGACGTCGGCGAGGAGTGTATTGCTACCCTGCAAGGTGGCGAACTCGTAAAGCGTTTGGACCCCATCACTGGCACCCAAGGCGCAACGCAAGAGTTCGGTGCGTTTGAGATAACCGTTCATCGAAAGGGTCGCGAACAGCAAGGCAGCGATTGCCGGGGCTGGCTCGACTGCGATGACCCTGCCCTCTTCACCCACTTGCGCGGCGCCGATCAGGGTGTAAGTGCCAAAATTGGCTCCGACATCGATGAAGGTCATGCCTGGCTGAAGAATGGTTCCGATTATGTCGGTAAGGTTTCGATCAAAGCAGCCGTCACGGATCAGGTGCGGCACAATCGCGATATCGCTTCCATCAACCAGCATCAGATGGCCAAAGGCGGTTTCCAGCAGCACGCGCCCTTCCCCCATCTGAGTGGCGGGCACACGCGCGCGTGCGACATCGCGCGTCGATTTCCGGTCGCTGGCAAGCAGCGCGTTGAGGATCAATTGTTCACGATCCATCATATGCGGACTGCCGGGCTCAATCGCTGCGCCCTCCCGCGAAAGCACAATGAAGACCTCGTTGGCGAATGTCGGAACGAAACTGTCGAGCGCGGATACCAGGTGCTCAGCCGGCACCTCTTCCAGCCTGCCCTTGTGAAGGATCAAGGCCTTCAGGCGGCTCAAGGCGGGCGCGTTATCACCATTGTAACACCCCTGAAGGAGAAACTGGAAGCCGCCGGGAGCCAGCACATCGTTTGGCGATAAGCCCAGCTGACGGACATGTTTGGCAGCATCCTGCCAGAAGGGATCGAACGCCTCTGACATGCCTCTCCCTTCAGAAACCGGCAGCAGACAGCGCCTGGTCGATGTCTTCCTTGATGTCCTCGATATCCTCAAGGCCCACATTGATGCGGAGCAGGCCCTCCGTCACCCCCATGTCATTGCGCGCTTCGGGCGTCATGCTGGCGTGGGTGGTCGACGCAGGGTGGCACATCAGACTCCGCGAATCGCCAATATTATTCGAGATATCAATCAGCTGCAGCGCATCGAGCAGCGCAAATGCCTTCTCGCGGCTGCCGAGATCAAACGCGAAGATCGGTCCGGTTGCCCGCATCTGGGCCTTGGCGAGGTCATGGCGCGGATGGCTTGGCAGGCCGGGGTGGAGCATCCGCTGAACCCGCGCTTCCATGAATGCGCCAAGTTCTACTGCACTCGCACTTTGGTGATGCGCGCGCATGGAGAGCGTCTCCAGCCCCTTGAGCACCACCCAGGCATTGAACGGCGCGATATTGGGGCCAGTGTTGCGTTGGAACGGCAACAGCACTTCATTGATCCACTGCTCGCTCCCGCATACCGCGCCGGCGAGCACCCTGCCTTGCCCATCCATCAGCTTCGTGGCCGAATAAGCAACCACATCGGCCCCATAATCCATCGGCTTTTGCAAGGCGGGTGTCGCAAAGGCGTTGTCGACCACGGTCGTGATGCCATGAGCCTTCGCCAAATCGCACACGAACTTGAGATCGACGATATCAAGCGTCGGGTTCGCCGGTGTTTCGAAGAAAAAGACCTTGGTGTTCGGCCGGATTGCCGCTTCCCAGGCTGCATCATCCGCGCTGTCGATCACCGTGGTTTCGATCCCCCACTTCGGCAGCAAGTTGTCGACAAGCCAGCGGCACGACCCGAATGCGGCCTTCGCCGCAACCACGTGATCGCCGCTTTCCAGTTGGCAGAGCAAGGCCGTGGTCATCGCGGCCATCCCGCTCGCCTGCGCCCGGCAAGCCTCCGCGCCTTCCATCAGCGCGATCCGCTCTTCCAGCATCGCCACCGTCGGGTTCTGCAGGCGCGAGTAGGTCATCCCTGCCGCCTCGCCGGCAAACCGGTCGGCAACGGTTTGGGCATTGTCATACGTATAGCCAGAAGTGAGGAACAACGCCTCGCTCGTCTCGCCATGCTCGCTGCGCCATGTGCCGCCGCGCACGGCCTGCGTGGCAGGACGCCATGTTCGCGTCACGTTGCGATCGGTTCCGGTAGTCTTTTTCATTGCGGCATTCGTCTAGGCGGGTGGCGCGTGGTGAGCAAGACGATTAGAGGCCGCTCGCGGCGAGCCCGTCCAGCGCAATTTCCTCCTGGCCGATCGCGCTCAGCATTTGTGTGCCTTCAATGAGAGTGAGAAGATAACGTGCGCCCCCTTGCGGATCGGGATCATCTGGCGGCATATGCGCTTCGAGCCAGGTCAACAGACGGGTCATGATGGCTTGTGCTGCTTCGCGGTGTCCGGCGTGACCACGAGCGCATCCGGCGACGATTTCCCACCAGAGCGCAATAAACGGCTCCATCGCCGTATTTCCCGTATGGCCAAGGATCCGTTGAAGGCACTCCTCGCGCGACTTGCACGGCTCGCCTCCAAAACTCTCGTCGAGCGCTGCCGCATAGACGTCTGCGATATGCGCGAGGACATCGGATATCAGGCGCTCCTTATTGCCGAAATGATAGATCAGCATCCGGTCGCTCGTTCCGGCAGCTTTTGCCAAGGGACGCAGGCTGGCAGAGCGCACGCCATGCTCCAAAACATGCTGCGCAAGCATTGGGAGGAGTTTTTCACGCGATAATTCAGTATTTTGCACAGCCCTGCTCATGCCATCTTGTAGCAGTCGCTACACTAGACTACAAGTGGTGTAGCAACTGCTACATTCCGGAAGGGAATCGCCAATGTCTGCATTCGAAGTCCTCGCTCTGGCCGGCTTGTGCGTAACAGCACTCGTTCTCATTTACATCGCGCTGTCTCGTCAAGTGACAGGCTCCTTTGCAATTGCAGCGTGCCTTGCCGCGGGATTTGGCGCGTTCACTGCCGTCACCATCACGCAGGAAGGGGCAGAGATCTTGTGGGCAAACCACACGCAGAACCTGTGGGGCATCCAGGTCTGGTGGGATCTGCTGTTCTCAGTCAGCATCGCACTCTTCTTCATCGTGCCGCGAGCGCGACAAGTTGGAATGAATATACCCTTGTGGACGTTTCTGGTTGCAGCAACGGCGAGCATCGCTCTGCTCGCCATGACTGCCCGTTTGTTCTGGCTCGAGCGGCAGACCGTTCAATCAGGCTGACCACCGGGAAGCAGAGTGACTTGCCGAGCTGATGCCGCCGCATTAATCGCCGGTAGGCATGGATCGTCCTGTTTCGCCACATTCCGTCCTTAAACGAGATCACCCGGCAACGCCGATCCCCCACGAATCTGACCCCTGGATCGTCTCTCTTGCAATTGCGCTCGCCTTCCTGGTCCTGGCTGCAGTTCGCCTGACGATCCCGTCCTCGTACTATTTCGACGAAGTGCACTATGTGCCCGCAGCAAGGGAACTCTTGGAAGGCGGCAGATACCTCAATCAGGAGCACCCGCTCTTTGCCAAGCAATTGATCGCCATGGCGATTGCCGTCTTCGGCGACACCGCTTTGGGCTGGCGGATCGTGCCCTTGCTTGCAGGCGGTATCGGATTGTTCGCGACCATGCGCGCAATGTGGTTTGCCTCTGGATCCCGCTTCGCCACGATTGCTTTCGGCTTGCTGATGGCGAGCGGCTTTGTGCTCTTCGTCCAGTCGCGGATCGCAATGCTCGATATCGTGATGATGAGCGCGCTGAGCGTCGCTGCCTGGCATTTTGCCGGTTCGATACGCGAGCCCGAGACCGGACGCTGGCGTCTCGCGGTGACGGGCCTTGCACTGGGTCTGGCGATGGCGAGCAAGTGGAATGCAGTTCCGCTTGCGATACTGCCTGGAATCGCGTTCCTTGTCGCAAGGATCGCAGCGCATCGCCGCCGCCTTGTCACAAGCACCCGGGGCATTCCGGTTCCGGGGATCTCCTTGTGGGAGGCAGGAGTTTGGCTTGGCGCGTTACCCCTGCTGGTCTATTTCGCGACTTTTCTTCCTGCGTGGAACCTGCAGGGATCTCCGCTTCCCGCGCTTGGGCTATTGGGAATGCAGGAGCATATGATCGCGCTGCAAAGTCAGGTCTTCAAGGCCCATCCTTACCAAAGCAATCCGGCTGAATGGATCAGCAACTGGCGCGCTATCTGGTATTTGTACGAGCCTGTCGACGGCGCTCAGCGCGGCATTATGCTGATTGGTAACCCGCTCACCATGCTGCTTGGAATTCCAGCGCTTTTCTGGTGTTTGGTCAGTGGGTTACGGGACTGGGAGTGGACGAGACTTGCCATCGTGGCAGGGTATGGTGTCAGTATGGGATTGTGGCTGTTCGCCGCAAAACCGGTACAGTTCTATTACCACTACTTCTTGCCCAGCTGCTTCCTTCTGGCGGCGCTTGCACTGGCGCTCGACGCTCTGTGGCAAAGCGGGCGGCACGCTCTTGTCGGCGGGGTGATGGCAGCCAGCCTGGTCCTGTTTGGATGGTTCTATCCGATCCTGTCTGCTGCTCCGCTCGAGACGGAGCGCGGTTTCGCGACTTACACCTGGCTCCCCAGTTGGCGCTAAGAACGGCTCAAAACCGGCCCCAGACGAACCGGCTCGACAGCGCGTAGTTCCAGACAGAACCGACAAGGATCCCGGCGAGCGCGGCGAAGACCCACAACAAGCCTTGCGATTCAAGGAATGTTGCAATGGCGACATTGGCAAACCCGCCGACCGCGCAGGTCAGACAGAAGCCGATCCAGCCCTTGATCATTGATCCGACGCCCTTGATCCGCTGATCGCGGTAGGTCAGCCAGTTGTTAAGCAGGAAGTTGAAGCTCATCGCGCTGATGACGGCGGCGGCCTGTCCTACGGTAAATGCCTCTTCAAAGATGAAGAGGACGCTGGCGAGCACGGCCATGTGGACGAGCACACCGAGAGCGCCGACCGTTCCAAACAGAGCGAAGCGGGTCGGTATGACCTTGCCGAAGGTCTTGTCATAGAGGCCAGCGAGGAAGTCGAACGCGATCGCGCGGTCGAGTTTGCTTTCACCTTCGCGGCGCGCAGAAAAGTTCAAGGGAAATTCCTTTACAGTCAGCGTCTCTTCCGAAGTCGCGAGAAGGTCGAGCAGGATCTTGAAGCCAATACCCGAAAGGCGCGGCACCAGATTTCGCGCACGGGCTGATTCCAGCATGAAGTATCCGCTCATCGGATCTGTCAGCTCAACGCCGGTCATCTTGCGGGCGATGGAATTGGCAACACCAGACAGTTTCTCACGCTCCGGCTGCGCCCAATCCTCGGTGCTGGCCCCCGGCGCAAAGCGTGACGCCACAGCCACTTGAGCCTCACCTGCCTTCAGCGCAGCAAGCATCTTGGGTAGCAGGTTCGGATCATGCTGGTGGTCCGCATCCATGACAGCGACATAAGGCGCCGCGGTGGCGCAGAACCCTTCAATCGCCGCACTGGCGAGGCCGCGTCGCCCGATCCGCTGGATCACCCGTACCCGCCCATCCGATAGCGCAATCCGGCGTGCCTCGTCAGCAGTTCCATCTGCCGAGTTGTCATCAACGATCAGCACTTCCCAGCCCGATTGGCCCAGGGCGCTTTCGATCCGCTCAACCAAAGGCTCGAGATTTCCGCGCTCATTCAAAGTCGGCAAAATGATCGCCAATTCAAGGGCGAGCGCCTTGCTCTGGCTCTTGGTTGCAGGGGTGGCTTGCATCACATTCATGACCATCGCACTTAGGGCGAAATTCTCAAGATGTAGTTATCAGTCTGCTAACCACGGCTTCGCCGATTTCGCTTGTTCCCGTGCTCCCCCCGAGATCGCCGCCAAGCACTCCGTCAGCCAATGTCGCAGCAACAGCGGCCTCGATCCGGGCCGCTTCGGGTTCCAGTGCGAAGGAATGACGCAGCATCATGGCCACGGACAGGATCGTCGCCATCGGGTTAGCCTTGCCCTGCCCGGCGATATCAGGCGCGCTGCCATGAATGGGCTCGTACAGGCCGAATGTGCCGTGATCTGTGGTTCGATCGCCAAGCGATGCACTTGCCAGCAGGCCGATGGAACCGACACACATGCTCGCCTGATCTGAGAGGATATCGCCGAACAGGTTGCCAGTCAGGACAACGTCGAGCGCGCCGGGCGCCTTGACCAGCTGCATCGCGGCATTGTCGACATACATGTGTTCAAGCGCGATTTCGGGATACTCACTGGCGACCTCCTCGACCACTTCGCGCCACAACCGGCTGGTTTCCAGCACATTGGCCTTGTCGACGCTGGTCACGCGCTTGCCGCGCCCTTCTGCCGTGCGAAAAGCGACATGCGCGATCCGCCGTACTTCGTCTTCGGCATAGTTCATCCGGTCCCAGCCGATCCGGCGGCCATCCGGCAGAATCTCGCGCTTTTTCTCGCCGAAATAGACATCTCCCGTCAGCTCGCGCACGATGACGAGATCAATGTCGCGCGCCACATCCGGGCGCAGCGCAGACATGCCTTCCAGACCAGCAAACGCCTTGGCCGGGCGCAGATTGGCGAACAGGCCGAGCTCCTTGCGCAGGCCGAGGACGGCCTGTTCTGGCCGCAAGTGCCGCTCGATATCATCGCAAGCCGGATCGCCCACTGCGCCAAACAGGATTGCATCGGCTTCGCGCGCCAGCGCCAGCGTTTCCGGCGGGAGCGGATGGCCCTTTGCGCGATATCCGGCTGCGCCGACTTCGCCATGCGTCAACTCAAGGCCTTCAAGCTCGAGCGCATCCAGCACCCTGAGCGCTTCTGCGGTGACTTCTGGACCGATCCCGTCACCGGGCAGGACTGCAATTTTCATGATACCAAACTCTCAGGTAGTCATGCGGGCAAGCCGCTGTTCAAGCAATGTGCGCGCCCCCATAACATCGCCTCGCCGGTCAGCAAGCAGGTACTGCGCCAACGGCCCTCGCAATTGCTGCAGCGATCCAAGCAAATCTTTCAGGTCATCGCTGGTCTGAGGCCGCTCCCCGCCATAACCAAGCTCGCGCAGCAGAAGGCTTTCGTAAGCGATCAGGCCCGGCAACCATTGCCGCGCTGAGGGCGCATTGCACAGCGCATCAAGCAGCGCGCCCAGCGCTGAGTAAAGCGAAGGATAGGGATTGCGTTCCGGGAGAGCCGTCGCGGTCAAGGCGCAAACCCACTGGAGAGCAGCCGCCGTCAGCGGCTCAGTGAGCCATGGTCCGCGGCTTTCCACCAGTTCCACTTTCAGGAAGGGCAGCTGGCTCTGCGAACGGGCGCGCAAATCCGCTTCGACAACATTGCCAGGAATGAGAACGGGACGAAGGGTGCGGCCGCGCCCGCCCGCGACGTAACCGGCAACAAGTCCGTATTCTTCGGTGAGCAGCCGCGCGATCGAAGCGGTCTCGCCATGGGCACGGGTAGAAACGAGGATAGCGGGTGCGCGCAAATGCATGTCAGTCGTCCTAGCCGCGCTGTTCGTCGAGCGAAAGCTTGACGGCTGGGCCACCTCGGCGAAAGTGGCAGCATGATCCACAACAGCAAGCTCGAAACTGCGCGGCTGCAGATCCGTCCGTTCTGCGCAGAGGATGCACCGCGCATGGTGGAGATCTTTGCCGATCCGATGGTAGCCCGCTTCGTGGGAGAGGGAAATTCCCTTGCGGCTGAGGAGGCGACCCTGTGGATGCGCAATTCGCGCGCCAATCTGGCAAGGCACGGCAATGGCACCGGCGCGGTGGTCGAACGGGTAAGCGAACGTGTGATCGGCTGGGCAGGGATCGCCCGCCCCGACGACGAAGAGCCGGAGATCATCTATGGCTTCGAACGGTCGGCGTGGGGTAAGGGTTTTGGCACGGAACTGCTGGCGGCGCTAATAGGCTATGCCCGGCAGACAGGCCTCAAGCCGATCCGCGCGACCGTTTACTCGGAAAACACCCGCTCGATAGCGCTGTTGGACAATGCCGGGTTCCGGCTGGCTGATGCCGCGTGGAAGGAGGACCCTGCCATTCGCCTCTATTTGCTGGATTAAGCCTTCTTGGCGAGCTTGGCTTCGAGCTCAGCGATCCGCTCAGCCAACGCTTCGTTTTCTTCCCGCGCCTTGGCGGCCATCGCCTTGACCGTGTCGAATTCTTCGCGCGTCACGAAATCCATGCCCCCCATCGCTTCCTTCAAACGGTCGCGCGCGCTTTCGCGTGCCTCGCGGGTCATGCCCGCAAAGGCCCCCGCAGCGCTGTTGGCGAGTTTCACGAAATCGGCGATCATCGGGTTCTTGCTCTGCATTTCCGACAAATGGCGATGCACGCCCTCAATGGCAAGAGCAGAATAACCGTAAACCTGGTTCAATCGGCGAGCGACCAGCGAGCCACAAGGGCGACCGCCCGCCCGCAGGCGCCCCGCAGCACGAACTCGTTTCGGGCGGAGGGAATAGCGCCGAGGACGCGCGCCCGGAGGGGCGTGCGAAAATCTAGAGTTCGATCCGCTGCGTTTCAGCAGGGCGCTCCTGCATCCCGCCGTCCGGGTTTGCGCGCAGAAACTCGTAATTGAGGAAGGTCGCGAACAGCACCCAGGCAAGATACGGCAGCATGAGCAAAGCGGCGGCGCGGCGAACGCGCCAGAACGCGATCACTGTCGCGATGAGGACAACGCTCAGCGAGCCGATCACGATAAGGCCATTCTGAATGCTTTGCATGCCGAAGAAGGCGTAAGTCCACGAAAGGTTGAGCGCGAGCTGGATTGCAAACAGCACCAGCGCAACACCGCGTCCACTTGCGCCCCAAGCTGACGCCACCATCGCCAATGCAAGCCCAATCATGATGTAAAGGATCGTCCAGACGATGCCGAACACGGCCGGAGGCGGAAACACTTCCGGCTTGACCAGCGAGCGGAACCAGAAGGTATCCGGCGATCCAGCCTGCCCACCCAGATAGCCAAGCAGAACCAAGAGTGGCACGGTAAACAGGGCCCACCGCATAAAGCTGGCTCGAAGCTGACCTTTGGATGCGATGACGTTCATTGAAGCTCCTGCTGGATGTGCGATTCGGCAGCTAACTCGTTAGTTGAACGGCAAATACACGCTGCGCAATGACGCGCAAAATCGCTGTGCCGGATCGGGCCAGTGGAATGTGGAAACTATGGGGATGGTTAGCTGCGGGAGGCTGAAATCAGGAATTCGACATTTCCTTCAGGGCCTGTGATCGGGCTTTCAACGATCCCGGTGACGCGCCAGCCCGATTGTTCCAGCCATGCGCGCACTTCATCGCACACCCGCTCGTGCAAGGCTGGATCGCTTACCACGCCTTTCTTGCCCACTTCCTCGCGGCCAACCTCGAATTGCGGCTTGATCAGCGCGACCAGCTGACATCGGGAAGCGGCGAGCTCCAACGGACGCTCGAGCACCTTGGCAAGGCCGATAAAACTCGCATCGCACACCACCCAATTGCACGGGCGGTCGATGATCTCCGGCGTGAGAATTCGCGCGCTGGTCTGCTCAAGCACTGTCACGCGCTCATCCTGTCGCAGCTTCCAGGCCAGTTGGTTGGTGCCCGAATCGACCGCAAAGACGTGGCTCGCCCCTTTCTGCAACAGCACATCGGTGAAGCCCCCGGTCGAACTGCCAATATCCATCGCGACCGCCCCTGCCGGATCAAGCCCGAAGTGCTCGATCGCCGCGCTGAGCTTGATTCCCCCCCGGCTGACCCAGGGATGATCGCGCCCGCGCACCTTCAGCGGAGCATCGCTCGCCAGTTGCTGGCCCGGTTTTGCGAGCCTGGTCTCGCCTGAAAAAACAAGGCCCGCCATGATGAGCGCCTGCGCACGGGTCCGGCTCTCCGCCAGACCGCGCTCCACGAGCATTTGGTCGATTCGTTGTTTCTCGGGCTTTTTGGCCATGGACGATTAAGCCGTTAGCGCGCATTGAAGCAGCATGAAACCGATCCTTTTGCACTTCAGCGGCGCTGTGGCGCTAAGTTTCACCCTCGCCGCATGTATCCCCGCAGTCGATGTGCCCGCGTCATCGACCCCGAGTTCGGGCGGTCCGGTCCCTGCGACAAGTCAAAGCCCGCAGCCTCTGCCAGCGAGTAACCCGCAAGCCCCCGCAACCACGGCTACTCCCCAGCCCGCCCGCGCAGCGCCGCCCTCAGCGCCCACTTCTGCGCAAGCTTCACTGTTGGCGGAAATGCCAGATAACTGGATGGACCAGCCGCGCACGCCAGGCGACTGGACCTATGTCCAGGAAGCGGGCGAGACTTTCGCGCTTTATGGTGCGAACCAACAGGAGATGCGTGCGATCATCCGGTGCGACCTCAACACGCGCAAAGTCGGAATAGGGATATTCGGCACCAGCGCTCGGACGCTGTCGCTGGACATTCGCACTGAGACCATGGGCCGCACACTGCAGGCAACGCAGCGTGAAAGCGCGCAGCCGCTCCTCGCCGCAGAAGTCAACGCAAATGACCGCTTGCTGGATGCGATGGCCGTGACCAAGGGAAATTTCGCCCTTCGAGTGCCGGGATCGCCGGTACTTTACCTGCCCGGCTGGGCAGAAGTCACGCGCGTTATCGAGGATTGCAGATAAAGAAAGACCCGCGAGTCATCTCGCGGGCAACAACTTTCTATTCTGACGTGGGATAAGTATTTTTCAAGCCTTGTTTTAAAGCGCGAATCGACTCAATTTACCCATGAGTTCAGCGGCGAACGCAGTACTCGGCCCCCAGTGACATGATGGGGTCTTGGCTAAATAGCGCGAAAGGAGGTGATCCGATGTCTCATGGTTCAGTAGCGAGGTCGGTGAAGATCCCTACGGAGCATATTCGGTAACATTTCCTTGCCGAGTAAGGCTACGTGAGCGGCACTTCCGGCCGCTGACCATGCGAAAGGCGGTACCCCGACGGGCGGTGCCGCCTTTCTCATTTGAAAAATCTGTTCGCTGGCATTACGCGCAGCAGCATGGAATTCACGCATATCCCTCACCCCGCGCCGACTCCTGCAGCGGCGCGCGATGAAGCGCTCAAGGCCCCTGGTTTCGGAACGCTGTTTTCCGACCACATGGTCACCATCGATTATGACGAAGCGAAAGGCGGATGGCATTCTGCCGCGGTAGGGCCGCGCCAGCCGCTCACCCTCGATCCCGCGGCGAGCGTGCTGCACTATGCGCAGGAAATCTTCGAAGGCATGAAGGCGTACAAGCAGGCCGACGGCAGTACCGCGTTGTTCCGTCCCGAACAGAATGCGCGTCGGTTCAATGCCTCGGCGGATCGTCTGGCGATGCCGAACCTGCCGGAAGATCTTTTCCTCGAAGCAGTCAGGCAGCAGGTCGCGATCGACCGCGACTGGTTCCCGAGCGTCGAAGGCGGGTCGCTTTACCTGCGCCCCTTCATGATTGCGACGGAAGCCTTCCTCGGCGTGCGTCCGGCCAAGCAATACAAGTTCATTATCATTGCGAGCCCCGCCGGCAGCTATTTCAAGGGCGGCGTGAAGCCCGTTTCCATCTGGCAGTCCGAATACACCCGCGCGGCCCCCGGCGGTACCGGCGCAGCAAAGTGCGGCGGCAACTATGCGGCGAGCCTTGTTCCGACCGGACAGGCCTTTGCCAAGGGGCATGACCAGGTGCTGTTCCTCGATGCGGTCGAGCGCAAATGGGTCGAGGAGTTGGGCGGCATGAACCTGTTCTTCGTTTTCGACGATGGCCGCGTCATCACGCCCCCGCTCACCGGCACGATCCTGCCCGGCATTACCCGCGACAGTCTCATCACACTGCTGCGCGAGGAAGGTTTGAGCGTTTCCGAAGAGATGTATTCGATCGACCAATGGCGCGAGGATGCAGCGTCGGGCAAACTGCTGGAGACTATGGCATGCGGCACGGCTGCGGTCGTGACCCCGGTCGGCAAGGTAGCCAGCGCTGATGGCGAGTTCGAGATTGGCTCAGGCGGGCCGGGTCAGATGACCATGAAAATCCGCGAGAAGCTCGTCGGCATCCAGAACGGCGCAATCGAAGACACCCATGGCTGGGTGATGAAGCTGGCTTGATTCTGATGTCGAAAACGCCGTCGATCACCGTCGCAGCGCTCTATCAGTTCACGCCGTTCGATGATCTTGAAGCGATCAAGGCACCGCTGCTAGCCCTGTGCGAGGAAGTCGGCACGAAGGGCACGCTTCTGCTCGCAAAGGAAGGGATCAACGGCACCATTGCCGGCAGCGAGAATGCCATCGCGCAGGTGGTGGAGCATATTCGCACCCTGCACGGCTGCGAAAATCTCGAAGTCAAATATTCGTTTGCCAGCGAAATGCCGTTCAACCGCATGAAAGTGCGGCTGAAGCGCGAGATTGTCACCATGGGCGAGCCGAACATTGACCCCACCGCCAGCGTCGGGCGCTATGTCGATCCGCATGACTGGAATGCGCTGATCTCTGACCCCGATGTCGTCGTGATCGACACCCGCAATGACTATGAAGTCGGCGTCGGGACCTTTCAGGGCGCGGTCGATCCGCACACCAAGTCCTTCCGCGAATTTCCCGCCTGGTTCCGCACCCACCGCGAGGAACTGCTCGAGGGCAAGAAGAAGGTCGCGATGTTCTGCACCGGCGGAATAAGATGCGAAAAATCCACCAGTTTTCTGCGCCAAGAGGGCGTAGACGAGGTCTATCACTTGAAGGGGGGCATCCTCAAATACCTCGAAACAGTACCTGCGGAAGAAAGCCTGTGGGAAGGCGACTGCTTCGTGTTCGACGAACGCGTCACCGTCAAACATGGCCTTGAAGAAGGTGACTACTCGCTCTGTTTCGCCTGCCGCCGCCCGGTGACGGAAGAAGACAAGGCGTCCCCCGCATGGGAAGAAGGCGTAAGCTGCCCCCATTGCATTGACGAGCGCAGCGAAACGCAGCGCGCTCGCTATGCCGAGCGGCAACGCCAGCAACAGCTCGCGAAGAAGCGCGGAACAACCCATGTGGGCGCCCAAGAAGATAGGGCGTCACCAGAAGAGGAATGAGCACGCTTCCGATCCTCTATTCCTTCCGTCGTTGCCCCTACGCGATGCGCGCACGCATGGCGCTGTGGGTGAGCGGAACGACGTGCGAACTGCGCGAAGTCAAGCTCGCGAACAAGCCGGCTGAGCTGATCGAAGCCTCTGAAAAGGCGACCGTTCCTGTACTCGTCTTGCCCGATGGGACGGTGATCGACGAGAGCCTCGACGTGATGCGCTGGGCCTTGGCACAGAATGACCCCGAGGGGTGGCTCAAGGGCGTCGACGCAGCGCTGATCGCGCGCAATGACGGGCCGTTCAAGCATCATCTCGACCGGTACAAATATCCGACGCGCTATCCGGATGAGACTGGCGGCGATGAAGAGGCATTCCGTTTGAAGCACCGCGCAGATGGCCTCGAGATACTGTCAGACCTCGATAGACAGCTGACAAATCTGCCGCAACTTTGCGGCGACACGCGGACTATGACCGACATCGCGCTTTTCCCTTTTATCCGCCAATTCGCCAACACCGATCGCGGCTGGTTCGATGCGCAGGATTTGCCACAGCTGCAGCGCTGGCTGGAAGGTCATCTCGCCTCCGACCTCTTCAAGGCGATCATGCCGAAATATGCGGTTTGGCAGGCAGGCGATCCTCGCACGATATTCGCACGAGCGACAGAAGCGAACACAGTGAACGCAAATCACTGATACAAAGCCGGGCGACGAAGCCCCATATCCTTTCCAACACAAGGATTGGAGACTTTTCCATGATCGAACTTCGTCCCTTCAGTACGCTTGGTGCAGCCAACCATGGCTGGCTCGATGCGCATCATCACTTTTCTTTCGCAAGCTACCACGATCCTGCGCGGGTCCATTGGGGTTCCTTGCGCGTGTGGAACGATGACACCATCGCGCCCATGAGCGGCTTTCCCACCCATCCCCACAGCGAAATGGAGATTATCACCTATGTTCGCACAGGCGCGATCACCCACCGTGACAGCATGGGTAATGAAGGCCGCACCGAAGCGGGCGATGTCCAGGTGATGAGCGCAGGCAGCGGCGTGCAGCACTCCGAATTCAATCTGGAAGACGAGGAAACCACGCTGTTCCAGATCTGGATCATTCCCGACGAGCGCGGCGGAGCCCCAAGTTGGGGCGCTCGCAGGTTCCCCAAGGATGATCGCGCCGGAGCCTTCGTGCCGCTCGCAAGCGGTGTCGCGAACGACGACGATGCCGCCGCAGGTGCCTTGGCGATCCGCACCAATGCCCGCGTGCTCGGCGCAACCGTGAAGGCCGGTGAGAGCGTGACCTATGCGCCCAGCGATGCGTCGCGCCACCTGTATCTCGTGCCAGCAACGGGCACGGTGCGAATTGAAGGCGGCGCCGATGGCATTCAGGCCAAGGCGCGCGATGGTGTCGCAATCACCCAGCTTGAAAGCATAACCATCACGGCGCTCGAAGATAGCGAGCTCGTCCTCGTCGACGCTGCCTGACTTCGCCCGCCGGGGCTACTCCCTGCCAGAAGTCTCTGTGATACGGGCGGTCAGTGCCTGGACCTCGCCGTCAATTCGCATGGCAAGCCCTTCAAGACCTTGCGCCGAACCATCAATGGCACCGATTGTCTCAAGCGAGCGCTTGAAATTGTCGGTCACCTTGGAAACCGCTACCCCGTTGCCCAGTGCCTGTTCCTTCGCTGCGCCAATGAGCCTTGCGAGCTCGCTCGATGTCTGGCGCTGGGCTTGAGCTGAATCTTGCGCATCAGCAGCAACGCAGCGTACGAAATCGATGTCCTTGTCGATAGCGCGGAATTGGGCGATCGAACTCCCGATGAGCGTTTGCAAGGATTCGACAATCCTGCCGATCTCATCCGAGGCGGCTTCGGTTTGCTGCGCCAGTTGATTGACTTCAGCGGAGACCGCGGTGAAGCCCTTGCCAGCATCGCCAGCTCGCACGGCTTCGATTTTCGCATTGAGCGACAGGAGCTTTGTCTGGTCTGATATGTTCTGGATCATGGCCACCAGCTTGCCGATCGCACCGGTGGAGCTTTCCAGAGTGCTGGCGATTTCCGCCCCTTTGCGGCTAGCCTCGCCAGCCCGTTCACTTGCCCGGTTGGCTTGCGCCACCTTGGCTCCGACAGCCTCAAGCGCAGTGGCCAGCTGCCTGGCTCCTTCCGACATCTGTTCAGCGATCCTCACTGTCTGGCCCGCTTGATCACGGACTTGCTCTACCAGTCCCCCGGAAGTCTGGGACTGCTCGCTCAGAGTAATCGAGCCCTGCGCCAGAGCGTTCGAATGGGCCTTGAGTTCGGCAACCATCGCTGCAAAGTCCGCCTGGAACTGGCGCATCAGATGTTCGGTTCTGTCAGCCCGATCGCGTTCCTCGACGATAAGTTTCTTGAGCTCTGCATCTGCGGCGCGCTCGGCACTTTCCACGCTGGCGAGAAAGGTGTTGAGCGCTTCCGCTATTTCGCTGCCTTCTTCCATCGGTTCAAATTCAAACCTGCTGCTGAGATCAGCCTGCCCGCGATTGATGTCCTCCAGCATGCGGGCCAGCGCAAGACTGCCAAGGGTGGCTCCGTGCTCGGCAAAGTTGAGCCCATGCTCCTCGACTTCCCGCGATACGCGCAACTTGCCCCGCTGATGCATCAGGTAAGCCATCGCGTACATCGAAGCAAAGGTGAAACCGCCAATAACAACTACCCCTAGTGCCTGAACCGCAAACTGTTCGAAAATTCCGAGTGTGCCGATGCCCGGTCGCAGAACCAGCGGTACGGCAAGCGTCCCGATCACTCCGCCAAAACCGTGCACAGCGACTGCATAGACTGCATCGTCGATCTTCAGGTTCCGTTCGAGATAGTTGGCGACATGGACCGATGCAGCACCTGCAACGAGACCCAGCAGCGAAGCACTGATTGCGCTTGCAACAGGCGCGCTCGCAGTGATGGCCACAAGCCCGACGAGGAGCCCGTTGATCAACCGATCCACTCTGAAGTAGCCTTCATTCAGATGCCCAGCGATACAGGCTGCGAGACACCCGCCGGCACCAGCAAGCAGTGTGTTGGCAATTGCGCGGGCGAATTCGTCGCTTCCCGGTGTCAGGCCACCCGAATTGAATCCAAGCCAGCCGACCAGCAGCATCAGCGCGCCTGCTCCAGCGAGCACGGGGTTGTGCCCCTGAACCGGACGAACACCGCCGTCGGGATCGAATCGCTTCATTCGAGGGCCGATGACCATCAGCACTGCCAAAGCGGCAACTCCGCCGGTCATATGAACGATACTTGAGCCGGCGTGATCGATGAAACCAATCGCTTCAAGCCAGCCCGGACGGTTCTCACCACCGGGCAGCAGGCTTGCCCAGGTCCAATGGCCGATGATCGGATAGATCAGAGCAGTAAGCGGGAGCGTGAGGATGAGATAGGATGTAAACTGGGTACGTTCCGCCACCGCCCCGGACACGATAGTCGCGGCCGTTCCGCAAAACAGCGCTTGCAGCATGAGGAACATGATCACTTCGGACTGATCATCATAACCGACATAAGTCAGGTCGAAGCCGATAAGACTACCGCCCGAGGCAAACATGATCGCAGCCCCGAAAAAGGAATAGGCGAGCAGCGCAAGGGCCAGGTCGGCGATGTTCTTGAGAGCGACGTTAATGCTGTTCTTTGAGCGAACCAGCCCTGCTTCGAGAAACAGGAACCCGATCTGCATTCCGGTGACCAGCACGATCGCAACCGCCAGCCAGATTTGCATTTCCAAGGGTTCTTCCTCCCCTAAATCAATCGAGATGGCGACATCCGCAATGGCTCGGCTCGTCAGTAAACGTAAAACGAGCGAGACTGCCGAACCAGCAACGGGTCGCGCTTTAAGGGGGCTAGGTTTGGATATCCCTCTAATCGAATAGGGGAATGACCTGAGGGCGTTAAGGTAAGTTCTTGTCCAATTCGCTCAACCAAACCTCCGCAACCGCGTCGGACGGAGCGCGCCAGTCCCCGCGCGGGGATAGCGCGCCGCCAGCGCTGACCTTCGGGCCATTGGGCAAGGCGCTGCGCTTGAACTGGCTGAAGCCGAAGAACCGCTTGAGGAATTTCTCCAGCCAGTGACGGATTTTGGCAAGATCGTATTCGTTCTTCGCCTCCTCCGGAAAATCGAATGGCCAATGTCCTACGCCCGAATCCTTCCACGCATGCCAGGCGAGGAAAGCGACGTGGCTCGGCTTGTGGCCCCAGCGGATAATGTGATGCAGGAAGAAATCGTTGAGCTCGTAGGGCCCGATGATGTCCTGCGTGCTCTGGATCTTGCCGTCTGCATCGGCGGGTACAAGTTCAGGGCTGATCTCGGTATTAAGAACGTCTTCCAGCACGGCGTCGACCCGTTTGTCGAACTGGTTCGTCGCGATAGTCCAGCGGATGAGGTACTGGATCAGCGTCTTGGGAACGCCTGAATTGACCCCATAATGGCTCATGTGATCGCCCACGCCATAGGTGCACCAGCCCAGCGCCAGCTCTGACAGATCGCCGGTTCCGATCACCCAACCGCCATGCTGACCCGCCAGACGGAACAGGTAATCGGTTCTGAGGCCCGCCTGCACATTCTCGAACGTCACATCATAGACCGGCTCGCCCCTCTTATCTCCCTTGGCGGCAAAAGCATGGCCGATGTTTTCCAGCATGGTGCGCGCGGTCGGGCGAATGTCGATTTCCTGCGCTGTGGTGGCGAAGGCCTCCATCAGGTGCCATGCGTTGGACTTGGTTCCTTCAGACGTAGCAAATCCGGGCATGGTATACGCGCGGATATCGCTGCGCGGCCGGCCAAGTCGGTCCATCGCCTTGGCTGCTACAATCAGAGCATGGGTGCTGTCGAGGCCGCCTGAAATGCCGATGGTCAGACACTTCGGATTGGTCGCCTCGATCCGCCGCATCAGCGCGTCAACCTGGATATTGAAGGCCTCGTAGCAATCCTCGTCGAGTTTCTCGCGGCGGTTCGGCACGAACGGGAAGCGCCGGATTGCCCGCTCCAGCCCGATATCTCCACCTGCAGGCTCATGGGTAAAGCTCACGCGGCGATAATGGTCCGCCGGATGGCCCGCAGCTTCCGCCGCATCGTTCCAGGTCTGCATCCGCATCCGCTCAGCTAGCAAACGCTGCGTATCGATATCGGCGATGCAAAGCTCCGGGTGAAGATCGAACCGCTCCCCTTCCGCCATCAGATCGCCAAGCTCGTAGATCATTCCCTGCCCGTCCCATGACAGGTCTGTCGTGCTTTCGCCGTGGCCGCTGGCGGAATAGGCGTACGCGCAGATCGCGCGCGCGGAACTGGCGCGGCACAGCATGTGCCGCTCGTCCGACTTACCGATGGTGATGTTCGAGGCAGACAGGTTGAGCAGGATCACAGCCCCTGCGAGCGCTGCTCTGGTACCCGGCGGTTCGGGCGCCCAGACGTCCTCGCAAATCTCGATCCCGAAAGTGAAGCCGGGCAGGTTCTCCGCCGCAAAAATCTGGTCGGTTCCGAAGGGAACCTCCACGCCGCACAGATCCATCGTGAGCCCGATGCAGTCGCGGCCATGGGCGAACCAGCGCTTCTCGTAATATTCGCGGTAATTGGGCAGAAAGCTCTTGGGCACCACGCCGAGGATGCGTCCGCGCACGATCACAACCGCACAATTGTAGATCCGGCCATTGCGGCGGAGCGGCGCGCCGATGACCATGACCGGCGCGATATCCTTGCTGGCCTCGACGATCTCTGCGAGGTGCAGCTCCACCGCTTCGAGCAGCGCGGCCTGCAGATGCAGGTCGTCGAGCGCATAGGACGAGAGCGACAATTCGGGGAAGAGCAACAGGTCGACATGACGCTCAGCTGCGTGCCTCGCCTGCTCGAGTATCCCTTGCGCATTATAGGCGACATCGGCGGTCCGAACCCGCGGTGTGCTGGTGGCGACACGGACGAACCCATGCGTGTGAATATCGAAGAACGGGTGAATACCGCTGGCTCCGCTTCCTGCCTGCCTGGCGCTCTTCTCTTGACTCGCGCCCTCAGCTGAACCATCGCCCTCTAATGGGGTAACCCAATCTTTTGGTTCACAAATTCCGAGGTTGGACAAACGTTGTTGGACAGGCGCGCGGGCAACCTTGCCCTTGGCTTCCCAGCCGTAGACGGTGCGGCTGGGCCAGGCATTGGGATAGCCATATTGCGCGCCGAACTCTTCTGCCGAAAGTGGCGGATCCTGAGCTTCGCGCCAGGTTCTGATCTTGTGTCCAGCCAAATGCATGACCAGCAGGTATCCCAAAAGGATACTCATCGCAAGCCTGTTTTTGGTGGCTGCAAACCGCTGCTTGGCTATCGCGTAGCGAATATTACCCGCTTATCGCCTGCCACGCCACTTGTGCCCGTAACCCCTATTCGCCACTTAGCGAACAACACAAGCGAGCCCAACGCAAAAGGAGCCCTTCCCAATGGCTGACCCCACTTACACGCCCCCCGCTGTTTGGACCCCCGAAAATAACGAGGCTGGCCGGTTCACTGGAATCAACCGTCCGACTGCTGGAGCGCGTACACAGAAAGACCTGCCGGTCGGTGATAACCCCTTCCAGCTCTATTCGCTCGCAACGCCTAATGGCGTCAAGGTCACGATCATGCTTGAGGAGCTGATCGAAGCCGGCCATTCCGGCGCGGAGTATGACGCCTTTACCATCGACATCATGGAGCAGGACCAGTTCACCAGCGGCTTTGTTGGGATCAATCCCAATTCGAAGATCCCCGCCCTCGTCGACCGCAGCGGCGACACCCCAATCCGCGTGTTTGAATCCGGCGCAATCCTGATGCACCTCGCAGAGAAGTTCGGAGCCTTCCTGCCAACCGACCCCGCAAAGCGCGCAGAAACGCTGAGCTGGCTGTTCTGGCAGGTTGGCAGCGCACCCTTCATCGGCGGGGGATTTGGCCACTTCTACGCTTATGCGCCGGAGAAGTACGAATATCCGATCAATCGCTATTCAATGGAGACCAAGCGGCTGTTCGATGTCGCTGACCAGCGCCTGGCTAAGACACGCTTCCTCGCTGGCGATGATTACACGATCGCCGACATGGCAACTTTCCCCTGGCTCGCGCCGTTTACATGGGGCGTGATGTACAATGATGCGAAGACCTTCCTCTCGATCGACCAGTACATCAACGTCAAGCGCTGGGTGGACGAGATTGCAGAGCGTCCCGGTGTCCGGCGCGGCCGGATCGTCAACAAGACCTGGGGCGAAGACGACGAAAAGCTGGTTGAGCGCCATTCTCCAGCCGACTTCAATGGTAAGAAGTATTGATCGCGGCAAGGTGATGCGCCGCTGAGAGGAAATGCGATTGAGCCAGGCGGCGCCAGACAAATGCGATGAACGCGTCGGTTTCGGAGAGAAGCTGGGCTACGGCATCGGCGATCTCGCCTCCGGTCTGATCCTGCCCTTTTTCGGCTATTACCTGCTCTATTACTTTGTCGATCTGGGCGGGCTGGCACCGGCTGCGATCGGCTTGATGCTGCTCATAACCAAGCTGATCGACGCCATCACTGACCCGATGATGGGTGTGATATCAGACCGCACGCGCACGCGCTGGGGCCGCTATCGCCCGTACCTTCTGTTCGGCCCAATCCCGCTCGCGCTGAGTATAGTGCTGGTCTTCAACGCGCCTGAAGACTGGGGCGATGCCGCATTGCTTGGCTGGGCCTATGCGACCTATTCGCTGTCCATGCTCGCCTTCACTGCCGTCAATGTGCCTTATGGCGGGCTGCTTGGTGTGATTTCGCCATCTTCCAAGGTCCGCGCCAATGTCACAGGGTTTCGCATGTTCTTCTCCGCGCTCGGCGGTATCCTGTTCGGCGCGCTCGGCACGACATTGGTCCGCGTGTTGGGCGCAGGAGACGAAAAGCTCGGCATACTGCTGACCATCAGCTGTATTGGGGCTGTGTCCGTCGCTTGCCTGCTGACGACCTTTGCAACTACGCGGGAACGTATCCCCCCGGCGGAAATCAACGGCTCCATCTCCGGCGACGTTAGCGTTTTGCTCCGCACAGGTCCGTGGGTTGCCGTGGCCATCGCCGCAATCCTTGGCGTGACAGCGATTGCCTCGCGTGCGGGCAGCGCGCCGTTCTTTTTCCGCTATGTCGTTGGCGATGATGGGGCACCTGTATTCCTGTTCTTTGACCGCCCTGCCCTGTTCCTGACCGCGCTGGCCGTAGGTCAGGTGACCGGTGTGATCATCGGCAGCATTTTGCAGCGCTGGTTTGAGAAATCGCATCTGCTGATTGCCGCTGGATTGCTGAAAGCGATGATGATCGCTGTCTTCTACTTTCTCCCCCTCGATGCTGTGTGGCCACAAACCGCAGTGCAATATGGCGTCGGGATCGGCTTTGGGATGCTGATGGTGCTGTCCTTTGCGATGTTCACCGATATTGCGGAATTCATCGACTGGAAGGCGAACCGCCAGATGACCGCGCTGGTGATCGCAGCATCGGTGTTTGGCGTGAAGGCCGGGATCAGTTTCGGCTCTGCCATTCCCGGCTTTGTGCTTGGCTTTACCGGCTTCGTAAGTGACGCCGCCCAGACGGAAAGCGCGCTTGCAGGCATTCAGATTGCTTTTGCCTTGATTCCTGCGGCCTTGCTGATCCCGGCAGTGATTGCTCTGGGTTTCTATCGCATAGACAGGCGCGCCATCATGCAAATCGAAGCGGATTTATCAGCGCGGCGCGCAGTTGCCACCATTTAGGCATCGGAACCCCCTTCACATCCCCTCGCAACGCGCTATAGGGAGCGCCCCGCGACTGATAACGGTAATTCTGAGCGCGGCATGCTGGGGTGTAGCCAAGCGGTAAGGCAGCGGTTTTTGGTACCGCCATGCGCAGGTTCGAATCCTGCCACCCCAGCCATAATCTCAAAGAACAAGCTATCACAGGATCGAACCTGCTCGCGAAGCGACAGCAGGTTTGGAGTCGGAGCGTCTTGGCGCGGAGACGTCCAAAGGACAATCCTGCCACCCCAGCCATAGTCTTTCATTCGCTACCGCTTCGCTGCATGAGCGTGAGTTCTCTCGCGCTACCGCTTCGCTGCATGAGCGCGGCTTGCGTCACCTCACCTCAAGCGGAGCCTGCGGGTTGTTCGGCACGAGGATCATGGTGTTGCCCTCCACGCGCCATGACGCGAGACGCGAAAGCAGGTTCATGCCCACCACGTTCGTCTCGCCCAGAGAGGGCGCGATCACCACATCGAGTCCGCGGGCAGAGACATTGCCGAAGCGCAGCTCGTCAGCGGTGGCAAGCTGTGCGGCCACGGGTCCGTTGGCCGTTCCGACCGTTACCGGCAAGCCTCCGCGGCGTGGTTCCAGCCCGGCACGCTGTGCCAATCCGCTCGAAACAGCGGTCAAGGTGGCCCCGGTATCGACGAGGAAATTGGCAGGGGCACCGTTGATCTCCGCGCGCAGCCAGAAATGCCCATCGCGGGCCAGCGGTATCCGGGTCTCCCCTCCTTCAACGATCTGTTCCGGAAGGCCAATCTGAGGAACAGCCACTTCCAGCCGCGGGTCGAGGCGAGACAACTGGAGCACCACCACGACGAGGATGCCGACCAAGGCGAGGGTGCTGGCCCCACGGACAAACCCGCCAAAGCGGACACCGCGCCTTGCGGCCACCGCACCAATCCAGCCGAGCAAAACCACAGCGATGGTGGCTATGAGCAATTCTGAACGCGGGATCGCTGCAATCGCCGAGACAAGGTTGTTCCAGAGATTTTCAAGGCTCATCTCGCCCATATAGGGATGCTTGCGCCCAGCGTCCACGCAGGCTGATTACGCAGCGATAATTGCGTCCGCCAATGTGCACCCGGAGAGAAACGCCCCTTCGACCCGCGGGCTGTGCAGCCAGTCGCCGGCAAGGCCGATCCGCCTCTCGCGATCCCAGATCGCTGCCTCCCCTTCACGCACTTGCGGCATCGCATAGCGCCAGCGGTGCGCAGTCAGGAATTGCGGCTCAATCCGTTCAATTCCAATGCAACTGAAGAACTCAGCGAGCAGGATTTCGCTCGCTTCATCCTGTTCCAGCTCGAGCATTTTCTCTGACCAGCCGGGTGAGGCTTGAATGACCCAGCTTTCGCTGCCATCGCGGCCCGGCTTGGCACCATTGCGCGCCGCCCAGGAAATGGGACCGGTCTCGTCGCGCCAGCAATCCGGGGTGTGGCCCAGTGGCTCATCAAACATGGCCATAACTGCCCAGCACGGAGAGGAACGGACAGCTCCGGCAAGGGCTGCGAGATCGGGCACGACGTCTGCGAGCAAGGCTTTCACTTGCTCAGGTGGAATGGCTATCACGAGATTGCGCGAGACAAGTGTCTGATCAGGCGTGGTTATTGCCCAGCCTTGCGCAGTCTCGGCAATGCTCTCAGCGCGCGCCGACAAGGTAACATCAAGCGCTTCTGCCATATGGCGGATCGGCGTGTTCATGGCCGGAGCGCCTACCCAGGCCTCCTCGCCCGCCGCAGGCCACGGCGCGACAACACCTTGCCCGTGCCAAGCCTCCACCACTTCGATAAAGCGCGGATCGCGCGCAGTGAAGTACTGCGCACCGTGGTCGAAGCGCAGCTGCCGCGAACCCAGCGGCGCGCGCCGTGTCGCCATCCGGCCTCCAGGGCCGCGCCCCTTGTCGAGCAAACGCACTTCGCATCGAGCCGCTGTCAGTGCCGTGGCACAGGCCAAGCCTGCCATGCCAGCGCCGATGATGACGGTATCTGCAAAGTGTCTCTCGTCCATGCTGCGCCCAACGCTTGGGACGCACGCAGGTTTCACACCTATTCCGCTCCGCTTATGGCGCGCTGCGCGGGATACTCGCTTCAGCGAGGATGAGCGAGAAGCGCTCCTCAAGATCAAGCCAGCGTGCAATCGGTGTCCAGCCGCCTGCGAGGAGCAAAGTGTTCGCGCTGCGCCGATCGAACTTGTGGCTGTTTTCGGTGTGGATACTCTCTCCTGCGGCCAGTTCGAAGGTCACCCCGGATACGCTGAATTCCAGCGCCTCCTCAGCGACCAGATGCATTTCGATCCGCGCGTAATGGTCTTCCCAACGCGCTTCGTGGCGAAGCTTCTCAACTGGAATGGTCCCGTCCAGTTCGCGATTGATACGCCGTGCAAGGTTGAGATTGAACTCAGCGGTAACCCCTTGCGCATCGTCATACGCCGCCTTGAGAATGTCCTCGGACTTGATCAGGTCCATCCCAATCAGCAGCAAGGCGCCCTCGCCCAAGGTCGCCCGCATGGTCCGCAGCAGGTCGACAGCCGTTCGCGGCACCATGTTGCCGATTGTCGAGCCGGGGAAAAAGCCCAGCTTTGGCAGATCGGCAATCTCGCTCGGCAGTTCCACCTGGCGCATGAAGTCCGCTTCGACAGGATGGACCGGCAAGCCCGGAAACTTGCCGGAGAGATCTTTCGCCGCAGCCCGCAGGAAATCGCCGGAAATATCGAGTGGGACATAGGCCGAAGGAGCAATCGCATCGAGCAGGAGCGGGGTCTTTACCGAGCTGCCCGAACCAAATTCAACCACTGCCCGGCCCGGCCCGATCCGGTCCGCAAACTCATTCCCAAGGCTTTCCAGAATCTGCGTTTCAGCGCGCGTCGGGTAATATTCCGGCAGCTGGGTTATCTCTTCAAACAGCTGCGATCCGGCATCGTCATAGAGCCAGCGCGCAGGGATTGCCTTTGGCTCTTGACGCAGGCCAGCGAGCACATCGGCACGAAACGCCCTGTTCACCCCCTCCTCATCGAGGTCGACAAGCTTGATGCCCTTGGCGTTGCTCATGGGTTGTCCTTTGCCAGGCGGAGGCCGGTGAACTGCCAGCGCTGATGAGGGTAAAAGAAATTGCGATAGCTGGCGCGCGAATGTCCGCGAACCGTGGCGCAGCTTGCGCCTTTCAAAACAAACTGCCCGCTCATGAACTTGCCGTTATACTCGCCTACCGCGCCGTCAGCGGGGGCGAACCGGGGATAGGGCAGATAGGCAGATCGCGTGAATTGCCAGCAATCCCCGAACAGCGATGCGCTCCCCCCTGGCAGCGGAGGCGCAGCGCGATCAAGCTGGTTGCCTGCCGCCGGATCAGGCGTCAGCTCGCCGCCCTCAGGGGCCAGCGCTCGCGCAATCGCCTCCCACTCGAATTCTGTCGGCAGGCGCGCGCCTGCCCATGTCGCAAAGGCGTCAGCCTCGTAATAGGAGATATGGGTGACAGGCGCATTGGGGTCGCGCTGCTGGATACCTTGATGGGTAAAGTGGGCATCCCCTTCCCAATAAAGCGGTGCTGAGATGTCATGCTCTCGCAGCCAGGCCCAGCCATCCGACAGCCACAGCCGCGCGTCGCGATAGCCCCCGTCATCGACAAATTGTTGCCATTGGCCATTGGTGACGAGCCCTTGCGAAACCGCGAAAGGCTCAAGCAGAACGCGGTGCTGCGGCCCTTCATTGTCGAATGCGAAGCCCTGCCCGGCGTGTCCGATCATGGCCACACCGCCAGGGTGGTCGATCCAGCCCGAAAGCTGCGTTTCGCCAGCCGAGGCCCCGCTAGCCCACACCGCTGGCCGCATCGGATTCTGATAAATGGCATGCTTGATGTCAGTGAGCAGCAGTTCGATGTGCTGCTGCTCATGCGCGATCCCGAGCGCAATCAGTTCAGCGAGATCCGGCCTGTCAAGCAGCGGCTCCATCGCGTCGCTGACATGCGCACGCCAGTCCAGAATTTGCTCAAGCGTCGGGCGCGAAAGCATTCCGCGAGAAATGCGCGCAATCCGCGCCCCTTCGGCTTCGTAGTAGGAATTGAACAGGAACGGGTAACTCTCATCGAACAGGCGATAGCCCGGCGCATGATCGCGCAGCAGAAAGGTCTCCCAGAACCAGTTGGTATGAGCCAGATGCCACTTGGCCGGCGAGGCATCCTCCATCGACTGGATCGTTGCATCTGCATCGGTAAGCGGCTCGACAAGCGCTTCGATCAACCGCCGAGTGGCATGAAAATTTGCTCCGAAGTCAATCGGATGCGTTACTGCAGTCTGTGCAAGCCTGTCTGGCACCAGATCACCTCCCAGGTTCGACCAGGGGCCTCTCCATGCCGTAAAGCCAATTCAATTAAAAGGTTGACGGCAATTATTGGCGGTCAAATCGCCGCTCGCCTGCACAACTCATGCAGCCGCGCGCGGTTCAGTCAGGCAGCCATCCTCACTGTGTTCCGACCGCCATTCTTAGCTTGGTAGAGAGCTTCGTCAGCCCGCGCGAACAGGGAAAGGCTGCTGTCCCCTAGCTCTGCGATGACACATCCGATACTGATCGTGACAGGGGGCAGAGGCGGAATAGCGCTGCCAAGGGCCACCGCACGGCGCAATCTCTCGCTGATAACCTGCACAAACCTGCGATCCGCTCCGGGCATGATCCAGGCAAACTCCTCTCCGCCTATACGGCCTACCAGATCGCCCTCGCGGGCCTGTTCGGAGGCAATGCGGGCAAGCCGGCGAAGCACTGTATCGCCTGCTAAGTGGCCAAATTCATCGTTTACCGACTTGAAGTGATCGACATCGAACGGGACCATTGAGACCGGCACGGCTGCGGCTCGTGCGCGCGAGAGCAAGCGGTCAAGCTCGCCCATGACCCGACGTCGATTGGCCAGATTGGTGAGCGGGTCTCGATTGGCCTGCTCTCTTGCCCGGCGCGCTTCTGCAATGGCCTTGCGCTGCGAATGCTGGAGCTGTTCTTCGCGCTCATATTGCCGCGTCACATCGAGAAACACTGCAAAGACACGCTCTCCAGCGTCCCGCGCCCTGGGCATCTTGCACATGCGCATTTCCAGAATGCGGCGCTCTCCATCCAGCCCGCGAACCCTGACAATGGACGAAATGATCTTGTCCTGTGCGATGGCCTGATGAGCGAGCTCGACAAGATTGATTCCGTTCGATGCAAGAAGGGTTTCCGCATCGCCTTCTTTCATCTCGTCCTGAGTTTGCAGGCCAAAGAACTCGCGCAGCGTCCGCGACCACAGCTGCCGATCTTCGCGCGGAAAATACTGCCAATGCCCGAAGTCGCCAAGTTGCTCTGTCGTCTTGAGAACCTGCGAAACGTCGCTGAACCGCTCCTTTCTGCGCCGCAACCATTGGGCCTGACGAGCCGCCAGGCGCTTGAAGGAAAGGTAGCGTCTCGTTTGCACGACAGCAGCCACAGTCGCCAGCAGCGCAGTGACGAGCAGCAGCTTGATGATGTACAACGCAGGTAAGTCAAAATCGTGCAAAGCACCAAGCCCTGTTCAAACCTCAATATTTGAACAGAGCGTTAGGCAAAGAATATCACGATAGTGTCCTCATGAGTCGCGCGTCCGCACCTAGTTGCACGACTAGCTCACATTAACGATGTGCAGGTTGTCAGGGCCTAGGCAGCGTCCGCTGAGCGGCGCTCGATAACCTCGGCATTGAGCATTTCCGCCAAGAGGAACGCCAGCTCAAGCGACTGCGCTGCATTGAGGCGCGGGTCGCAATGCGTGTGATAACGATCGCCCAGCGCTTCGTCGGTAATCGCCACAGCACCGCCGACGCATTCCGTCACATCCTGCCCGGTCATCTCGATATGAATCCCGCCCGGATGCGTGCCTTCAGCACGGTGCACGGCAAAGAATCCCTTCACCTCTGTCAGGATGCGGTCGAACGGCCTGGTCTTGTAGCCGCTGTCGGATTTGATAACATTGCCATGCATCGGGTCGCAGCTCCATACGACCGGATGACCTTCGCGCTTCACGGCGCGCACCAGACGGGGCAATCCGTCTTCGACCTTGTCGTGACCAAAGCGGCTGATCAGTGTGATGCGTCCCGCCTCGCGCGCCGGATTGAGAGTATCCAGCAAGCGGAGCAGATCATCGGTCTCCAGGCTGGGGCCGCATTTCATGCCGAGCGGATTGCCGATCCCGCGCGCAAACTCGATATGCGCGCTGCCCGGAAACCGGGTCCGGTCGCCGATCCAGACCATGTGCGCGCTGGTCGCATACCAGTCACCCGTCAGCGAGTCCTGCCGGGTCATTGCCTGCTCATACGGCAGAAGCAAAGCCTCGTGACTGGTGTAGAAGCTGGTACCCTGCAACTGTGGAACGGTGGCAGGGTCAACCCCGCAAGCCTCCATGAAGTCGAGCGCTTCGCCGATCCGATCAGCGGTCTCCGCAAACTTTTCTGCCCAAGGGGTGCGACCCATGAAATCCAGCGTCCACTGGTGAACCTGACGCAGATTGGCATAGCCACCACCAGCAAATGCGCGCAGCAGATTGAGCGTCGCTGCCGCCTGCGAATAGGCCTTGACCATCCGCCCGGGATCGTTGCGGCGACTGACCGGATCGAAATCGATCCCGTTGATGTTGTCACCGAAATAACTCGGCAGGGTAAGGTCGCCCTTGGTCTCAGTCGGCGCAGAACGCGGCTTTGCAAACTGGCCGGCCATGCGCCCGACCTTGACGACCGGACGCTTGCTGGCGAAGGTCATCACGACTGCCATCTGCAGCAAGACACGGAAAGTATCGCGAATGTTGTTCGGATGAAACTCAGCGAAGCTTTCCGCGCAGTCACCGCCTTGAAGCAGGAAGGCCTTGCCCTCAGCTACATCAGCGAGATCAGCCTTCAGTGCGCGCGCTTCTCCTGCGAAGACCAGAGGCGGGTAAGACGCAAGAGTGGCTTCGGCAGCGGCCAGTTCGCTTGCATCTTCATACACCGGCAAATGCCGCGCTTCATGGGCTTTCCAGCCGTCCGGGGTCCAATTCTGAGCCACTCTGTTTCTCGTTCAATCGTCAAACTTGCATTACCAATCGGTGCGCGCGCCTACACGCCCTGAGTTTGAATTGCAAAGCGCAAGAGCTATACAAGCAAATATTATTTCAACGCGCTGCGATCCTGAAATTGGTTCATCGCCCCATGATAGCAGGCTTGGGACCTGCAGGACCGGGGCCCGCAGGGACAGTCTCAGCGAGTTTCTGCCCTTCGGGAATGATCGCCATGGTGAAACCGGGACGCGACGCGAGATAGCGGCGCGCGAGAATCTGCATGATCTCCGGCGTTGTCGCGGAATAGTCCGCCATGAGCGTCGGCATGGCCGCGACCCGGCGACCGTCAAAGCTCGCACCTTGCAGGAAGTGCAGCCAGAAGTTGTTGCTGGTTGACCAGCGGCTCATACGTTGGCGCACCGGCTCGGTCACGCGGGCGAGTTCATCCGCCCCGATCGGGACAGTTGCCAGATCGTTGGCGATCCGGTTCGCTTCAGCAATAAAGACTGGCACATCCTCAGGCTGGAGCTGAGCCAGCGCGAGGATCTTGCCGCCACTGTTGAGATCGACCGGCCAGTCGGAAACAGCCTGCGGAGCATAGCTCGCTCCTGCCCGCTCGCGCATGGCCTCCAGCAGCCGGTTGCTGAACAATTCGACCAGGATTTCGAGCTGCCTTGATTCGCGCACGCGCTCGATCCCGCCGCCGGTTGGCCATGCCATGACCACCGCAGCCTGGTTCTGATCCCCTCGGTGAGTGCGGACCGCGACCTCTGCGTCAGGCGCAGGAAAATCCGGAACTCTCACCGCAACAGTTGGATCGATTGGCTGACGCACTGGCAAGGCGCCGAAAGTGCGCCGCAGAGCCTCGACCGTAGAGGCACGGTCAAAGTCACCGAAGACCATCACTTCTAGCGGCCCTTGTGACAGCAGCGGCTCCCACACTTCGCGGAAGCCCTCAGGCGTTGCGGCATCCATCATTGCCGGGTCAGGCGTCGCAAAGCGCGGATCCCTGGCCGTGACAAGATATTCCAGATCGCGGTTGAGCACCCCGCCGGGGCTTGTCTCGAAGGTATCGTAGGCAAGTTTGGCAGCGGCCTTCGCTCGCAGCACCGGATTGGTGTCCCAGCGCGGCATTCCAAGCTTTGCTGCGAACAGGTAAAGCTGGTCGGCAACATCTTCCGAGCGGGTTTGCGCGGTAAAGCTGAACACCGCCTCTTCGATCGCGAAATCGAAGCCCATCTTGCGCCCGGTTGCGAGCAGATCAAGCTCTTCCTGACCCAGCTCGCCCAGGCCCGAGCCGACCAGGGCCATCTCCCCCAAGGAGATATAGGCTGCATCCTCCGGCTCGAAAGCACGGTAACCAGCGCCGAAACGGACCTTCACGGTTACCCGGCCAGGTTCAGCATCATTGGACCACAGCACGGCTCGGACGCCATTGGCGAAATGGACGCGGTCAATATCGAGCAAGCCAAGCGGCTCATCGACTGCGATAGTCCCGGGTTCGCCAATGGGCGGCAATTCATCAAACGAAATGGTGGTCGAAGCAAGGCGGGCACTGGAATCGGGCGTGACCTCACGCGCCATCGCAAGGCGCAATGTGTCTTCATTCACAGCCCCAGCCTCCGGCGTGACAAGGACGCCGCGGATCACGTCGCCTTCGAACAGCTTGCGCGTGTGTGCGAGCACTTCCTCCGGAGTGAAGCGCGCGCGCATCCCGCGGAACACGTTGAGCACGGTTTGCGGCGATGCCACAGTCTCGCGGATATCTACCGCCTGCACGATCTGGTCCGCCAGCTTTGAGCCAGCGAGGACGGAGACCTGTTCCACTTCGCTGGCGAAGGCAATGTCGAACTCAGCCACTTCGCGGTCGATCTCGTCCTGCGTGGGAGCCGCCTCAAGCGCGTCGGCGATCACTGCGCGCACATCATCCAGTGCAGCTTCCCAATCTTCGCTCAGCGGCGCAAAGCTGACAAAGGTCGCATCGGTCGAGCGGGATACATCATCCTGCTGGACCTGCGCGTAGAGATAGCTGCCGCCTGCGCGCGCGCGTGCTTCCAGACGACGGTTGATGATCGCCTGCCCGATGGCATCAAGCAGCAGGCCTTCATTATAGACGATCGTGTCCTTCACCGGCCGCCACGGGCGCATGACCGCATAGGTGAGCGAGCGCGGCATGTCTGGCTCGACTATGACAGCGACTTCTCCAATCGGATTTGCAGGATCCGTGCCTTGCGGCGCGACGGGATCGCCGAAGTCCGGAGCCTCCTCTCGGGGTCCCTTGCCTTCCCAGTCGCCGAACCATTCCTCGACCAGGCGGGCCAGCTCCAGGGGATCAGCATCGCCAGCAATGACGATCACCGTATTTTCAGGACGGTACCAGCGGTCATAAAATGCCTGAACTGCTGCACCAGTTGCCGCGCTGAGAGTTTCGTCAATGCCGATCGGATTGCGGGTTGCCAGTCGCTGACCGGCAAAAAGGGTCTGGCGTGTTGCGTCATTGACGCGCTTGCCTGCACCGCCCCGTTCGCGCTTTTCAGCCATGACGATGGGCACTTCCGCATCGACATTCGCCTGGCTCAATACGGGCGCCTTGATCATGCCGGACAGCAGCTTGAAACTTTCGCGCAAGCTCGATTGCGTAACGCCTGGCAGATCGAGCTTGTAAACAGTGTGCGTCGGGCTCGTTTCCGCGTTGGTGTCGCTGCCGAATGTCGCGCCGAGACGCTGCCAGGTCGGAATCGCTTCTGCCGGCCCGAGATAGGCGCTTTCGCGGAACAGCAAATGCTCCAGCAAGTGTGCATAGCCCTGCTCGCTGTCACGCTCGTGCAAGGAGCCCGCGTCGATGCGAACTCGGATCGATACCTGCCCCGGCGGGACACCGTTTTCGCGCACCGCATAGCGCAGACCGTTGTCCATTTCGCCGAACAACCACTCTTCATCACGCGGCACGTCGCTGTCGCGATAGATCCACGGTGTCTCGTCACCGGTCTGCAGGCTGGCAGGCATATCTGCGACGGGCGCTTCCTGTGCCGAAACAGGAACGGCCAGAGGAATTGTCAGGGCGGAAAGAGCGAAAACAGCGCGTGTAAGAAGCTTCATGGTACGTAATATAGGAAAGAAAGGTGTGAAGGGATAGTGAATGGAAGGGCGATGCGCTCTCCAAATTCATCGTCTCGCTCAGAAGCACAATTCCGCCTTGTCGCCCGGCAGCGCACTCCCTACATCTCTGCTATGTTTATCGAGACTGAAACCACCCCGAACCCCGCGAGCCTCAAATTCCTGCCTGGCCGCGAGGTCATGACCAGCGGAACGCGCGAATTTGCAACCCCTGAAGCGGCTGAAGCCAGCCCTTTGGCGCAGGCGATTTTCGACACGGGCGAGGTCGTGAACGTGTTCTTCGGCAGCGATTTCGTCTCGATCACTGCCGCACCCGGCGTGAGCTGGTCTGACCTGAAGCCCCAAGTTGTTGCGATCCTGCTCGACCATTTCGTGTCCGAAGCGCCTCTGTTCGCTGGCGGGGATGCATCAGGCATTGCAGTGCCAGCAGAGGACGCCGCGATGCTGGTCGAAGAGGACCCGGCAGATGCCGATGTTGTCGCGCAGATCAACGAACTCCTCGAAACGCGCGTCCGCCCTGCTGTTGCGGGCGATGGCGGCGATATCGCCTATCGCGGGTTCAAGGACGGTATCGTCTATCTGACCCTACAAGGGTCGTGCTCGGGCTGTCCGTCATCCACGGCAACGCTCAAGCACGGGATCGAAGGTCTGTTGAAACATTATGTGCCCGAGGTCGTTGAAGTCAGAGCCGCCTGATTTTTCAGACATATTCTCGAGGCCTTCATGACCAAACAGTTTCACGATCATAAGCTTTCATCTGACGCGCTCGACCAGCTTTTCTATGAAGCGCGCACATATAATGGATGGCTCGACAAGCCGGTTTCGGATGATCAGCTACACGCGATCTGGGACCTCACCAAGATGGCGCCGACATCTGCCAACATGCAGCCCATACGCATCGTTTGGGTCAAGTCCGAAGAACAGAAGGCGAAGCTCGTCGAATGCGCATCGGATGGCAACAAGGCCAAAATCAAGGCAGCACCGGTTACTGCCATTCTGGGCTATGACATTGATTTCCATGAGGAGCTGCCCTGGCTCTTCCCGCACACCGACGCGAAGAGCTGGTTCGAAGGTGATGAAGATGGCCGCAAGGAGGGTGCGTTCCGCAACTCTTCCCTGCAAGGCGCGTATCTGATGCTGGCTGCGCGCGCGCTCGGGCTTGATTGCGGACCGATGTCCGGTTTCGATGCTGCCAAGCTGAATGCGACGTTCTTTGCGGACGAGCCGCGTCACCGCGTCAATTTCATCTGTTCGATCGGCTATGGCGATCCAGACAGTATCTTTGATCGTTCGCCGCGGCCCGACTTCGAGAAGTTCAACCGTATTATCTGACTTGCGAGCGCTGGCTCGCTGAGGCACTGCGCGAGCCATGCGTACACTCGCGATCGAAACCGCTACAGAAGCTTGCTCCGTTGCCTTGTTCGATGGAACAGAGCTGGCGGGTTCGCACCACGAGGTGCTCGGCCGCGGTCATGCGGAACGCCTGATCCCGATTATTGCCGACATGCCTGACAAGGGACGTGCGGACCGGATCCTCGTTTCGCTGGGCCCGGGAAGTTTCACGGGCGTCCGCATCGGTCTTGCGGCTGCCCGCGCACTTGGCCTTGCGTGGCGCGCACAGGTTCTCGGCTACCCGACACTGGCTCTGGTAAACGCGGTCGCGCGGAGATGCTATCCTGATAAATGTTGCAGTGTCGCCATGCGGGCCGGGCACGGCGAAGTTTTCGCGCAGAATTTCGATGCCGCGGGAATGGCGCAAGACGAAGTGCAGTCGCTCGTTCCCGAACAGGCGGCCCGGCAATTGATACATCCAATAATCGCGGGAACGGCAGCAGAGGCGGTTCAATTCGCTCGCGGACACGGAATTGCCGCCCCCATGCATCCTGATGCAAGGCTGGTCCTGACGCTTGCAGATCAACACCTGACCAAGTCGCTCTCCGCGATTTATGGCCGTCCGCCTGATGCGAAACTACCAGCAGGTACCGAGGCATGATGGATCAAGTCGACCACATCATGCAGGTGATGGAAGCGGCGTTTGACCCGCAATGGGGCGAAGCCTGGAACCGCAAGCAGGTTAGCGATGCGCTGATCTTGCCGCACACCCACGCGATCCTGGCCGATTGTCATGGCACGCTGTTTGAGGTGAGCGAAGCCCCCGCTGCGGGATTTGTGTTGAGCCGACACGCGGCTGATGAAGAGGAATTGCTGTTGATTGCGGTCGATCCGGCGCATCGGGGGCGTGGGATTGCAACCGGCCTGATCGAAGCCCTGTTCCGAAATGCGGCCACTCGCGGCGTTACACGCGTGTTTCTGGAAATGCGCTCGAATAACCCGGCTGAAACTCTCTATCGCAGGTCAGGCTTTGTGCCGATCGGTCAGCGCAAGGACTATTACAAGCTCTCCAGTGGTGACCGCCTCGACGCCATCACTTTCGCGCGGACGCTCGACATCCACACATGATCGGATTGGTCGGCACTGGTGCTTTTGTTCCCTTGCATTCGACAAACTGCAGGTTCATGAGAGCGCCATAGAAGCGAAAAGCCATACAACAAGAAAAACTGACGAGGAACTCATGAGCGCTTTAGAACTCGATATGAAAGAGACACTCATTACTTTGACTTCCGATATTGTTGCAGCACACCTAAGCAACAATCCAGTCGCCGTGGATGAAGTGCCCTCTCTTATCAGTAATGTATTCAACGCCCTATCCAAATTGGGCGAAGACGCCAGCCCGGTCGAAGTGCGGCCCGAACCAGCGGTTTCAATCCGTGCCTCCGTCAAGAAGGACCACATCGTGTGTCTTGATTGCGGCAAGAAGATGAAGATGCTGAAGCGCCATCTCTCAACCGAGCATCGCTTGACGCCTGAAGAATATCGGGAACGGTGGGACTTGGGCCCCGATTACCCAATCGTGGCACCAAACTATGCGGAGACGCGCCGCGATCTGGCGAAGAAGATCGGGCTCGGGCGGAAGCCCGGCCAGAAGCGGGGTCGTCGCAAGAAAGCGGCGTAATCGCCGCGCGATCCCCCACCGACTGCATGGAGCGGCCGCGCGCACCCTTGAGTGGAGGGCAACTGCTCTCTAAGGATAGGGCGAAGCATGAATCATGCATGTCGGAGGTTTGATTGACGCAGCGAATTGACCTTGAGCAATTGTGTGCTGACAAGGGCCTGCGAATTACGGAGCAACGCCGTGTCATCGCTAAGGTCCTGTCCGATAGCGAGGATCACCCTGATGTCGAACTCCTCCACCAGCGCGCATCTGCGGTAGATCCCAAGATCTCCATCGCGACGGTGTATCGGACCGTGCGCCTGTTCGAAGAGGCAGGCATTCTGGACCGCCATGATTTCGGAGACGGCAGAGCGCGTTACGAGGCCGCGCCGGAAGCGCATCACGATCATCTGATCGATGTCGAGACCGGCAAGGTCGTTGAATTCGTCGATCCTGAATTGGAGGCTTTGCAGCGCGTGATCGCAGAAAAGCTGGGTTACCGCCTGGTTGATCACCGAATGGAGCTTTATGGCGTCCGCCTCGACCGAAAAGATTAGCGATAAGGCGCTTCGCCGCGCTGAGAAATATGGCCGCAAGCGGATGGCTGCGATGCGGGGCGAGAATGTCCCGCTGACCATCGCTGGATGGATCCGTTTCATCCTTCGCACATTGGCAATCATCGCGCTGCTCATAGTCTTCGTGCCGCTGCATTACCTGTACCGCACGTTGGCGTATGGCTCGCCGTTCCCGATGCTGTTCCTGCGCTACACCGCACGCGTTGTGGGGGCGCGGGTGACAATTGTCGGAACACCCTTGCGGCGCGATGTCTTCTTCATCGCGAACCATCTGTCATGGATTGATATTCTCGCCACAGCCGGCGCGAGCGGGACCGCTTTCGTCGCCAAGCAGGAACTGTCGGAAGTGCCGGTGATCGGCTGGCTATGCAGCCTGAACCGCACCGTCTTTGTAAAGCGTGAGTACCGTTTGGGGGTCGCTGAACAGATCAACGCTCTGAAGGAGGCCTTGCAGGACAATTGGTCGGTCACGGTGTTTCCAGAAGGAACCGTGACCGATGGCCAGTCGCTCTTGCCGTTCAAGAGCTCCATGCTCTCGGTGCTTGAGCCCCCTCCCCCCGGGGTTCTCGTGCAGCCCGTCATGCTCGATTATGGCGAGAATGCCGAGGAAATAGGTTGGGTCGGCGAAGAAAGCGGGCTTCACAATGCTATGCGGATCATGGCGCGCAAAGGGACATTCAGGCTCGTGATTCATTATCTCGAACCTTTCAGCCCGGAAGATTATCGCGGTCGCAAGGCCATCGCGGCCAAGGCGCGGGAAGAAATCGAAGCGGCTCTGGTGGCCAGCCTCGGCAGGCCGCTGCGCGATTTCGAGCACACCGTTGAGGCGATCCGCTACACCGCGCCGGACAAGAATTTCCCGATCGAGTAGACGGACTTGCAGCTCAGAGTTCTGCGCGGACCAACCAGTCGTGAAACAGGCGCACGGGACGCATTTCAAGCGCAGTCGGTTTGCATACGAACCAATAGCTATAAGGGCTTTCGACTTCGAGCCCGTAGAGGTTGGTCAGCCGGCTGTCTTCCGACCGGCGCAAGTGATCATCATGCATGATCGCAATGCCCAGCCCCTGTGCCGCTGCCGCCAGCATCAGCTGACCCGAATCGTAGTGATCGATTGCGGCGGGATCCAGATCTTCGCATCCGAGCGCGCGTTTCCAGGCTTCAAAGCTGGCCGGCAGCTCGTTGTGGATCAGGAATGTCTGCTTGGCGAGTTTCTCCCTGTCGAGCTCCGCGCCCAATTTGGCAGCAACATCCTGGCTGCAAATAGCGTGCACCATGTTGTGGTCGAGGCGCACGGCATGCAGCGAAGTATTCGGCCCCTTTGAGAGGATAATGGCCGCGTCAAGCGTATCCCCGACGCGGTCCTCCAGGTGCGGGCCGGTGTCGATGTCGATGTGCAGCAACGGATGACGCTTGCGCAGTTCGCCGAGGCGCGGGAACAGGCGCTGGCTCCCAAACAGCGGCAGCACGCCCAGCCTCAACCGGAGCAGCGAGATGTTGTCAGACTGGTTCTCGACCGCCCGCGCGAGCGCCTCCAGATGCGGGTTCACTGCCTCGTAAAATGCCTGACCCTCATCTGTCAGCTGCATCGACTGGCGAGCACGGGTGAACAGCTTCTTGCCGACGAATTCCTCGAGGTTTGCGATCCGCCGGGAGAGCGCCGACGGACTGAGGCCAATCTCTTCCGCAGCAGCCCTTGCCGATCCCAGGCGCACGGTGCGCATGAAGGCCTCGAGGGCGCGAAGCGGTGGCAAACGACGTGATGGCATATCTTTTCAAACCTCTCATGAGAAGTACGCATGAGAGCAAGGAAAAGATGCAAAAAAATGCATCAAGTCAGCAAAAAATCAGCCTTCGATTGCGTCTTTCGCGTTCACCGGCGCATGCAGCCGCAAGCGGGTGACATGGGTCTCATCCCCGGCGGTCACCTCGATCCGCCAGCCACTGTCATGTTCGACAATCGTGCCCACGGGCGGGACTTGTTCTGCCAGGACGAAGGTCAGGCCGCCCAGCGTATCAACCGATTCCTCCACCTCGGCGAGGCGTGGATCGACCAGCTCCGCTATGTCCTCAAGCTCAGCCCGTGCATCGACATCCCACTGCCCGTCGCCAATAGGAACGATCAGTTCCTCAGGCGCATCGTCATGTTCGTCCTCGATTTCGCCAACGATCTCTTCGACCAGGTCTTCAATCGTAATGAGCCCATCGGTACCGGAGAATTCATCGAGCACGATCGCCAGATGGACCCGGCGCGCGCGCATGTCAGCCAGCACATCCAGCGCCCCGCGCGCCTGCGGGACATAGAGCGGCTGGCGCATCAGCGTCGTCCAGTCGCGTGGCGGTTCCTTCTTTTCCGCGAGGAACGGAAACACGTCCTTGATGTGGATCATCCCGATCACTTCATCGAGCGTCTCGCGATAGACTGGCATGCGCGAATGACCATGTTCAGAGAAAGCCGCGATCAACTCGTCCCAGCTGGAAGAGGTCGGAACAGCGATGATCTCGCCGCGCGGGACCGCGACATCATCCGCGTCATGCTCGCTGAAATGCAGCAAATTGCGCAGCATCTGCCGCTCGACCGGCGAGAGATCGCCATTGTCGGGCGCGCTGACTTCGTTGTCGCCCTTCTCGTCCTCGTGCTCGTCGATGGCTTCTTCAAGCTGCGCGCGCAAGGAACGGTCGCCGCCGCCCAGCTTCAGGATTTTTCGCAAGGCGGGCAAGAACCCGCTTCTACTCTCCGCGTCTCCCGCGGCGGATGGGGAATCGGGCATGGCCCTGTGTGAAACTCCTGTCATGTGCGGTCCCCATATGGGTCCGGTATGCCCAGTTTTGCAAGGGCGGTGATTTCCAGAGCCTCCATGGCGTCGGCTTGCTCGTCGGAATCGACGTGATCATGGCCGGCCAGATGGAGCAGCCCGTGAACGATCAGATGCGCTGCATGATGCTTGAGCGAGATGCCTTTTTCGTCCGACTCGCGAGCGCAAGTCTCGTACGCGAGTGCCAGATCGCCGAGCATAACTGGCGGGCCGTCGAGCGCGAGTTCAAGCAGTTCCTCTTCGGTAAGCATCGGAAAACTTAAGACATTGGTGGGCTTGTCACGATCCCGCCATTCGCGGTTGAGCGTGTGGACTTCATCGTCCGTCGTAAAAAGCAGGCTGGCAGTCAGACGCGGATTGGCTAGTGACGGCTCAACCTCAGCCGCCGCCGCCGCCGCGCGTTCGGCAAGAGCCTCCCAATCCCCTTCCGGCCAGCCGTCAATGTCGATGTCTATCTGCAAACCGTCATTGCGAGCGGAGCGATGCAATCCAGTCCCATTTGCTGGAATGCCGCGTCGGCTTCGCCTCCTCGCAATGACGAGAGCGCAAGTTCACTCCGCCTTGCCCTCATAAGCCTCGACGATCCGGCCCACGATCGGGTGTCGGACCACGTCGGCGGCGGTGAAGCGGATCGTGCCGAAGCCTTCGACATTCTCCAGCTTCTCGACCGCATCGGCAAGCCCGCTCATCCGGTCGCCGCCCGGAATATCGACCTGGCGCGGGTCGCCGCACACCACCATCCGGCTGTTCTGGCCAAACCGGGTGAGGAACATCTTCATCTGTTCGCGCGTGGTGTTCTGGGCCTCATCAAGGATAACGAAGGCATCCGCCAGCGTGCGCCCGCGCATGAAAGCAATCGGCGCAATCTCGATCTCTCCGCTCGCCAGCCGCCGCTCGACCTGCTCTGGCGGCATACAATCGTAAAGCGCGTCATAGAGCGGGCGCAGATAGGGATCGACCTTGTCCTTCATGTCACCGGGGAGGAAGCCGAGCTTCTCACCCGCTTCCACCGCCGGGCGCGAGAGGATCAGCCGCTGCACACTGCCGGTGATCAGCTGGCTAACCGCCTGTGCGACCGCAAGATAGGTCTTGCCGGTCCCCGCCGGACCGAGCGCGAAGATGATGTCATCGCGCGCCAGAGAGCGCATGTAGATCGCCTGCATCGCACTCCTAGGCACGATGGTCTTGCGGCGCGTACGGATCATGATCGGCGGAGAGTTCCGGTCCGCGTTCACAATCCCTTCAAGCGTCGGCTCGTTCGACATGGCGATGATCGCTTCGATCGCGCCTGCATCGAGGTCCTGCCCCTGCGAGAGCCGGTCATACATGCCTTGCAAAACTTCGCGCGCGGTCGCGACGGCGTCTTCCGGCCCTTCGATTTCGATTCTGTCCCCGCGGGCAGAGATAAACACGCCGAGACGGTTCTCGACTTGTACGAGATTGGCGTCGAATTGTCCGAAAAGGAGGCCGAGAAGCGACTGGTTCTCGAAGCTGAGTTCTACGCGCGCCCGACGGGCTTCACGTAAAGGGACGGGATCTGGCGATATTACCGGATCGGTTGTCTTTGTCGGTCTACGGCCCATGCACTTCCTTCGAGTCGATACTCATGGAATGTGATGCTGGAATGCGGTTCTTGCAAGTGAAGGGCTTGAACGCGGTGGTGGAAAGTCATCAAACCGTCGCAACCTCGCGGACGACACCGCGCAGCGAGTTGGGCCCTGCTTCCGCCAGTTCGACGGCCACCAGATCGCCAAGCTGAGCTTCATCCTCAAACCAAACCGACTGCAACCACGGCGATTTGCCCAGCCATTGCCCCTCGTGCTTGCCCTTACGTTCGACGAGCACATCGCAGGTCTTGCCGACACTCGCCTGATTGAAAGCGAGCTGATCGCGATTGAGCCGATCCTGCAAGCGCTGGAGCCGGTCTTCCATCACCTCTTTAGCTATCTGGTTATCCATCGTCGCAGCAGGCGTTCCGGGACGCGGTGAGTATTTGAAGCTGTAGGCCTGCGCATAACGCACTTCGTCCACCAGGCTCAGCGTGTCTTCAAATTCCGCCTCGGTCTCACCCGGAAAACCAACGATGAAATCGCCAGACAGCGCGATATCAGGCCGCGCTTCGCGGAACCGTTCAAGCAGCCGCAGATAGCTTTGGGCCGTGTGGCTGCGGTTCATCGCTTTCAGCACGCGGTCATTGCCTGCCTGCACGGGCAAATGGAGATAGGGCATCAGCTTGGCGACTTCGCCATGTGCAGCGATCAGCGCATCATCCATGTCGTTGGGATGGCTGGTGGTGTAGCGGATGCGCTCCAGCCCATCGAGCCTGGCGAGCGAATGGATCAGCCCTGCAAGGCCCACTGTCCTGCCCGTTTCATTCTCCCCGGACCAGGCGTTCACATTCTGCCCGAGCAGCGTGATTTCCCGCGCGCCCGCTTCTATCAGTTTGCGAGCTTCGTCCAGCAGGTCATTGTACGGCCGAGAGATCTCCGCACCGCGCGTATAGGGCACGACGCAATAGGTGCAGAACTTGTCGCACCCTTCCTGCACGGTCAGAAACGCGCTTGGCGTGCGGCGCTTGCGCTGCGGCAGCGCATTGAACTTCGCAATCGCGGGCATGTCCGTATCGGTCACGCGCTCGCCCTGCACCGCCTTGTCGAGCATATCGGGCAAGCGATGATAGGCCTGCGGGCCGACCACCATGGAAACCGCAGGCGCGCGCTTCATGATCTCCTCGCCTTCGGCCTGCGCCACGCAGCCTGCGACCGCAATCATCGGTACTTTCTTTTGTATCTTGCCTTTGGTCAGACGGCCAATGTCGGAATAGATCTTCTCCGCCGCCTTCTCGCGAATGTGACAGGTGTTGAGCACCACCAGATCGGCATCTTCGCCCTCTGGCGCTTCGGTGATGCCTTTCTCCGCAAGCAGCTCAGCCATGCGCTCGCCATCATAGACGTTCATCTGACAGCCGAAGCTCTTGACCCTATAGGTCTTTGGCCGATTTTGGGCTGGAGTGGTATCGGGTTTCATAAGGGCTGCGCGTTTAGCGAGAAGTTATCGGGGGTTCAATGTGCTTGCGCCTTGATAGTCGGACAAAGGCGCGCAAGATGGGAACATGACCCGATATAGTTTCTCCGCGCTCGCCGCTTTTTCTCTCGTCTTGGTCGGCTTAGCCTCGATTTCGCATGCAGAGGAGGCTCCGGCATCTGCTGCAGATTTGCAATTTGCACAAATCGCATCGTGGCAGGGCCGCTGGAAAGTTGCAGAAACCGAAGCGCTGGAGATCGTCTTCGAAAGCACTGCACGAGGAAAAACCATTGTAGAGCGATGGGAGACCGGATCCGGACTCCACTCAATCACTGTCTACCACTTGGACGGCGATCGGGTCGTTGCAACCCATTACTGCCCGCAAGGAAACCAGCCGCGACTTGAAGCGGTTGCAGGCGGGGATGACGAGATTGCTTTCACTTTTCGCGACGTGACCGATTTGGATGAAGGAGAAAGCCACACGTATTCGCTTCGGTTCAAGGCGAATTCCGATGGCTCACTGGTTCGCACCGAGGTTTACAAAGGCGCGGAAGGGATCGGCGATCCCAGCAGCTATACCCTTGTCAGAGCGACAAAGGGAGGCTGAATCAAGCTCTCACTGGTTCAATATCGTGGCGGCGCGCGCGAGGTCCTTTTCGCGCCCGAAAAGGCGCAGGATCGCGATCAGCTCGAACCTTTCCGGAAGGTAGAGCGTCGCCTCGCCGCATTGCACTGCAATACGCGTCCTCGGCTCTACCGCCTCCCACGCGCCATTGGCCAGTACTTCCAGTCCCGTCATGAATTCGACGTCGAGGGCCGGCCCTGCCCAGCGCCCGAAGCGCTGAGAACGGAACATCGTCTTGCCATCGTCAGGCGTGTCCGTGAGGGGCAGCGAGTCATAGAGCGCATCCAGGTCGCGCCGCGACACGATTACATCGATATCGGCAATGTAGCCCGCATCGCCGCCATGCAGCGCCACCGCCGCGCTGCCGATAATCCACCAGGGGTCGCGCGCGGTCCTGAGAACCTCGCTGACGAGGCTTAGGGACGTCGCGAGTGGAGGATCACCCAACAGTCGCTTTCACGATCTTGCCCGGGTTCGCCGGTGGCTCACCCTTGGGCAGGGAATCGATGTGCTCCATGCCGCTCTCGACCTGGCCCCAGACGGTGTATTGCCCGTCGAGGAAATGCGCATCGTCGAAGCAGATGAAGAACTGGCTGTTCGCGCTGTCCGGCACTTGCGTACGCGCCATCGAGCAGGTGCCGCGCACATGCGGTTCCGCGTTGAACTCAGCCTTCAGGTCCGGCTTGTCGCTGCCGCCCATGCCGGTACCGGTCGGATCGCCGCCCTGCGCCATGAAGCCGGGGATCACGCGGTGGAACACCACGCCGTCATAGAAGCCTTCGCTTGCAAGCTCGGTAATCCGCTCAACATGGCCGGGAGCCAGGTCCGGACGCAGTTTGATCACGACGTCGCCGGATTCAAGGGTGAAGGTCAGTGTTTCGGCCATGGGTATCTCCAGTATTTCAACTCTGTTCGTGTGCTTGCGGCTCTTTAGCAGTCTAAACCCGCCTGTCACGGCTTGCTTTTCATTTCGTGCCGCCTAGACCTCTCGCCATGGCCGAAAACGAGCGCCTTTCCGAAGATGATGTGATGCTGGCCGATCCGCCGGCACAGACCGATTCCGAGGACAGCGCAAAACCCGATGCCAAGCCGGACGACCGTATCGATGACGAGCGGCACGACGAGGAAAACAGGCTCAAGCCCGCCTACATCCGCGCCGTTCGCGATGCGCTCGACGAGGAAGACAAGGGCGCGGTCTATGACCTGGTAGAGCCGCTCCACCCGGCCGACATCGCCGACCTTTTGGAATTGCTCGAGCGCGACGAGCGGGCCGAGCTTGCTGCCTCCATCACGGACCTGATGAGCTCCGACGTGATCGCGGAACTCAACGACTATGTCCGCGAAGACATGATGGAATCATTGGACCCACAAGCGGTCGCGACCATCATCGAACAACTCGAGACCGATGACGCGGTCCAGCTGATCGAGGACCTCGACGCGGAAGACCAGCGGGCTGTCCTTGCCGAAATCGAGGCGGAAGACCGCGTCGCGATCGAGAGCGCACTCGCTTATCCGGAAGAGACCGCCGGGCGTCTGATGAACCGCCATTTCGTGGCAGTGCCCGAGCATCTCTCGGTCGGGGACCTGATCGATTACCTGCGCGAGGAAGGCGATCTCACGCATGAATTCTTCGAAGTCTTCGTGGTTGACGAGCGGCACCACCCGGTCGGAACCTGCTCACTCAACTGGATTCTGACTGCGCCGCGCAACATCGCGCTGACTGATGTGATGAAGCGCGACCAGACGCTGATCCCGGTTTCGACGGACCAGGAAGAACTGGGCCTGATGTTCCAGAAATACGGGCTGATCTCGGCCGCCGTGGTGGACGAAAGCGGACGGCTGGTCGGGCAGATGACAGTGGACGATGTGCTCCACATCATCTCTGAAGAGGCAGGCGAAGACGCGCTGCTTCTCTCAGGCGCAGGCGATGGCGACATCAACGAGCCGATCCGGGAAGCCTATGGTAGCCGCGTGCGCTGGCTGATTGCCAACCTTGGCACGGCATTGGTCGGAAGCGCGATCATCGCCTATTTCGGGGCGGCGATCGAAAAGCTCGTCGCGCTCGCCGTGCTGATGCCCATTGTTGCGAGCATTGGCGGCAATGCGGGCACGCAGACCATGGCGGTCGCGGTGCGCGCGATTGCGACCAACCAGCTTACCCGCGCCAACACGTGGCGGATCGTTTGGCGCGAGCTGCGCGTTGCGCTGCTCAACGGCGTGACCATTGCCGTGTTGATCGGGATCGGTACCGCAGCAATCTTCACCCCTGAGCTTGGCATGGTGATCGCCGCTGCGATGGTGATTAATATCATCGTGTCCGGCATGGCGGGGGTGCTTGTCCCCGTGATGTTCGAACGGCTGAACCAGGACCCGGCAGTGGCCTCGTCCGTTTTCGTAACCATGATCACCGACAGCATGGGGTTCTTCGCCTTCCTCGGGCTGGCAGTGGCAGCGGGACTGGCTTGATTTCTCGCGCAGGCAGACCATCTCATCGCCATGCCGCTTAACCTGACCAAGATCGCCTTTGGCGCGCAGAGCTATGACGATATCCAGAGCTGGTATGCCGGGCGGCGCAGCCCGCATCTGACGACCAAATATCGTCCGACCAAATGGCAGGACTGCATCGGCGGCTCGCTCTACTGGATCCACCAGCACCAGATCGTCGCGCGCTCGCGGATCGAAGGTTTCAGCCAGACTGACAGCGGGCGCTGGCTGATCGAGCTGGAACCGCGCCTGATCCGCGTCCACCCGGTCCCAAAGCGTGCTCATCAGGGCTGGCGCTATCTCAAGGGCGAGCCTCCGCGTGACCTTGAAGAGGGCGAGGAGTTGGGCGATGTACTGCCTGGAAAGCTCGCAGGCAAACTTCAGAGCCTTGGGCTGATCTAGCGCGCTGCTGATCGATGCTCGGAAATGGGGCGTAAGCGGACAAAGCATCGTTTCGGAGTTTGGACTTTCTGATCCAGTAAACTTGCCCACCGGGCGCGTTTGCGGCAACGTGACCCCGAGGTCGCAATTCGTCTCAAGAGCGTTGGGTGACCGACCGCGCTCCCGAGAAACAAGGGGACTGTTATGAATAGGATTTGGATTTTGAGTGGAGCGCTTGTGGTGGCCGCTTGTTCGGGTGCTCAGGAAGAGGGACCAGTTACAGATGAAAGTGTCGCCGCAGACACACAATCGGTGGCAGCTGACCCCTCGATGTGGGCAAGCGCTGAAGATGCAGCCGGAACTTATTCGCTGACCTATGCCGACGGAACTGAAGGCGTCTTGACTGTCGCGGCCGATGGGACTGCTGAAGGGGTGATTGGAGGCGAAGAGTTCACCGCCAGCTTCACTGTCCCGGAACCCGGCAAACTCTGTTACACAGACTTGAGCAACGAAGACCTCTCCGTCCCTGCACAATGCTGGGTCAATTCGCCAATGAATGAGGACGGTAGCTGGAATTTTGCCGGCGATGATGGAACGGCTGGAACAGCCAAGCCTGCCGAATAGCCACCCAAAACAGGAAAGGGGAGAAGGGCCGCGGTTTGCTGTCCTTCTCTTTTCCGCATCATGCGGCCGAAAAGCCCGTTGAGATCGCAAAACTACGGGCGTCCTGAATTAGGTCGTAACCGGACGAAAGCAATTACCCCGCAGCTGCGACCTTCTCCGCAACCCGGCGCAGCGCGTTGACATAGACCTCTGGCGCCTGCGCGCCGGGGATCAGGAACTTGCCAGAGACGACCATCGCCGGGACACCGGTGATGTTCATGTCATAAGCCTGCCGCTCCTCCGCGATGACGCGCGCGAGCAGCGTCTCGTCATCGAGCGCAGCCCTGGCCGCCTCCCGGTGCAAGCCCACCGATGCAGCGATATCGAGCAGCACCTCGCGGTCCGAGACATTGCGGCGCTCGTTGAAATGCGCCTTGAACAGCGCGAGCTTCAGCGCGGTCTGGACCTCAGACCCTGCCTCTTCCAGCGCCCATGCCAGCAGCATATGTGCCGCGCGCGTGTTCCAGATCATTGCCGGGCGGGCTTCACCCTCCCCTTCGCGTTCATAGGCAAGCGAGACACCCGCCTCGCTTGCGATCGTCTGTATCCGTTGGCGAATGGCAGCGCGTTCTTCATCGCTTCGCCGGTATTTCTGCCCGAGATGCTCATCGAGATCTTCACCTGCTGCGGGCATGTTGGGATTGAGCTCAAACGGACGCCAGCGCACTTGCGCCTCCACTTCGCCGTCGAGTTCCTCAAGCGCCTTCGACAGCTGGCCATATCCGATCAGGCACCAAGGGCACATGACATCGGAGAAGATGTCGATCGTAAGCTGTGTGGGTGCAGTCTCGCTCATTGATCGATCCACCATTGCATCAAGGTATGCGCAATAGCATGGCGCGGCGGCGTGCGGAACGGCCCATCGCCCGCAAGCGAGGCCGCAACGTCATCGCGGGTGAACCATTCGATCTCTGCCATTTCGGTATAATCGATGGTGAGCCCGTCATCATCGGTGTGGCTGTGGCAGCCGATCATCAGCTGGCTCGGGAATGGCCATGGCTGGCTGGCGATATAGGACACATCGCGCGCCCGTACGCCTGATTCCTCGAACACTTCGCGCGCCACCGCTTCCTCGATGGTCTCGCCGGGCTCGACAAAGCCTGCGAGCGCGGAAAAGCTCTTCTCCGGCCAGCCCTTGCCGCGCCCCAACATCAGCTTGCCGTTATATTCGACCAGCATGATAGTAACCGGGTCGGTGCGCGGGAAATGTTGCGCACCGCAATTCCTGCACGCTCGTTGCCAGCCGCCCTTAGCGATAGTCGTTGACGCGCCGCATTGCGCGCAGAAACGGTGCCTTGCATGCCAGTCAACGATGCTGCGCGCGCCGCCGTATAGCGCGAGATCGCCCGGCTCCAGCGTCGCCATCAGCGACCACAATTGCGGGTTCGCCATGCGCGGGCTTGCATCGCCGCGTTCCGGCACAGCGGCAAAGCACGCCTTCTCCCCGCCCTCGCTCCGATCAATGCCGAGGAACACCAGTTCCGCATCCTCTGGTGCATCTGCCAGCGTGCCCCAGGCAAGACGGCCATGATCGTCCATCGCTGGCATCAGCCCGTCGAGCGCGAGCAGCCGCGCCTTCCAGTTCATCAGCGCAGCCAGCGCTTCCGGATCGGCGCGGGTGTTGTCCGCCCGGTCGAGCGGCGAACCGGAAAAAGCGAGCGGAGCTTTGCTAGCGGCCTCAGCCAATGATGACATCCCGGCCCGCTTCGCCCAGATCTTCAAGCATGGCCGCGATGAACCGATCGCGCACTGGCAATGCATCAGCCGGCATATACTGCGTGAACAGACCCATGCGCAGTTCGTTCTTGTAATCGACCGCGGCAAGCGTTCCTGCCGCCCCGCCCCAGCCAAAGGTGTTGGATGTGACGCGGCCCGCTGCGCCCATGCCCTGGCCTGAAACCCAGCTGCCTTCAGTCGAAACCGTCTTCGGCAAGAGGTTGCTTGTGCCAACCCGCACAGCGAGTTCGCCCATCACGCGCTTGCCTTCGAGCTTGCCATAGCCGAGCAGCATGCGCAGGAAACGGTCGTAATCGCGCGGCGACGAAACAAGACCCGACCCGCCCCACAGGATCGGCGGTCTATCGAGGAAAATCGACATGCCTGCCGGATCGAACGGGATCGTCGCGCCCATCACTATGCCAAGATTGTCGGTCAGGCGGGTCTTTTCGCTTTCAGGAACCTGGAACCAGGTGCTGGTCATCCCGCACGGGCCGAACAGGCGCTCCTGCAGGAAAGTGTCAAAGCTCTGGCCGGAGGCGACCTCGATGATGCGGCCGAGCAGGTCCATTCCGGCAGAATAGCTCCATTTCGTGGCGGGCTGAGCAATCAGCGGCATGGTCGCCAGCCGATCTGCCCAGGCGGCGAGGCCCGGAGCGGATTTGACATTTGGAATGCCGGGAATCGGGAAGCGGCTGAGCTGACCGGAGGTGATGCCATTGGCCTGATAGGCCTTCAGCAGCGGGCCCTTGGCGGTAATGTCATATCCAAGCCCTGCAGTATGCGTCAGGACATGCCGGATCGTGATCGGCTGATTGGCCGGCACGGTGTTGTCGAGCGAACCTTCCGGATCGACCAGCACGCGCATTTCCGCAAATGCAGGCAGGATTTCCGCGACTGGCTGATCAAGCCCGATCTTGCCTTCGTCGATCAGCATCATCGTCGCCATGCCGGTAATCGGCTTGGTCATCGAATAAATCCGATAGAGCGAATCCATATTGGCTGTGACGCTCGAGCCGAGGCCCAGCTCCCCGCGCGCAATTGCGTAAGGGTCGTGCGACGCTTCGCCCAGCGCCACGAGCATGTTGGCGACCTTGCCGCTGCCCACATACTCGTTGATCATCGCACGGATCGCCGACCAGTCATTCGATTGCGGGACATTGGCAAGCGCGACCTGCCCCAACGGCAGTCCAGACAGTGTTGCACCAGCAGCCAGCAACGCACTGCCGCGCAGCAGCGAACGGCGAGACAGCGCTGCGTCATCGAAATTGCGAAATGCCATGTAAGTCCTCTCTTGAAACTTTGATGCGTCAATGCGCGAAGGCAAGCGCGCGGTCAATTGTGTGGGATACGAGCAAATAATGATTTGAGATGAATGGGACTTGTCAGCAACAGGTGTTATACCTATATAACACACATGCTCAATCTTATTTCGATTCTGATCGGTATCGTGGCGCTGGTAATCGTTATCCCAGCGCAAATCCCCTTGCTTGGCTGGGCCAACTGGATCGCCCTGCCCTTGATCGTCATCGGCATTGTCGTGGGTCAACTCTCGTCCAGCAATGGAGGCCGCAATTTCTGCCTGATCGTGGGCCTGATCGCAGTCGTGCGGCTCAGCCTGGGCGGCGGGATCCTCTAGTCCTGGGCTAAAGCCAGCCGCGCAGCTTTCGCGAACAGCGTCGGGAGGCCGGCGTCGTCGAGTTGCTCCACCGGCCACCATTCGCCTTCGCCTGACGGCAGGAGTTCGCCTGCGTAGCGGGCCACGCTTAGCGTCAGCGACGCATGGGTGAAGGCGTGGCTCACCGCGCCAAGAAGCTCCCATTCTCCGTCTATCGGTGGCTCACCTGAGCCATCTTCGCGCGCGCTCCAGCCATCATCGGGCAAAGCGCGCATCCCGCCGAGCATCCCTGTGCCTTGCCGTGTGACGAGCCACACTTCCCGTGCGCTCTCCTCGCCGCGCTCGATCCAATAGGCTGTGCCAACCCGCTCCGGCTTGACTTTCTTGGGCGGTTTGACCGGCAGGTCTTCCGCGTTTCCCTTCGCCTTTGCCGCGCATTGCTCCGCGAGCGGACACAGCAGGCATTTCGGCGCACGCGTTGTGCAAATCTGGCTTCCCAGATCCATCATCGCCTGCGCAAAATCGCCTGCGCGGCTCTCTGGCGTAATTGCGTCGGCTCTCTCCCGAATGGCTTTTCGCGCGCCGGGCAAAGGCTCTTCGATCGCAAACAACCGCGCAACCACCCGCTCGACATTGGCATCGACGACCACCGCGCGTTCGCCAAACGCGATCGCCGCGATCGCAGCCGCGGTGTAAGCGCCCAGCCCCGGCAGCTTGCGCAATTCGGCCTCTGTGCGCGGGAAACCGCCCATCGCAGCTACTTCACGCGCCGCTTTCGCCAGATTGCGCGCCCGCGAATAATAGCCAAGGCCCGCCCATGCGCTCATGATCTCAGCCTCGTCCGCCGCCGCCAGCGCTTTGACGTTCGGCCATGTCTCAACAAACTTCGCGAAATACGGCTTCACTGCGGCCACCGTGGTCTGTTGCAGCATCACTTCGGAAAGCCATACGCGGTAAGGCCAGCTCGGATCATCCGGCAAAGGCGCAGCAGGCGGCAATCGCCACGGCAGATCGCGCGCGTGCTGGTCATACCAGTGGAGCAGGAGTTCAGAGACAGTGGCGGCCACGCGCCGCCTATGGCATGAGCATTGCCGCAATGGAACGTGACAAGCCCGGCAAATCCACGAAAGGCCAGAAAGGCGCGCGAATTTGGCAGCGCCCGCGCGGCGGTTCGCCCAAGCCCATTGGCGAGCTGATGCCGCAGATCGGCCGCACGGCCTTTCGGCGGTTCGGTTTTGTGCAATCCAATGTCGTCACGCGCTGGCCGGAGATCGTTGGTCCAACCCATGCTCGGGTTTGTATGCCGGAGGCAATCCGCTTCCCTCCGGGCGAGAAGTCGGAAGGCATCCTCCAGTTGGTCGTCACGCCTGCCCACGCCCCTCTGATCCAGCAAGTGATCCCTGAAATCATCGAGCGCGTGAACCGCTTTTTCGGTTATAACGCCGTCGCACGGGTCAAGCTGCGGCAAGGTGAGGTTAAGCCGCCATCTGCAGAGGAAAAACCCAAGGCCCCGCCTTCGCTCAAGCCGATCCCGATGGAATTGGGAGACAGCTTGCGCGATATCGGCGATCCGGAGCTGCGCACGGTGCTGGAATCGCTCGCTCGCAGCCTCGGCGATGACGAGAAGAAGAAGAAGAAGAAGAAGGACTAATTCCAAGTGAAATCATTCAAGCTGGCATTGGCGACCGCTGCGGTGGCGCTCGCACCGGTTGCACTGGCGCAAAGCGGCAACTGGAACCTGACCGTCAAGGAAGACGAAGTCAGCCACCGGATCGGCAACCCTGATGCGCAGGTAACGCTTACCGAATATGTCAGCTACACCTGCTCACATTGCGCAACCTTTGCCCGCGAAGGCGATCCCGTGCTCGAGCTGGCCTATATCGGATCCGGCAAGGTAGCGGTCGAATACCGCCAGCTCCTCCGCAATCCGATCGACCTCACGATCTCCATGATGACTCATTGCGGCGATCCCTTGAAGTTCAAGCAAAACCATGCGGCGTTCATGCTGAGCCAGGAAAAGTGGCTCGGCACAGCGCAAGGCGCGAGCCAGGCACAGATTGCTCGCTGGACGCAGCCGGGCGCCGCCAGCCGCCGCAACATCGCCAATGATTTCGGTTTCTACGAAATCATGAAACAGCGCGGCTATCGGATTACCGACCTCGACAAATGCCTGAACAATGAAGCTCAGGCAAAAGCATTGGCGGATGCCACACAGTCCTATGCGCGGGACGTAGGTGTGCGCGGGACGCCCAGCTTTGCGATCAACGGAAGGCTCGTTGAAGGCGCGCATAGCTGGCCCACACTCAACCCAAAGCTCGATGAAGCGCTTTTCCCTGAGAATTCGTCCCAAAACGGAAAATAGGCGTCCCATCTGCACAAACCCTTGTGGAAAGCCTGCGTGCTTGGGTATCGCTCCGCTTCACCGATTGGGCCCCTTAGGCTACCCCTGTCTATTCATATTCGAGGATTGCATCTGTCATGACACTCGCTCGTACTCTAAAAATCGCGTTCTCTGGCGCGGCTGCTCTGGCTCTGGTCGCTTGCGGCTCCGAGACGGAACAGGCCGCTGATCTGGCTGGCGAGCCGATTGCGGCGATCCCTGCGCCTGAAGGCATGGAATGGCGCGATGTGGTCCAGGTCACGGACTATGACGGTTACCTTGTGGGCAATCCCGATGCACCGATCAAGCTGATCGAGTACGCGTCGCTGACCTGCGGGGCATGCGCCAACTTCTCTGTAACCGGCGCGCAGCCGCTCAAGGAGAAATACGTGAACTCCGGCGTAGTCAGCTTTGAACTGCGCAACCAGATCCACAACGGCATCGACCTTGTGATGGCGCGGATGGTGCGCTGCGGCTCGCCTGAAGCGTTCCACCCGCTCGCTGATCAGGTCTGGGCCAATCTCGGCACTGTCCTCCAGCAGGCTCAAGCCAATCCGCAAGCGCTGGAAAGCGCGATGCAATTGCCCGAAGATCAGCGTTTCGTGCGGGTTGCGGAGGTCACCGGCTTGCTCGATTTCTTCGCTGCACGCGGGCTCAGTGCAGACCAGGCCCGCACCTGCCTTGCTGACGCACAGAGCGTTCAGGCAATTGCAGAGCGTTCCAATCAGCAGTCCGAGGAACTCGGTGTCACCGGCACGCCGACTTTCTTCATCAATGGTCGCAAGGTCGACGAGAACGGCTGGGCGGCGCTCGAAGCCCTGTTGCAAAAGGCGGGCGCTCGCTAAGAGCCGCGCCTAAACGGGAGGACGCGCAAGGATGGAGATCAGGAAGCTCAAGCTCAGCGGCTTCAAGAGCTTCGTTGAACCAGCCGAATTGCGCGTTGAACCCGGCCTGACCGGCGTTGTTGGCCCGAACGGGTGCGGTAAATCCAACCTGCTCGAAGCGATCCGCTGGGTCATGGGCGAAAACTCGCCCAAGTCGATGCGTTCCGGCGGGATGGAAGATGTGATCTTCGCAGGGACCGAGACGCGGCCTCCGCGCGATTTCGCGGAAGTCGTGCTGCAGGCGGCCGATAGCGACGGCGAAGAACTCGAGGTCATGCGCCGGATCGAGCGCGGTGCGGGCAGCGCTTACCGCGTCAACGGGCGCGACGTGCGGGCGAAGGACATCGCGCTGACTTTTGCGGATGCCGCGACAGGCGCGCACTCCCCTGCGCTCGTCAGTCAGGGCAAGATCGCGCAGGTGATCGCCGCGAAGCCAGCCGAACGCCGCATGATGCTGGAAGAAGCGGCTGGCATCGCGGGCCTGCATGTGAGGCGCAAGGACGCGGAAAGCAAGCTGCGCTCGACCGAGAAGAACCTTGAGCGGCTCGAAGACCTGATGGCGGGCCTGGATTCGCAAATGGCGTCGCTCCGGCGGCAAGCCAAGCAGGCCGAGCGCTACGCCAAGCTGACCGACGAGATTCGCCACGCGGAGGCGCGGCTGCTTTACGCACGTTGGCGCGATGCAGCGGCAGCGGCTGATGCGGCGCGGGCAGAAGCGAAAGCGGCGGATGAGCGGGTTGCGAGCGCGCAAGCGGCTGTAGCGGAAGCGCAGAAGGCGCAGCGCGAAGCAGCGGAAAAGCTCTCGGAAGTACGCGAAGAGCAAGCCGACCGGCGCGACGATGCCAGCGCGCATGGTCACCGCATGGCAGCGCTGACGGAAAAGCTGGAAGCAGCCGAGCAGCGCCTCAATGACTTGCAGCGCCAGCAGACGCGGCTTGAAGAAGACCGGACCGATGCGGACCGCCTGACCAGGGATGCAGCGGAAGCACTTGCCCGGCTCGATCGCGAGCTGGCGGCGAGCATCGCTGCGCTGGAGAAGGACGAAGCGGCTCGCCCTGCCCTCGTCGCGAAATCCGAAGATACCGAGCGTGCCAGCCGTACCGCAGAACTCGCTTTTGCCAAGGCGACCGCCGATCAGGCGGGCGTAGAAGCGGAATGGCGCGTGGTCGAAGCGGAGATCAGCCAGGCCAAGGCGAGGCTTGACCGGCTCGCTTCCGAAAGCGAACGCCAGCAAGCCCAGCGCGCGCAGATTCCCAGCGCAGACGAAGCAGAGCAAGCTGTTCGCTGCGCGCAGCAAGCGGTGAGTAGCGCGCAATCGTCTCTCGAGGCACTTCGCGCTGAACTCGAAGCGCAGCAGGCTCGCAAGTCTGAGCTGCAAGCTGCCCGCGATAGTGCCGCTTCGCAGCTAGCGACCGCGAAGGCGGAGCTCGCCGGGATTGAGCGCGAATATCAGGCTTTGGCCCGGGACCGCGACAACCGTCTGCGCCAACGCGAGCAGCGCAAGGGCCGCGCGATTGCGCTCGACGGGGTCAAGGCCAAGCCCGGTTATGAACGCGCTGTCGCAGCGGTGCTGGGATGTGATGCGAAGTCGCCCGTAGGGCCTGTGGACGGAGATGGCAGATTCTGGACTGGCGGTGCTGCGCCTGCTCCGGTTGCGGACAGCCTGCTCGCACAATTGACGCAGTGTCCGGACGAATTGCGGGCCCGCCTCAGCCAGGTGCATGTCGCGAACAGCGACGATGGCCGCACGCTCGAGCCGGGGGAATGGCTGGTCACGACCGACGGCCGCCTGCGCCGGTGGGATGGCTTTGTCGCTCATGGCGAAGGCGCTGCCGAAGCAGCCCGGCTTGAAGCGGAGAACCGCTTGGCTCAGCTTGAGCAGCAATTGCCCGCCTTGCGCAGCGCGGTGGAGAGCGCAACCAGCCGGCAGGACTCGATCCAGCAAGAATATCAGCAGCTCACCAGCGGCCTGATCGCGCAGGAACGGGCCATTGCGGAAGCCAGCGATGGCGAACGGCAGGCCCTGCGTGCACTCGATCAGGCAGAAGCGGCGCGCGAGCGCCATGCGGCGCGGCTCACGGAACTCGATGCAGCGGCGGCTGACCTTGCGGAGCAGCGCGCGCAGGCTGAGGCCGAACACAAGGCCGCTCAGGCCAAGCTCGCAGAATTGCCTGCACCCGATGCTGGCCGGGCAAGCGTCGATGCCGCTCAGGCCCGCCACGAAGCAGCGCGATCTGCGCTTCAGGCTGCTGCTGCAGAGCTTGCTGCGCATGACCAGGCGCTTGCGGTTGGGCGTGAGCGCGTGGCCGCGCAGCGAGCGGACAAGTCCAACTGGGAAGCACGTTCAGGCGATGCCACCCGGCGCATGGCGGAAACCGCGCGGCGGCTTGAAGAGATCGAGGAAGAGCGCAGCGTTGTCGCTGCCAGGCCCGAAGGCCTGATGAAGGAAATCGAGCAGGGCGACGTGATGCGCGCCAGGCTCACCGCAGAACTAGCCGCCGCTGACGAAGCCGTGCGCGCGGCCAGCGAGGTGTCGCAGGCTGCTGAGCGCGCGCTCGCCGATGCGACTGAACGTCTGGCGAGCGCGCGCGAAGGCCGCGCCGACCTGGCAGCACGCGCTGAAAACTCAGAGGCACGTCGCGGCGAGATGGCGCGTATCTCCGGCGAGCGCTTCCAGTGCCCCCCGCCCATGCTGGCCGAACGCTTCGGATTCACCATCGAAGACGTGCGCGATCACGGCGCAGAATCGGAGGAGCTTGAACGGCTGACAGCCAGCCGCGAGCGGATTGGCCCGGTCAACCTCGTCGCCGCAGAAGAACTCAAGAAGATCGAGGAAGAGCACGGCGCCAACGCGACCGAGCAGGCCGAACTGGCTGAAGCGGTCAACCGCCTGCGCGGCTCGATCGGCAATTTGAACCGCGAAGGGCGTGAGCGCCTGCGCGCCGCGTTTGAAGAAGTCGACGGGCATTTCCGCGCCCTCTTCACGCGCCTATTCGAAGGCGGTCAGGCGCATCTCGCCCTGATCGACAGCGATGATCCGCTTGAGGCTGGCCTTGAGATCTACGCTCAGCCTCCGGGCAAGCGCCTGCAATCGCTCAGCCTGCTGTCAGGCGGAGAGCAGGCGCTGACCGCGACCGCGCTGATCTTTGCGCTGTTCCTCACCAATCCCGCGCCGATCTGCGTTCTCGACGAGGTGGATGCGCCGCTGGATGATGCCAATATCGAACGCTTTTGCGACCTGCTCGATTCGATGGTGAGTGAAACCAACACGCGCTATCTGATCGTGACGCACAACGCCGTCACGATGAGCCGGATGCACCGCCTGTTCGGGGTAACGATGGCGGAAAGGGGCGTCTCGCGCCTCGTCAGCGTGGACCTTGGCGAAGCGGAGCTAATGGCGGCAGAATAATGTTCCGTCCGAATGTGGGGTGGAGAGCGGACTTTTGGTTCTGAACAAATTCACCTACCATCTTCCGTGATGATTTTCAGAATAGCTCTCCTTGCTGCCATTTGCCTGCTTACCTCTTGCGCATCACAGCGCCCCTACCGCGAGTTTGGCGTATGCCTCGCGACTGTAGATGATCTCGCTCAATTGCGTTCAATAGTGAGGGAAGTGGCATCTTACCACCAGCTTGAAGTCGATGATTACTCCAGGTCAACGGTAGAAAGTTTGGAGGCCCTAGATAGCCCTTTGGCATCCGAGCACCTTTTGACGATCTTTGTTGAAGACACGAGGTGGCTATCCAAATCAGGCCCAATTATGGTCAACAATGTGGGGAGTGCTGCTCCGCAATTCGTACGTGTTGCGTTGTTCAGAAACGGGGCAGTCTTTGGCGCCGATCAGATGACTGATACTGTTGCTGAAGAGTTGGAACTTTCGCTTGCGGAACGCTGGAAGGTAATCGACCGTGCTGGCACGGACGGGTCATATAGAGAGTGCGGGGTGTAGGGACGACCTAACGTCCGCAAGTGGGTCGTTAGCGGTCGTTCACGAGGTAGCTGGTCAAGCGGACGGTGCGCGCTCCCTCGCCCTTACCCCTTCAGCGTTTTCGCCAGTTTGTCGCGGATCGATTTCAGTTTGGGCAAGAGGTCTGCCTCTGCATCAGAGCTCTTGGCACCGGACGTAAAGAATACCCCGGTTTCTTCAGCGTTGCTCTCAGCCTTCTCCGCGCGTCCTTCACGGATCGCGGCCTTCGCGCCTTTCAGCGTGTAGCCTTCGCCATTAACCAGCCGGTTGATAGTTTCAAGCAAGGACACATCGCCAGCGCGATAATAGCGCCTACCCCCGCTGCGCTTCAAAGGCTTGAGCATCGGAAAATGCTGCTCCCAATAGCGCAGTACATGGGGCTTGATCCCAAGCGCATCGCTCACTTCGCCGATCGTTCTCAGCGCGCCTTCCTCTTTTCCGTCACGGAAGGTGCTCTCTGGCATGTTATCCCGCCTTTGCGATGCGATCTTTGAGCAGCTGGCTCGCGCGGAACGTCATCACCCGGCGCGGCGTGATAGGAACTTCAACACCTGTCTTGGGATTGCGACCGACGCGCTCTCGCTTGTCACGAAGAATGAAGCTGCCGAAACCTGAAATCTTGACGTTCTCGCCGCTTTCCAGGGCATCTGCCATCTTGTTCAGCACAGCTTCTACCAATTCAAGCGATTCCGCGCGCGACAGCCCCATCTTGCGATTGATGGTCTCTGCAAGATCTGCGCGTGTTAGCGTACCCACCGAACGCATAGGACGCTCCTTCCCTATCAAACGTAGCCAAATCGTCTACTTAGGAGATCAAGTTACTAAAAAGACCGATAGACATCAATGTCGAAGACATACAAGCGGTGGATCAATCTTAACCATGACTGAAGGGGTCAGAGCCGGACCAGGCTAGCCCCCCATGTAAATCCGCCACCCATGGCTTCAAACATGACTAACTGCCCTGACTGAATGCGCCCGTCGCGGCGAGCGGCATCGAATGCAAGCGGGACCGAAGCCGCCGAAGTATTGGCATGCCGATCGACGGTGACGACGATCTTATCCTCTGAAATCCCGAGTTTCTTTGCCGTAGCATCGAGAATGCGCCTGTTCGCCTGATGCGGGACCACCCAGTCAATGTCCGCAACGCTGACCCCCGCATCGGCAATCACTTCGCCCAGCACCTCTGCCAAATTGACGACCGCATGACGAAACACTTCGCGACCCTTCATGCGCAAATGGCCGACTGTCTGGGTCGTGGATGGACCGCCATCGACATACAGCAGATCGTGCTGGGCACCATCCGCGTGAAGCCGACTGGCAATGATGCCTGCGCGAGTCGCATCGGCATCCTGCGCTTCGAGAACCACAGCCCCGGCACCGTCCCCGAACAGAACGCAGGTGGTGCGGTCTTCCCAGTCAAGTATCCGACTGAACGTCTCTGCGCCAATAACCAGGGCGCGCTTTGCCATGCCCGTCCGCAACATCGCGTCAGCGGTCGTCAGCGCATAGAGGAAACCTGAACAAACCGCTGCGACATCGAAAGCAATGCAACCATTGCAGCCGAGGGCATGCTGAACTTTTGTTGCGGTCGCGGGGAATGTGTTGTCCGGCGTTGCGGTGGCAAGCACGATCAGGTCAATGGATGCGGGCTCGAAGCCCGCATCTTCCAACGCGGCCCGGGCCGCGTCAGTCGCAAGGCTTGCCGTGGTTTCGCTTTCGCTCGCGATATAGCGCTGGCGGATGCCTGTGCGCTCGACGATCCATTCATCCGAAGTATCGACACGCTCTGCCAGTTGAGCGTTGGTTACGCACTGTGCGGGAAGCGCAGAGCCGCTCCCTCGGATCACAGAGCGCAGCGCCCCGCTCACGCAGAATTCCCGTTTCCGCCATTGCTCGGCGTTTCCCGCAGGCGATCCTCTCCCAGCTCAGCGAGATCCTGAGCGATCCGGCCCGTGATTTCATTTTCAAGCAGGCTTGCTGCTACATCAACCGCATTGGCGACCCCGGCAGCATTCGCGCTGCCGTGGCTTTTCACTACGACGCCATTGAGGCCGAGGAAAACCGCACCGTTGTGATTGTTGGGGTCAAGATGATGCTTCAGGAGCTCGGTCGCAGGGCGCGAGACCAGAAATCCGATCTTTGACCGCAGCGAACTCGTGAAGGCATTGCGCAGCAGATCCGTAACGAAGCGCGCGGCGCCTTCAATCGCCTTCAGAGCGATATTGCCCGAAAAGCCGTCCGTCACGACCACGTCCACTTCGCCGCGATTGATCTTGTCGCTTTCGACAAAGCCATCGAACTGCAACGCCAGGCCGGTTGCGGCCTGCAGCGTGGCTGCGGCATCGCGCAGGCTTTCCGTGCCCTTGATCTCTTCGGTACCGATATTGAGCAGCCTCACCCGCGGCCGCTCAATTCCGGTCACGATCCGCGAATAAGCCGCGCCCATGATCGCGAACTGCACCAGGTTGCGCGCGTCAGCATCTGTGTTGGCTCCGAGATCGAGCATGACAACATCGTGCTCCTCCAGAGTCGGCATGACAGCGGCCAAAGCAGGGCGATCAATGCCGGGCATGGTGCGCAAGGCAAGTTTGCTCATTGCCATCAGCGCGCCGGTATTGCCAGCCGACACAGCAGCGCCCGCATCACCTTGTTTTACTGCGTTGACCGCAAGGCCCATGCTGGTTGTCTTCGCACGGCGCAGCGCGCGGCTCGGCAGCTCATCGCCTGCAACCACATCGTCGCAATGGAGGATTTCCGAAGCTCCGCGCATGTTGGGATGATTGTCGAGCGCGGCCTTGATCCGAGCTTCGTCACCCACCAGCAGGAACTTGAACTTGTCATGGCGACGGCGCGCTTCTGCTGCGCCCTCGACCATTACCCGCACGCCTTCATCACCGCCCATCGCATCAACGGCGATACGCGGCAGGCTCATGCGTTCTTCTCCGAAATTGTGACGCGGGGAGCCTTACAGGCCGACCGCGACGACTTCACGACCGTTATAATAGCCGCAATGCGGGCACAGATTGTGCGGGCGCTTCAGCTCGCCACAATTGTTGCACTCGTGAAAGGCTTCCACTTTCAACGAATCATGTGCGCGGCGGTTACCACGGCGATGGGGCGATACTTTTCTCTTGGGGACAGCCATGGTGGCACCTAATCCTCAAATAAATCTGCGATGTGTGAACCGCTCTAAGGCAAGGACCGTGTTCGCACAAGTTTTGCAAGTGCGCCAAAGGACCCGGCTGTGGCGGGAAAGCGGGCGCTATAGCGGAAAATTGCAAGGTTGCAACCCACTGCGCGCAGCCCTAGCAAAAGGTTCGATAACGGAGGGGAATCGCAAATATGCTCACATTGTTACCTGTCACGCTGACCGCTGCTGCGGCGGCGGCCATTTTGAACCTGTGGCTGAGCATCAAGATCGGCCGGGTCCGGGCTGCTGAAAAGATCTCGATCGGTGACGAGGACAACGAGAGCCTCATCCGCCGGATGCGCGCGCAGGCGAACTTCGTGGAGAATACGCCCTTCGTGTTGATCCTGATCGCCGCGATCGAGATTTCCGGCCGCGGCCAGCCATGGCTCGCCTGGGTGGCTGGCCTCTACATGCTGGGCCGCGTTGGACACGGGTTCGGAATGGACGGCGGCAGCCTGCAGGTTGGCCGGATGATCGGCACACTGATCACGATGCTTACCCTTCTCGGGCTCGCGGTGGTCGCGGTGCTGATCAGCGTCGGGCTGATGTAGGAAGGTGGCTCAACACAATTTGTCACTCAAGTGACTCAGGCTTAAGCTGCTGTTGCAGAATTCCGCTTGAGTTCACGCCGACTGCGAATTCGCGTGTCAGGGGCCTCCAATTTACGTCATCGTTAGACTGGTAGACTGCGAGTGACATCAAACCGTTCTCGATACCGATGCGGTTGATATCGATGACTGTGCCATCGGAATTGCACATTGAAAGCTGGAACCAGGGAAAATCGTAACTTGGCCGAACGTCCGATCTGAAGCTCAAGCCGTGATCATCTGCGAAGTCTTTTGCGATGGCCTCCAATTCTCGCCAATCCTGCATTGCCACTTCAAATTCTAGGCTTTCTCTGGCCGAAATGGATGTTTCTCCTTGGAGGATCACATTGTGGCAAGTGGAGTCGACATAGCGATCCGGTACTATCCAATTCCAAGCTACTCCTGCTCCAAACAATAAGGTCATAATTGCTGCGCCAATCCTTTGATGAAAAAGCGCTAAGCTTAAGAGCAACCACATCAAGGCTGCGCCGGCCATACCTGCCAAACCAAACGATCCAACAATTGAGATGTATTCAAAGGGGGCAACGAAGGCCATGTGAAGGCCAAAAATAGCCGGCAATATGGCACCAACGACAAAGCCTGCCCAAACCGCTTCACTAAATCGCTGTCTTTCTCTCAATAGAACAAATGCAACGGAGCCAAGGACTAGGCTAGTCGCAAGCGTGACGGCAAAAACGTAGGGATAGAGATACTCGAACTCGCCGACAGAATTGATGGCTATTGCAATCGGTGCAGCCGAGGCTGCAGCGGCGAACAACCCGGTCTTGCCGCTCGGTATTGGCTTTGAGTCAGACTTATCCGAACACATCAGATGCTCCAAAAACCATTTAACTTATCACTTAATTATATATGCGCTCTGGAAAGTATTTAAGCAACCCCTTATATGCCCCCTTATGCAGAAAGTATTCGAAGCCCTTTCCTCTACCGTTCGGCGCAAGATCCTGGCCTATCTGTCGGAAACTGACCTGACCGCGGGCGAGATCGCCGATCGCTTCGAAATATCAAAGCCGGCTGTATCACAACACCTTGGTATCTTGGAAAACGCAGGGCTGGTCGAGAGTGAAAAGCGCGGACAATACGTGCACTATCGGTTGGTTCGCGAGAACCTTGCGAACACACTCAACAGCTATGTTCAAGAAGTTTGCCCTGTCGCCCGACCTTTGAAGCGCGAAAGCAAAGCGCTTGGCAAGACCGAATGAGTTAACCCAACACCCTATCGCTCACGAAGGCATTGGTCTGGCGTTCCTGTCCGAAAGTGCTGGTGGGCCCGTGGCCGGGAATGAAGGTCACATCATTGCCGAGCGGCCAGAGCTTCTGCGTGATCGCGTCGATCAGATCCTGATGATTGCCCATCGGGAAGTCCGTGCGGCCAATGCTCCCCTGGAACAGCACATCACCGACAATCGCGAAGCGCGACGGCTCGTGGAAAAACACGACATGGCCCGGCGTGTGTCCGGGGCAATGAATCACATCGAGCTCCAGCTCGCCGACCGTGACCTTGTCACCATCGACAAGCCAGCGGTCCGGCTCGAACACCTTGCCGTTGATACCGTAACGCGCGCCGTCCTCGTCCAGCCGCGAAATCCAGAAACGGTCGGCTTCATGCGGCCCTTCGATCGGTACGCCCAACTCCTCCGCGAGGATACCCGCCTGCCCGCAATGGTCGATATGGCCGTGGGTGATGAGGATTTTTTCGAGCTCCACTCCGGTCTTTTCCAAACCGAGCTTCAACCGGTCGAGGTCACCGCCCGGATCGGTCAGCGCGCCCTTGTTCGTCTTGGTGCACCAGATCAGCGAGCAGTTCTGCTGCAAAGGCGTCACCGGAATAATCGCGGCTTTCATGGGAGGGGTATTGGGAGAGGCTTCAGTCATAGCTGGCATGTGGCGGCAAGCGTGTCCGATTACAACAGGCGAGATACTTACGGTGGTTGCTGCTAACGCTCGGCCATGAACACACTGTCCTATCGTGATGCGGCCGCTAGCGACCTGCCTTTCATAGTCGGCTTGATTGAAAGCGATCCGATCGCAGCAAAGCGTGATCCTGCCCGATCCAGCGATGCGGAGGATCAGAACGAAGCATTCGAGGCGATTAGACGCGATCCAAACCACCGGCTGCTTGTCGTGGAGCTGGATGGCGAAGCGGTCGGCAGCTTCCAGCTAAGCTTCATCCCCGGTATTTCGCGGCAAGGCGCATGGCGCGGTCAGATTGAATCTGTCCGAATTGATCCGGGCCATCAAGGCAAAGGCCTTGGTTCAGCAATGATGCAATGGGCGATTGAGGAATGCCGCAAGCGCGGTTGCGGACTTGTCCAGCTGACCAGCGACACATCGCGCGAAGATGCGCATCGCTTTTATGAGCGGTTAGGCTTCAAACCGACGCACACGGGGTTCAAGCTGAAGCTGCGGTGAGTGCCGATCTTGCAATGTCCGTTAACGACCCAATTGCGGATGTTGGCCAATCGGACCTATCTCGCTACAAGAGGAAATGCTGCGAAAACGTATAAGCCGAACGAGGGTGCTTCTGCTGTTAATTCTCTTCGCAATCTTGATTATCTACGCGGCACGGATGGCTGCGACGCAGTTATGGGTAACGGGAAATCTCGACGCATCAGACCCTAAAGATTTCGCTTTAGAGGTTTACGGCGAACCCGGCGGCATTGTGTTTGAAGAAGGTTCAAATCCATCCCTTCCATTGTTTGAACCTGAAACTGGCCAGTGGAACCTAGGAGGAGATCGTATTGATGATTTTGCTCCGCTGGTTCAGGGCCTTGAAGTCGGGCCCCATGGGAGCAACCCCTTTGTGATCGTTGACCTACCAGAGAGCGCGACAGTAGGTGTCTACCGAAAGGCAATCGCCTCGCTTGCTAGCCATGGTATCTGCCGAGTAGGAATATTCTCTCCTGCTCCAGCAGAAAACTTGCTGCCAACTTACGGAAATCCCGACTGGCCCCCCAAGGGGTTTATCGCAGTTTTTCGAGTACTGAGCGTGAAGTTCGATACCGGCACTAGCCATGAATGCATCGACCGGTTCCCGGCTTGGGCACCATTGCCGATGTATCGGGAATGACAGCTTCCCACCCCAATTCCCGTCATCCCAGCCAAAGCTGGGATCTGTGGCAGCAAGAGGAAGTCCATGAGACTTGAGATCCCAGCCCTTCGACTTGCTCAAGAGAGTCCTTTCGCTGGGATGACGAATGGAAGGCGGGAATAACTAGTTCCTCGCAAAGCCCTCACCACCGTTTCAGCTTGCGAAACCGGCCTTTCTTGTCGCGGCGATATTCAAGTCGCGGCGGGACAGCGTTCGCCCATAACCAGAACCGCCTGAGGCGCGAGCGCAATCCACCAGGTTTGTGCTTCTCGTTTGCGGCATGCTCCTCCTCAGCCCCCGCCAGCGCCCAAGTCATCATGACGCCAATGACGATGGCCGCCGCGACCAGCAGGAACAGGACAGAGATTATGATTAGCGTCAGCATGAGAGGATCTTACAGAACTTTGCGTCGGTTATATAACAGATAAGCCGCGCAAAATTGGCCAAAGACGACATGTTCCGATCAGACACGTCCGCCTTTCCACACCACCCGGCCAATGATCTCCAACTCGTCCGCCGCGACATCGACCGGCGGATAGGCGAGGTTCTGGCTGAGCAAGGCAAAGCGCCCTCCCCCTGCGCTTGCGACGCGCTTGACCATCAGGCTATCGCCCAGCCAGACGACATGCACCCCGTCGCGGAACGGCTTGGGCGACCGGTCGACGAGAATCTCATCACCATCGTGCAACAGGGGCTCCATACTGTCCCCTTCTACCGTGATCGATGACAATAGCGCTGCTTCGAGCCCCTGCTCGCGCAGCCAGCGCCGCGAAAAGCGGAACGCATCGAAGGACCGCTCCTCACCCGGCGTAGCGCCCGGCCCGGCAGACGCTCCCACATCGAGCCGCGCAATATCGACCCATCCGGACGGATCGCGCCGTACACTCGGTATAGTTGCGTAGGATTTTTCCTTAAAATCCTGTAATGGTGCACCCAGCTCCGCCTCGGGCACACCGAAGAATTCCGCCAGCTTGCGGCGGTCCTCCTCTTCCAGCTTGCGCGGGCTTCCTTTCGTAATGAATTGCTGGAGATAGCTCGTATTTCGCCCGATCATCGCGGATAGCGACGCGAGGCTCGCCCCGCTTTCCTGCGCCAGTTGGCGAAGTCTCGCGCGCCCCTCTGTCAGCTCAGCCATGATTCCCTTCCTCAACTTTATGATGAATTTTCCTATAACATAGGATTTTTCCTAGACAAGTAGGAATTGAGTTGGAACAAATGTGGAACACCAGATGATTCGAACGCGATTCGCATCCGGATCACGGTGAGGTCGAAACCACTCATGAGGGGCAAACATGCTGATCAGAACTGTCGAGCAATTCCTTCGCCAACACGACATGGCTGCTACAAAATTCGGGAGGCTGGCCGCGCATGATCCGCGCTTTGTGCTGGACCTGCGGATGGGCCGCACCCCCCGCCCGGGCACCGAAAAGCGCGTGCGCCAATGGATGGAGGATTACTCCCCCGATCGCATTCCGCCTGCATTCGACGCACGAACCGCGGGCACGATGGGTTACGACGTGAAAGGTTTCGCCCATGCATATTGAAATTCCTGAGACCAAGGCGCGGCGTTATCGGATCCGCAAGACCGTGGGCGACCGGGTGCGCGAGGCTGTGTTGGTGCTTGCCGGGCCTGGAGCGAACCTGCTGACCCACGAGGAGACACCATGGGCTTCGATCACCTTTGCCGGTGCTCGCCACGAACTCACGATCGATTTTGACGGGATCGCAGCCTGCAAGGTCGGCGAGCGCTTTATCGAGGCTCTGCCGGACCACGAATTCACCATTCCCAACATGCTGGTGGCTGACGCGACAGTGAGGGAAGTCACGTCAAGCTATTCGCCCGAGCCGCGCATGGTCGTTACCGCGACTCTGTTGCTGCTGGAGGAGGCCTAATACCCCAGCCTGGGGTCGAAGACCGGCGCAACAGGTTCACCCTTGAGATATTTGTCGAGATTCTCAAGGAAACGCTCGGCGCTCCGGATGAACATCTTGTCCTGCGCCCGGCCTGACAGGTGCATGGTAATATGCGCATTGTCGAGCGTCCACAGCGGGTCTTCCGGCGGAAGCGGTTCGGGCGTCGTCACATCGAGGAAGGCACCGCCGATGCGCCCCGCCTGCAAGGCCTCCACCAGCGCGGGCTGATCGATCACTGCGCCGCGCGCGATGTTCACGATCACCGCGTCGGACTTCATCGCAGCAAGCTCGCTCGCGCCGATCATGCCATCGGTTTCCGGCGTTGCGGGGACAGCGAGGATCACCCAGTCAAACTCGCCAAGACGCGCGCGCCATTGGTCCGGGGTGAGCGCGCCCTCATCTGGGGTTCTGCGCACCACTGTCACCTCGACGTCGAACGCCTCCAGCCTCGGCTTGATGAGCTTGCCGATCGCACCATAGCCTAGCAACAGCGCCTTGCTGCCCGCCAGCTCGCGCTTGCCGGGGCTGTCTTGCAGCCACTCCCGCCGCTCCTGCGCGCGCACGACCTCGCGATATCCCTTGGCGATGTTGAGCATCCCCATCACGACATATTCGGCAATCGTGATCGCGTTGATCCCCGCGCCATTGGTGACCGTAATTCCGCGCTCGATCAGCACATCCATCGGCAGGAAATCGAGCCCCGCATAGATCGAATTGAGCCATTTGAGGCGGGTCGCAGCGCGCAGCGTTTGCGCCATTGCCTCGCGCTCATGCATATCGAACCAGCCGATTTCCGCCTCCGCCACTGCTTCGAGCGCCTCTTCCTTGGTCATGAACCAGCGCACGTCCAGATCCTTGGGCAGGCGCGGTTCGAGCAGCGGGCGGATCAGGCCGGAAATCGCGAGGATGGTCCCCGAACTCATATCAGTTTCCACTCCCATCCCAGCGGGTCGCCGTCCATCACTTCTACGCCTTTGGCAGCGAGCTCGTCGCGGATTGCGTCGCTCGCAGCGAAGTCCTTATCCGCGCGCGCGCTCTTGCGGCGTTCCAAAGCCGCTTCGATCTCCGCTTCAGAGATCTCTGCATTGGCAGGTCGGATGCGTAAGTCAGCCCGGCTGAGCTCAAACAGGTTCAGCCCCAGCACCGCGTCCATGTCTGCCACCACCGCATGCTTCATCGCTGCATCGATCTTCTTGACGGCTAGCGCGTCTTCCAGCGCGGTCAGCACAATCGCGGTGTTGAGATCGTCGCACATGGCGTCCGCAAACTTGTCGATCAGCGGGCGCAGCTTGGGATGCTGAAACTCGCTCACAGGCGGCAGGCGCTGATGGCTTTGCGCCGCCTTCACCTGCTCGGTCAGCCGCTCAGCCGCCATCACCATGCGCTTGAGGCGCGTCAGCGCGGCGGTCAGCCCTTCCCAGGTAAATTCCAGCTCGCTGCGGTAATGCGCCTGCAAGCACATCAGCCGGTAAGCGAGCGGATGATAGCCGCGATCGACCAGCGTCTGCAGCACGAGAAATTCGCCGGTCGACTTCGACATTTTCCCACGCCGATCGATCAGGAAATTGTTGTGCATCCAGATCGAGGCGGCACTATCAGCCGAGCAATTATGCGCCTGGTTCTGCGCAATCTCGTTAGGGTGGTGGATCTCACGGTGATCGATCCCGCCGGTGTGGATGTCAAACGGATGACCGAGAAGCTCCGCGCTCATGACAGAGCATTCGAGATGCCAGCCCGGCGCGCCGCGCCCCCACGGGCTGTCCCATTCCATCTGCCGGGTCTCACCGGGCGGAGTCTTGCGCCAGATCGCGAAGTCTGCCGCGTTTCGCTTGCCCTCTACAGTATCGATCCGGCCTTCCCCGTCATCGGTAACCGCCCGAGCCAGCCGCCCGTAATAAGGCACGGTCGAGACATCGAAATAGAGCCCGCTATCGAGCAGGTAGCAGTGCTTTTCTTCCATCTGCTTGCCCCATTCGATCATGCTTTCGACATAATCGGTGGCACGCGGATGCGCGGGCTTGCGGACGTTCAGACGGTCAAGATCAGCCTCGAACACTTCCTGATAGTATCGCGCGATGTCCCATGCGCTCTTGCCCTGCGCGGCTGCCGCCTTCTCCATCTTGTCATCGCCCGCATCGGCATCGCTGGTGAGGTGCCCGACATCGGTGATGTTGATCACATGGGTAAGCTTGTAGCCCTTATAACTCAGCGTCCGCCCCAGCGTGTCAGCAAACACATAGGCGCGCATATTGCCGATATGCTGGTAGTTATAGACGGTCGGCCCGCAGGTATAGACGCGCGCCTCACCGGGATGGATCGGCTGGAAGGTTTCCAGCTGGCGGGTCAGCGAATTGAACAGCTTGAGCGGGTGGTCGGTCATGATGCGAAGCGCTTTGCGGCTGGCGGCGCGCGCGGTCAAGCATAAGAAAAGGCGGCCCCGCCGCTATGGCAATGCCGCCCTTCGGTGTTTCAGAATTTCGTGCTCTGATTATTGCATCGCAGCCAGATCGGTCGAGCGCAGCGCGCCTTCGCCCATGTCGTCGTCATCAACCATCTTCAGCTTCGCGCCCTTCTCGACAAACTCAGCTGCATCGCTTGGCGACAGGTCGGGGCGTCCGACCATGAAGCCCATCTTGATGCGACATTCGACATACTGGGTCTCGCCTTCTTCGACCAGCACCGTCAGCGCATCCTTGGCTTCGCTCTTGGTCCAGTATTCCTGCTTGCCCGGATCGGCGGTGACGATCACATACCTGCCGCTGCCGACAGAGCTGATCTTGACCTTGTTGTCCTTGTCACCCTGGTTGACCGTGCAGCCCACGGCAAAACCCATTGCGCTGGAACGGTAGAACACGATCTGCCCCTTGCCCGGTGGCGGTGCGGGGATGAAATGCGGCGAACCTTCAGGCGCGACATTGGCGGGCTTGGCAGGCGCTTCCGCTTCCATCACAGTTTCGGCCGCTTCCTCTGCCGTTTCCATCGCAGCTTCAGCGGCTTCCTCTGCCGGTTCTTCGATCATCTCTTCAGTATCTGCGTCCTGGTATGCCATTGCCGGAACCGCAAGCGCAAAAGCGAGCGCAGCAGCGCCTACCTGTGCTGTCTTAGTGAATTTCATCTTTTTCCGTCCCTTCTGTGCATTCGTCGGAAGAAACATCAGCGTCCCCTGCGAGCGAAATCTGTGTGTCCTGTGCCAGCTTCGCGCCTGCGAGCATCCCTTCTGGCACGTCGATATTCTTGCCCCGGACCAGGAAGCCGATCGGTCCAGCGAAAATGCCTGTGGCTAATGCAAGGTCAGTCTGATCCTTGCCTGTCACACCCAGTTCCATGCTGCGAAGCGGGATCTTCTGCTCGCCCAGCGCAATGTAATTGGCGGTGAGGATCAGTTCTCCACCGGAACCGCTGCCGCCAGCTTTCTTGGCGTGAATGACTTCGCCCTCCCCCTTGGTGCCGACCGGGATCACTTCCACACCATCAACGATCACAGCTTCCGTCACCGTAATCGGGAAGGTTTCGCCCGTGGTGCTGGTCTTGCTGCCGAGCGGTGCGTCAACGCTGATATAAACCGGCGTAAGCTTGGGGAGCGTGAAGGCACGCGCCTCGCGGTGAGAGCAAACACGCGCCGGGGTTTCGGCTCGGGCGTCCGGTAAGACGGATGGATCGGAAATCTCATCCTCTATGGAGACTGGCGCCGCGTCTTGCTCGGTTCCTGCTGACGCCTCAACCGGCTGGTCTTCAGTTTCCTGCGCGTTGAGCGTTGCAGCGCTCGCCAGTGCAACCAGCACGAGGCAAATCACTGTTGGACCATCCATGGCCCTCAAAAAACTCTTCATGTTAGAGTGACGACCCCTGTAATGACGCTCTTCAGCGTCTTTCCTTCCCTGTTCACTTTTTAGCAGTTTGAAAATTCAAGACAAGCGCCAAGTGATTAAGGCCTAGGGGTTCTTACCAGCCTTCCCAGCGGATCGATTCGGAGATGTCTGCGCGCGGGACATCGAACTGATTGACCGGAGCTTCGGGATCGCGATGGCCGATCGCAACACCGCAGAAGAAGATGTGATCTTCCGGAATGTCGACCACTTCGCGGATTTGCGGGGAATAGACCGCCCATGCCTCCTGAAAACAGCAATCGAGCCCTTCCTCGCGCAGCAAAAGGCCAATCGTCTGCAGCCACATGCCGATATCAGACCATTGCGGCGGGCCCATATATTTGGGCGTGTGGATCAGCATGAGGACCGGCGCACCGAAGGCGCGGAAATTCTCCGCAAACCACATCAGCCGCTTCATCTTGTCTTCGCGCGGGATGCCAAGCGCTTCGTACAGCGCTTCGCCTACGCCGAAGCGGCGGGCCTCGTATTCGCCCTCAAGCTCGGGCGGGTAGATGTTGTATTCCGGCGCGTGGACATCGCGGCCCTTGGGAAACTCTTCTGCGATCCGTACGAACAGCTTCTGCATCGGCTCACGCGTCAGGACGACAGCGTTCCACGGCTGGGTATTGCCTCCACTGGGAGCGCGCTGCGCTTTCTTCAGCACACGGGTGAGGACATCGCGATCCACCTTCTGGTCGGTAAAGCGGCGGACAGAGCGGCGTGTGGCGACGGCGTCGGTTACGTTCAAATTTTATCTCCAACCTTTCAAAAGCTTACGGCCTGTGGAAAACTTGTATTTGCTCAACTGTGCTTTTAGACGTACACGAAATGCCATGATCGTAAAATTGTGACCATTTGCCGCAAATGCGGCTTTTTTTATGTCTGAAGGACACAGCTACCGGTGGAACAACTCCCCTGGGTGCTGGCACGCTTTTTGGCATGGATCATCAATACAGTAGTCGACGCCATAGCTGCACGACGCAGGCTCTCCAGCAAGAAAGAGCTAAGCGTTAGGTGGGGTGCGTTTCGACTCAAGTGGTCCTCGTCCGAGAAGTTCGCCGACACCGATTAGGGCTCTCTGAGCAATCGTCCAATTCGTAACGATTCTCAGAGGGATGACGCGCGCCTATAGTCAACGCCGCCCTCGCTTTTCATCCTCGAACAGTTCCGCGAGCTGTTCCATGATCGTCCCGCCGAGCTGTTCGACATCCATGATCGTCACCGCGCGGCGATAGTAGCGCGTCACATCGTGGCCGATGCCGATCGCGACCAATTGCACCGGCGAGAACCGCTCGATCCATTCGATCACCTTGCGCAAATGCGCCTCGAGATAACCCGCCGAATTAACGCTCAAAGTCGAGTCATCGACCGGCGCGCCGTCCGAAATCACCATCAGGATGCGGCGATCTTCCTTGCGGCCGATGATGCGGTTGTGCGCCCACATCAGCGCCTCGCCGTCGATATTCTCCTTCAGCAGACCCTCGCGCATCATCAGGCCGAGATTGCGGCGCGCGCGGCGCCACGGCTCGTCCGCCTTCTTGTAGACAATGTGCCTGAGATCGTTGAGGCGGCCCGGATCGGGCGGCTTGCCGTCCGCGAGCCATGCCTCACGGCTCTGCCCGCCTTTCCAGGCGCGGGTTGTGAAACCGAGTATCTCGACCTTCACACCGCACCGCTCCAGCGTGCGCGCAAGGATATCCGCGCTGATCGCAGCAATCGAAATCGGACGTCCGCGCATCGAGCCCGAATTGTCGATCAGCAGCGTCACGATGGTATCCTTGAATTCGACATCGCGCTCAGTCTTGTAAGCGAGCGCGGTGCCGGGCGAGACGATCACACGCGGCAGTCGCGAGGCATCGACGATCCCGTCTTCCTGATCGAAATCCCAACTCCGGCTTTGCTGCGCCATCAAGCGGCGCTGCAAACGGTTGGCGAGCCGGGTGACGACGCCTTGCAGGCCCGTTAGCTGGCTGTCGAGATAGGCGCGCAGCCGGTCCAGCTCTTCGGCATCGCATAGTTCGGTCGCGCTGACTTCCTCGTCGAAGCGTTCGGTGTAAGCCTTGTAGTCAAGATCGCCCGGAACATCGCCTTGAGGGCGGTTGGGCCGCGCGGGCATGGTCGCCGCGTCGCCTTCTTCGCCCGGCTCGCCCTCTGCCATGTCATCGTCAGCGGACATTTCCGTTTCGCCGTCCGCGTCGCCTTCGCCTTCAGCCATTTCGCCTGCCATTTCGGCAGCCTGCGGATCGCCCTCGCCTGAATTTTCGTCGTCGCCTTCGCTTTCGTCGGGACCTTCCTCGTCGTCGCCTTCGTCGTCGCTCTCGCCTTCGTCAGGGGCGTCGGTTGGCTGAGTCAGGTCGAGGTGCTGGAGCAAATCGAGCGCGAGCTTCTGGAAGGCCGCCTGATCGTCGAGGCTGTCTGCCAGCGCGGCCATATCGCCGCCGGTCTTGCCCGCGATCTCCTGACGCACCAGTTCAAGGCCCGCTTGCGCGGCATCCGGTGCCTTTTCACCCGTCAATTCTTCGCGCAGCATCAGAGCAAGCGCAGTCTGCAAGGGAACATCGCTCGCTTTTTGCGCGCGAGAAATCGCATCGCTCGCCATACGCAGGTCGAGCGCAGCATTCAGGTTCTCGCGAATCCCATCGAATTCTGTCGCGCCGATCGCTTCGTAGCGCACCTGCTCAATCGCGTCATAACACGCCCGCGCGGTCGCTTCGGGCGGCGCGCCCTTGGCATGAAGCGCTGCGTTGTGATGGCGGAGTTTCAGCGAGAAGCTGTCCGCAAATCCGCGCGCTTCCGCGACCTGCTCTTCCGGAAGCGCGCGCCCCGGCAAGGGCACGCGGAAATGCTTGCCCGCCGACGAAGGGGAATCCGCACTCCACGCCACTTCGACATCGGCATCGCGCGCAAGCGCACGGCTCGCGCCGGTCAGCGCATGCTTGAACTTGTCGAGGGGTGTTTCCTGGGACATTCCAGTTGTCGTTAGCAACTCACGACCGCCTGCGAAAGCAGGAACCGGAGCGATGTCTCAATCCGAGTTGCGCGGGGTTGCGGGCCAGCCGCGATCAGACGATCGATTGACCAGTGCTCGCCCAGTCCTTCAGGAAGCCTTCGATGCCCTTGTCGGTCAGGACATGGTCGAACAGCTGCTTGATCACCTTGGGCGGCGCCGTCATGACGTCAGCCCCAATTCGCGCGCTTTCCAGCACATGGGTGACATGGCGGACCGAGGCGACGAGAATTTCCGTCTCGAACAGGTAATTGTCATAGATCAGGCGGATGTCCTCGATCAGCTCCATCCCGTTGAAGCCGTTGTCATCATGCCGTCCAACGAAGGGAGAGATAAATGTCGCGCCAGCCTTGGCCGCGAGCAGCGCCTGGTTGGCGGAGAAGCACAGCGTGACATTGACCATCGTGCCATCGCTGGTCAGCGCCTTGCAGGTCTTGAGGCCGTCAATCGTCAGCGGCACCTTGATGCAGACATTGTCCGCAATCCTGCGCAGGACTTCTGCCTCTTTCATCATGGTCTCGTGATCGAGCGCAACCACTTCGGCGCTGACAGGTCCATCGACGATGTCGCAGATTTCCTTGGTCACCTCCATGAAATCGCGGCCTGACTTGGCGATCAGCGACGGGTTGGTGGTCACGCCATCGAGCAGGCCGGTGGCTGCCAGCTCCTTGATGTCGTCAAGTTCGGCGGTGTCAGCGAAGAATTTCATGGCATAGCGCTCCCGGGAAGTGATTCCCCGGTAGCCTTAGCCAAGCGAGGCGCGCGCGGCTAGAGCGCCGCATCCGCTCCGAACACACCAATCAACAACGGATCATTGGTCGAGCGCGGGTTCCGCCGGATCGCCTCTTCCTCGAACCCGATTTCATTCCAGATCGCATCATTGACATTGCCGGCAAGGCGCTGCGCGATACCGCCGACATTGGTTCCGGTCAGGCCATCGATCAATTGGGCCACCAGAGGATCAGATGCGATCTCGATCGCCCGGCCCAGCTCCGGCACCATCGCTTCGATCAACTGGCCGCCCAGCTCGTCTTGCAGGAATGCTGTCGCCGCGCGTGGACCGCCTCGCACCAGAGCCTCTGCATTTTCAATCCCGATCACGCGTACAGCATCGGCGACGATGGGTGCCGCGCGGTAAGAGCCTTCGATAGCGATGTCTGCGAAGGCATCGTTCAGTCGGTCTTTGAACAGAGCCGACGTCAGGATGTCCGACAGGACATCGCCGCGCGTACCGAGAAGGTTAGACAGCCCGACCTTGGCGACCTGTTCGTCCCAGAAGCCATCGGGGGCAGTGAGGCGCGCAAACGCGTTCTCGCTGGAGGTCATCAGCAAGCGCCGGATCGCTTCTGTCAGGCTGAAGCGCGGCATGCTCTGACACGCAGGCAGGGCAAGCGCGACTGAACCAATGATCATTCCTGCAAGAACCTGGCGACGCGGCAGGCATTTTCCAACAATTCGGGACATTTTCTCACTCCTCACCTTGCCCGCCCTATCATGCCGCGCCCATATTGTCCGCCAGATGAACCGCATCCGTGTCCTTGTTTTCAACGCCGCACTGGGCGCGCTCGATTACCGCGTGCCGGACGGAGTTTCTGCGCCGCCGGGTTCAGTCGTGGTCGTTCCTTTGGGCCCGCGTCAGATCACCGGGATTGTGTGGGAGCCGGACAAGCTCCCCACAACCGAAGTGCCAGCGGAAAAGCTCCGCCCGATCCTGGAAGTGCTGCCCGTACCGCCTCTCTCCGCGCCCTTGCGGCGGCTGGTCGAATGGACAGCGGACTACTACCTCGCGCCGATGAGCGCGGTGGCCCGGATGGTGATTTCGTCCGGCGGCGCGCTGAAGGGTCCGGCGACCATGACGGAGTACCGGCTTACAGGCGAGCTCCCGAACCGGCTGACCCCGCAGCGCAAACAGGCGCTGGACGCGTTGATTGGCGAGCAAGCAACGATCCGCGAGCTGGCAGGCATCGCGGGCGTATCGGAAGGCGTGCTGCGCGGCATGGTCGGCGCTGGGCTGATTGAGCCAGTGACCGTGGCGATCGACCGGCCCTTTACGCCTGCCGATCCCGACCACGATCAGCCAGAGCTTTCGCCCGATCAGTGCGAAGTGGCAGATCGGCTGGTCGCAGCCGTGCGAGCGTGCGAATTCGCGCCTTTCCTGCTCGACGGTGTGACCGGCTCAGGCAAGACTGAAACCTATTTCGAGCCTGTGGCTGAAGCAATCCGGCTGGGCCGCCAGGTACTTGTCCTGCTGCCGGAAATTGCGCTCACGGAAAACTTCCTCAACCGGTTTGAGCAGCGCTTCGGAGCGCCCCCGGTGCTGTGGCACAGTTCGCTCAAATCGACGGAGCGGCGGCGGGCCTGGCGCGCGATTTCGGAAGGCACTGCGCAGGTCGTGGTTGGCGCGCGCTCGGCATTGTTCCTTCCCTACAAGAACCTCGGTCTCGTTGTCGTCGACGAAGCCCATGAAGTCAGCTTCAAGCAGGATGACGGCGTGCGCTACAACGCGCGCGATGTGTCCGTGATGCGCGCGCGGTTTGAAGGTTTTCCGGTCGTGCTCGCCAGCGCAACCCCGGCACTCGAAAGCCTGCAAATGGCCGAAAGCGGGATTTACGAGAAGCTCGACCTGCCGAGCCGGTTCGGCGGCGCGCAGCTCCCGCATATCGACACGATCGACCTGACTGAAGAGCCGCCCGAGCGGCAGCGCTGGCTTGCGCCGAGGCTGGTCGCGGCGCTTGAAGACCGCTTGGCCAAAGGCGAGCAATCGCTGCTCTATCTCAACCGCCGCGGCTATGCCCCGCTCACCCTGTGCCGCAATTGCGGGTTCCGCTTCAAATGCGAAAACTGCAGCGCCTGGCTGGTCGAACACCGCCTGTCGCAGCGGCTTGCCTGCCACCATTGCGGACATGAAGAAACCCCGCCTGAGACCTGCCCTGAATGCGGCGAGCCCGATTGCCTTGTCGCCTGCGGTCCGGGCGTGGAGCGCATTGCAGACGAAGTGCGCGAGCTGTTTCCCGAGGCGCGGATCGCAGTCGCGACGTCAGACACGCTCGGCTCGCCTGAGCGGGCCTCACAGTTCATCGCAGAGGCTGAGGCGGGCGCGGTCGATGTGATCGTCGGGACGCAGCTCGTCACCAAGGGATTCCACTTTCCCGAGCTTACCCTCGTAGGCGTGGTCGATGCCGATCTCGGCCTTGAAGGCGGAGACCTTCGCGCAGGCGAGCGGACTTACCAGCAGGTCAGCCAGGCCGCAGGCCGTGCCGGGCGCGGAGCGAAACCGGGCGAAGTACTGATCCAGACCCGCCATCCAAAGGCTGCCGTCATCGCAGCGCTGGCCAATGGCGACCGTGATGCCTTCTACGCCGCAGAAACCGAGGCACGGCGTCATGCAGGCGCACCGCCATTCGGGCGCTGGGCTGCGATTATCATTTCGTCCGAAGACGATGCAGAGGCGCGGCAGGCCGCCGCACGACTAGGCGATGCGCGCCCCTTCCATGATGACCTGATGATTCTCGGCCCGGCCCCTGCCCCGCTCGCGCTGCTGCGCGGCCGGTATCGCTATCGCTTCCTCGTCAATGCTCGGCGGAGCGTCGAATTGCAGAAGATCCTCGCTGACTGGCTTGCAACACAGAATTTCCCGCCCGGCGTGCGCGTGGGCGTCGATATCGACCCCTATTCCTTCGTGTAAGGCACTTATCGCGGTCTCGCTCATTGTTCGGACATGCCTCAACCGATCCTCGTTCCCATTCTCGGCGACCAGCTGACTCGCGATCTTGCAAGCCTGCGCGGGCGCACGAAAGACGACACTATCATCCTGATGATGGAGGTCTGGGACGAGGCAACCTACGTCAAACACCACAAGCAGAAGATCGCGCTGATCTTTTCTGCCATGCGGCACTTCGCAGCCGAGCTTGAGGAAGCCGGTTGGCAAGTCGACTACGTCAAACTGACGGACAAGGACAACGCAGGCAGCTTCACCGGCGAAGTTGCGCGCGCCGTCGAACGACACGATCCGCGCTCGATCCATGTCGTCGAAGCAAGCGAATGGCGGGTGCAGCAGGCAATTGAAGAATGGCCGGACAAATTCGCCTGCGAAGTCGAGATCCTGCAGGACGATCGCTTCTTGTGCAGCCACGCTGAATTTAACGAATGGGCGGAAGGCCGCAAGCATCTGACGATGGAGCATTTCTATCGCGAGATGCGCAGAAAAACCAGCCTGTTGATGCGCGGCGATAACAAGCCGGTCGGCGGAGAGTGGAATCTCGACAAGGAGAACCGCGAGCCACCCAAAGAGGACATGGATCCGCCTGGGCGGCCAAAATTCGAACCCGACGAAATCACGCTAGAAGTGATGGAACTCGTCGAAAGCCAGTTTGGCGATCACTTCGGTTCGCTCGATCGCTTCGAATGGCCGGTCACGCGGAAGCAGGCAGAAGAAGCCGCCGACGCCTTCTTCGCCGAGCGGATCGAGAAGTTTGGCCCCTTTCAGGACGCAATGGTGCACAGGTCTGACGACCTTTACCACTCCATGTTGTCGACTAGCATCAACCTCGGCCTGCTCGATCCGCTGGAGCTGTGCAAACGCGCGCAGGAAGCCTATGAAGATGACAAGGCGCCGCTCAATTCCGTCGAAGGCTTCATCCGCCAGATCATCGGCTGGCGCGAATATATTCGCGGCTTCTACTGGCACTTCATGCCGGAGCTTGAAAGCCGCAATGCGTTAAACGCGCAGAGAGGTTTGCCCGAATTCTACTGGACCGGCGAGACTGATATGCGCTGCATGGCGGATTGTATCCGCTCCACGCATGACAACGCGCACGCCCATCATATCCAAAGGCTGATGGTGCTCGGCAATTTCGCGCTGCTCGCCGGAGTGAACCCGCGCGAGGTGCAGGATTGGTATCTTGCAGTCTATGCCGATGCCTATGACTGGGTCGAGATGCCCAATGTCGTCGGCATGATCCTGTACGCCGATGGCGGCAAGCTCGCGACGAAGCCCTATGCGGCGAGCGGCAATTACATCAACAAGATGAGCGACTACTGCAAAGGCTGTCGCTATTCCGTCTCGAAAAAGACCGGCGAAGATGCCTGCCCGTTCAATCCGCTATACTGGCATTTCATGGACCGCCACCGCGAGCTACTCGAAAGCAATCATCGGATCGGGCGCATCTATGCGACCTGGGACCGAATGGATGAGGGCAAACGGCAAGAATATCTCGAAAGCGCCGAGAAATTCCTCGACACACTCACCCCAGCCAGCAAAGACTGGGCACGTTATCAAGATTAGGAGAGACCAGACGTGCTGACCGTCCACCATCTGCGCATTTCGCAATCCGAACGCATTGTCTGGCTGTGCGAAGAGCTGGGCATTGATTACGAGGTCAAGCTCTACAACCGGCGCGAAGACAACAATCTGGCTCCTGACGAATACAAGGCACTGCACCCAATGGGGATCGCACCGGTGATCACTGACGCCAAAGACGGGCAAAGCCTCGTGCTGGGCGAAAGCGGTGCCATCATGGACTATATCGTCGCAAAATATGCGCCTGACACGCCGTTGGTTCCCGGCCCGGATCACCCCGATTTCGCCGACCACCTGTTCTTCTACCATTGGGCCAACGCCACTTTCATGACCAATGGCATGATGGCGCTGGTTGCCACTCGAATGACAGGCGCCACCGAACTGCCGCCGTTCGTTGCCGACCGGATGGCAAAGAGTTGGAAGATTATCGAAACACGGCTCGGCGAAGCAGACTATTTCGGCGGCTCGCAGCTTACGACGGCCGACATCATGATGGGCTTCCAGCTGACCACCAGCCGCGCGATGAGCGGGATGAGCATTGAGCATCTGCCCAACCTACAAGCCTATCTTAAGCGGATCGGAGAGCGTGAAGCTTACCAGCGCGCAATGGCGAAGGCCGAACCGGGAATGCCACCCAAGCTGGACTGATCGCTCAGCCGTAGCCCATCAGGCTCATCACTTCCTTACGGCTGCGATGGTCATCGAGGAAACATCCAAGCAGGCGTGAGGTAATCATGCCTACGCCCGGCGTACGCACGCCGCGACCAGTCATGCAGCCGTGCTGTGCTTCAATCACCACAGCGACACCCTGAGGCTCCAGATTGTCCCAGATGCACTGTGCAACTTCTGCCGTCAGACGCTCCTGGATCTGCAGGCGACGCGCATAGCCGTGCAGTACGCGCGCGAGCTTGGAGATACCAACCACCTTCTTGTTCGGTAGATACGCGATCGCGGCCTTGCCGGTAATCGGCGCCATGTGATGCTCGCAATGAGACTGGAACGGGATGTCCTTGAGCATGACGATCTCGTCGTAACCACCGACTTCCTCGAACACGCGGCTCATGTGGATGGCCGGGTCTTCCTGATAGCCCTGGCAGTATTCCAGCCATGCTCGCCCCACCCGCTTGGGGGTATCGATCAAACCTTCACGCTCTGGATTATCGCCAGACCAGCGGATCAGCGTGCGAATAGCTTCTTGCACATCTTCAGGCACGTCAGGTTTGTTCAAGGGGTTCTCCGGGTCAAACTCGTCGTGATCATGCACATTCATATAGTTCATGGCTACCCGCTTTCCTCGCTTTCGGCCTGGATGCTTTGATAAGTGCGAGCAGGATGCGCCCGACTTTCTTGTCAATTCCGCGTTAAGAACAGTTTTGTGAGCAATACGTTCCTGCAAGCTGTCGCCTCAAAATTCGAAAGCCCGGCCCACCTCCTTCGCTGGAGATGAACCGGGCTTTTTTCTTTAGCTTCAGAATTCTGAGAGCTCAGTATTCTGGGGAAACGATTATTCCTTGGCGTCTTGCGCCGCTTCGGGCGTCACTTCAGCTTCCGCCTTTTCCCTGGCTTTCCGCTTTTCGAACACCTTCGTCATATGGCGTGTGTCTTCATCGGTGATGTGCTCCGCGAAGTCCGGGAAGTGGTCTTCTTCCTCTTCTTCGATATGGTGGCGGTAGCGGTGCGCGAAGTCCTTGAATTTAATAAGCCATGCACTCGATGACATGTCCGTCGCTGCGAGATCGTTGAGCATCTCGTCCAGTTCCTGGTGTTCGGCGACCGAGTGACGCGTCTCATCGGTGGTCGGTGGTTTGCGCATCATGGTCGAATAGACAGCCTGTTCTTCTGCGGCGGCGTGACCTTTCAGCTCCTTTGTGAGCTGGGTAAATAGGGTCTTGCGTTCTTCGCTTTCACCGCTTGTCTCTGCGATGCGATCAAGCAGTTCGCGGTGCTGATCGTGATCTTGCGTAAGTCGGTCAAAAATCTTTGTTGCTGCTTGCTCGGGTTGAGCTGTCATAAATACTCCTTGATAATTCTTACATAAAATCAATGACTCAAATCGCCAAAAGTTCCGAAAAACTTGTTCAGACGCGGACTGATCACCATGTTAGAACGAGAATGTTGAGAGCATCGCCCCCCACACCAACCACGTTCGAGCAGCTCTCACGCGAAACAATCGCGCGCATGCCTGCTCCTTTTCGCAACCAGCTGGACAGCGTCGTCATCAAGGTTGAAGAGTTCGCCAGTTCGGAACAGCTTGCCGCTGTTGGCCTCAGCGACAAATGGCAGCTGTCGGGTCTTTATGAAGGACGCCCTCTAACAGAGCAAAGCGTATGGGAGTCGGGCTCGATGCCTGCTGTCATCAGCCTCTTCATGCAGCCCCTGCTGGCCGAAATGCGCGATACTGGTGTGCCGTTGGAGGAACTTATCCAGCACGTGGTCGTCCATGAAGCCGGACATCACTTTGGATTTTCTGATGAAGAGATGCACGCGCTTGAAGAAAGCGTGCGTGACTAAGGCCGCTCGCAATCCAACCCACCAACAAAAAAACCCACCCCCTGGAAGGGATGGGCTTTTTATGGCGCACCCGAAAGGATTCGAACCTCTGACCCCCAGATTCGTAGTCTGGTGCTCTATCCAGCTGAGCTACGGGTGCGCGTAGAGCGGCGCTATTAGGGGCGCGCGGCTATCTTGGCAACACCTAAGCGCGGTGTTTTTGCATAAGGCGTTCAAGCAACTGCTCGTCAAGCGGCGGCTTGGGAAGATCCTTTATCTCGTCAAGCGCGAACCAACCGACAGATCCGCCTTCCTGCGGATCGGGTTCGCCTCTCCAGCTTGTGCAGGTGTAAAGCTCGATGACAATCGCTGGATGACCCGCGTTTACCGAACCGCGGGCGCTTCCTGCAAAGTCAAGGTTCTCCGCGAGGACCCTTATCGCCAATTCCTCATCAAGCTCACGAATCAAAGCAATTTCAGGGGTTTCGCCTGGATCGACCTTGCCACCTGGAAACTCCCACAATCCTCCATGATGCTTTTCGGCGGGCCGCTGATGCATCAGCCAAAGACCGGATCGTGCGCGTAACGCAGCAGCAACCACGAAAATCTCTGTCGGGATTTTTTCCAACTTTGTGTCCTCTCTCAACACTTTTTTAACGCGCTCAGCGGAAAACCCGTTTCATCAGGAACGTATCAACAGGTGATTCCATGAAACTGAGCAAGACCCTGAAGCAGTTTGTCCGCGATGAACGTGGGGGAACTGCAATTGAATACGGCCTGATAGCTAGCCTTATTGTCATTGCCTCAATCGGCGCCTTTGACGCCGTAGCGAACGAGAATGACGGTCTTTGGGCCGTGGTCGAACGCGAGGTCAGCGAGAATATGAACGATTAAGGAAATTGAAAGGCTCCGATTTAGGAATTTCTCAATTGCTTGATGGCTAGAACACAAATCGCCCGTTCCCAAACAGGGGGCTGGCACGGGTACCGAAGACTGAACTTGGAGACTTGACAATGACTTTCATCAAGAAGCTTTACGCTGACGAGCAGGGTGCAACTGCTATCGAATACGGCCTGATCGCCGCTCTGATCGCTGTTGCAGCAATCACTGCAATGGGCAGCCTCGGTGACGAACTGAGCACCACCTTCTCGACCGTTGCTACGGAAATGGGTGACGCTAACACCGTTGCATAAGCAACGCGTCACGCTTGAAAAGAAGACGGCGGGGTCCCCAGGGACCTCGCCGTTTTTCTTTGTGTCGATGAATTTCGCTGTGCCGCGATTCTTGCTAGCGCGAGCGCACCACCAGCTTCACTTTCTGCCCGGCCTGCAACTGTTCGCTTGAACTAAGGCCATTCAGCACTCGGAAGCGTGCTTCTTGCGCGTCGTCATAGGCCATTCGCCGCGCCAGCGCAGACACCGTGTCGCCGCTCCTCACAGTAACCACATCGATTTCGCGCGGAATGACATTGGCCGCTTCGCTCGCACTCACGCGGCGCATCGAATTGAACATCGCGGAGAATGTGCCGGCACTGCCTGCAGGGCTGATCGTGACGAAATGATACGCGCGATCAGGTGCGAATTCATAAGCGAATATCACCACGTCGACCTGGCTGTTGCCATTATTGACCCGCGCTGTGCCGTAAGCGGCGGACAGACCATTAACGGTGGTGCGCTGCAATTCGCTCGGAGCGAGTTGCTGCTGTTCGCCGCCCAAAGCAGTAAACTGCTCCCGAACGTAGCGGGCCAGATCGCCGCTATAGGGAGCCAGAGTCAGCTGCGCCTTTCCGGATTGCCCCTGAATTGACACTGCGCGTGTGCCGTTGACCATGTAGAAGCCTTGCGGCGCAGTGAACGCAAAGCGCAGCTCAGGGTGAATGAAGGTGTTGCCTTCGATCACACCCTGCTCGGGATCATCGCCGTAAAGCAGGCCATCAATACGCGTAAGGAACGTGTCGCGATTCGTGATGCCCGAACCAAGTGGCTGCGCCTTTTGCAGCGCCGTCTGAACCCGGCTGGCAGGGTCCGGGTGAGTAGATGCCCATTCCGGCACACTCGCATTGCCGCGGCCGATCAGTTGCGCATCGAGGCTGTTCTGCGCAGCAAGGCTGGAGAGCACCGTAGCCATCGCGCGCGGATCATATCCGGCGGCGTCCAGATACTGAATGCCCAGATCGTCGGCCTGAAGTTCCTGACTGCGAGAGAAACGCAGCGTCAGCAGTTGAGAGCCCTGCAGAAAACCTCGCGAGAGCGTCTCCCCGATCCCGCTGTTGCCGAGCAGAACGCCGGAGAGGATCGCGCCTGCCGCGCCCAGTATCGAGTTGCGCTGTGCTGCCTGCTGCCGCCTTTGCGAATGGCGCGCTGCGACGTGGGCGACTTCATGCCCGAGAACGCCGGCAAGTTCGGCCTCGTTGTTCATCAAGCCGACAAGCTGGCGGGTGGTGTAGATATAGCCGCCGGGGATTGCGAAAGCGTTGTTGACCGAGCTGTTGAGGAGCGAGACGGTAAAGCTGTCCTGTGCATTGCCAAGCCCCGATCGGACCGCGATATTCTTGCCGACGCTTTCGATGTAGTCGGCCTGCGGACCGCTCATCGCCCCGCCAAACTCAGCCAGCAATTGGGGGTGGTACTCCGCGCCTTGCGCCGCTTCGCTCTCTGTGATCGGAGTGGAAGCACTGGGCACTTCGCCGCCCATACATCCCGTCAGGACGAGCGCCAGAGGAGCGACTGCGGCCAGTGTGCTCGATTTCTTCGATATGCGTGAATGGCGTAGCATAATTTGGCCTCTCCTGCCTTTGTTGACAGCGTCCGCTGGCGCTGCGCGATGTTGTCACGCACGCAGTCTAGCCTTGCTTACACCAATCCTGCAATATCAGTACGCTACTATGCGCCGATCTTCAGGAACCGTTCCTCGCGCAGACGCCGCAATTTGTCGACCGGCAGGCCTTCCAGCTTGGTCAGCTCATCGTCGATCACCGCAGCAAGCGACTTTGCCGCAGCCTCATGATCGCGGTGCGCACCGCCGACGGGTTCAGTCACTATGCGGTCGATCACGCCGAGGCGCTTCAACTGCTTGGCGGTGACCCGCATGGCCTCTGCCGCGTCTGGCGCCTTTTCGGCCGTGCGCCACAAGATGGAGGCGCATCCTTCCGGCGAGATCACTGAGTAGATCGCATGTTCCATCATCAGCACGCGCTCTGCACTGGCGAGCGCGACAGCACCGCCCGAGCCGCCCTCACCCACGATTGTCGCCACCATCGGAACCGGCAAGCCAAGGCACGCCTCGGTCGAACGCGCAATGGCTTCGGCCTGGCCGCGCTCTTCTGCTTCCACGCCGGGGAAAGCCCCCGAAGTGTCGACCAGCGTCACAACCGGGAGCCCAAACCGGCCTGCCAGATCCATCAAACGGATCGCCTTGCGATAGCCCTCAGGCTTGCCCATCCCGAAATTATGCTTGAGGCGCGTCTCGGTATCGTGGCCTTTCTCATGGCCGATCAGCACGATCTTGCGGCCATTCAATCGCGCGAATCCGCCGAGGATTGCTTCATCTTCGCCATAATGGCGGTCCCCGCCAAGCGGCACGAAATCGTCAAACGCGTGCCGGACGAAATCGCGGAAATGCGGGCGCTGCGGATGCCGTGCGACCTGCGTCTTCTGCCACGGTGTCAGCGAGGCATAGGTGCTCGCGAGCAGTTCGGCGCTTTTCTTTTCAAGCCGCTTCAGCTCCGCCGTGATATCGACATCATCGCCTTCAGCTGCAGAACGCAGCTCCGCAATGCGCTCTTCAAGCTGCGCGACCGGCTTCTCGAATTCGAGATAGGAAATCATGACCAATGCGCTAGTCGGATGTGCGCGTCTGGGCAAGGGGATGCCGCGCATTCACCAATGCGACCAGCCGCGCTGCATCGACATGGGTGTAGATTTGCGTGGTCGCAATATCGGCATGGCCAAGCAGGGTTTGCAAGACGCGCAGGTCCGCCCCGCCCTCCAGCAGATGCGTTGCAAAGGCATGGCGCAGCACATGCGGGCTGATCCGCTCTGGCGAAATATCGGCCCGGACCGCCAGCTCCTTCAACATCTGAAACAGTCTCACGCGGCTGAGATATTTCGATCGGGACGGAAAAAGAAACTTTGAATCAGTCTCTTGGCGTACTTTTAGCCAGCGAGAGAGCGCTTCGCGGGCTCGCTCGCTCACAGGCACCATGCGCGCCTGCCCGCCTTTACCCATGACGGTAACAAACGGCGCGTCGCGCGGCACGGCTGCCAAGGGCAGCGAAACGAGCTCGGTCGCGCGAAGGCCCGAGCCATACAGCAGCTCAAGCAGAGCGAGCATTCTTACTGCCGCGGGACGATCGCTCGCCGCCTCATCCTCTGCTGTTGAGAAAAGCCGTTCGATCTCATCGTGGCTCAACACTTTGGGCAAAGGACGCCGCGCGGCTGGCTTGGGCAAGGCACCCGAAGGATCATCCATGCGCCAGTTTTCCTCCAGCGCAAAACCGAAGAACTGCCTCAAGGCGCTCGACTTGCGCTGGACGGTTGAGGGCGCCAGCCCTGACCAGACAGCCGAAAGCCGCGCTACATCCTCGCGTGAAACGCTGGCGAGATCACCAATCGCCTCTTCCGCACCATCGAGATCACGGCGATAGGCAGCAAGCGTATTGGCCGCAGCGCCTCGCTCCGCCGCCAGCATATCGAGAAAGGCATTGGTTGCGACAGACATCGCCTCTCTCCCCGACGCACGGCCCGGCAGTTCAGCCCCGTGCGATCGCTTCCGCAGCAATCATGCGCGCTTCACTATCAAGGCCAACGCGATTTAGGGCAGACACAATGTGATAGAGATGGAGCGGGGTCATCTTGTCCCACCCCTCACCTTGCATCCCCAGCCCTGCCAGCATGGCGACAAGCGTCACGTTGTCCACCGCAGCTGCCTTGCGGATCATGCGGGTCCATGCGTTTTCTCGGGCCAGATCAAGTTCAATGCGGCCACTGAAGTCGTCAAGGTCTTCCCGATCGATCCGGCCAAGTCCGGCAAGACCAGCCAGATACAAGGCCGACCGGCGATAACCGGCGCTGCTGTCATCGTCGATGAAGCCATCAACCGAGTCGCGATCCATCACCACCTGACCCGGACGCGCGAGGCTGAGCATCGCGCCCGCCGCGCTATCCGCACTGACGAGCCCGGCCCAAGCCATGGCGTCGCGATCAAGTCCTGCCGAAAGCATCGAGCCGATCAGAGGAGCAGCTTCATCGGCGAAATCCTCTGACGGCGCGAAGCGTGCAGCGGCAAAGGCGGTCAGGACGTAGCGCCCATAATCGCTTGCTGTATTTCCGCCCCATAGTTCCCGCAGCGCAGCCAAACGCTCTCGCGGATTCGGGTCAACATAAGCGTTGCGCAGGGCAATTGCGCGCGCCGCTGCATCGCCCTCGATCCGGTTGTCAGCATAAATCTGGCTGTAGAGGTCAACCATCGCAGTTGACGACAGGATGCCTTCCCGCGCAGCCCGGTCCGCCCCTTGCGCCCGAAGATCAAGCGGCAACATCGCTCCGGTTGCCCAGAGCCGCTGGTAATACGGTCCCGCACCATCCCGCAAGTTCTGCGGCACCTCCTCGCCCACGGCATTGGCCAGTGCAAACCGCCACGGATTGAGTTCTTCGACCTCGTCCCATTCAATGTCCACCGCTCGCCGGCCATTGCCCGCTGCGCCAGCATAGCGCTGCGCGAGGAGCACATCGATCCGCTCTGCAGCTTCAGACCGCAAAGCGCGATCCAGTTCCGCCCCTGCTCTTGCACCTTCCCCCGCATAGGCATTGCAAATGGCCTGCAGCATGGTCCAGCGACCGTCGCCTTCTCGCGAACCTTGGAGCCGGACCGCGGGGCAGGCCCCGACTATGTCAGAGGTTGCAACATAGGCGGTGATCGCCTGATCGGTCAGCGCATCATTCCAGTTGGTCGTATCAACATCCTGAACCAGCGCGCGGGCGGCTGCATGTTCCCCCATCGCGTTGAGCGCGCGCGCTCTCAGAGTTGCAAATTCGACTGGGTCCATTCCGTCTGGTGCAGCAAGTCTGCTCGCTAATGCCCGGCGCAGGAGGATATGCCCCCAGCGCGAAACAACCGGGCCATCGGTGCCCCGCAAGATCGCCCGAAGCAGACCGGCAGGCTGCCGCGCAAGGGAACGCGATGGCAACCCGCCCTCCGACGAGTCAATCACGCCAACCCTGGTCATCGCACGCCGGGCAGCGGGAGGGATATCGAAATTGGGAGTCAGTCCGAGCAACTGATCAAGCTCGTCCGTAGACATAGCTTCCAGCTGTTCGATCGAGGGCAGGTTGGAGGTGTCGATATCGCCAAAGCCGGGAATTTCAGGCAAATCGGGAAGCGGCTGAACGACAGCGCCTGATTGCGCGTCCCCTGGGCGAGGCTCAACCGGCCGCGTCGTGGCTGTTGGCGCCGGTATGGGCCGGGACGGCGGGGCCGGATCATCGAACCCGGGCGGCAACAGCGATTCCGGAGCATCCTGCGCGAGTGCAATGCCCGCACAAAGGGCGAGAACTGCTCCCGCTGACGCTCCAATCCAAGTAGCCCTGTTTCGGCTCATCCCCTGCTCTCCGGCAATTCAACTGGCTGACTGATCGGTCGAAGCGGCTCTTCTCCGCCGTCGATATACGCAATCACAAGCGCAACGCAGACCAGCCCGCCCGCCCATAGCGCAAAGCGACGCTTGTTGCGCGCAATGCGCGCGCGCCCTTCCATCGGTAGTATGCGGTTTTGATGACGCACCATATTGCGCCCGCTCTACCCCATCTCTAGGCAGAACGGCAATGACTGCCGACAACACTTCCCTCAGTTCATCGCAGATCGCTGACATTGCGCGGCGACTGGACCGTCCGTTGGTGCTGGTTGGGCTGATGGGAGTGGGAAAATCGACCGTGGGCAGACGTCTGGCAAGCGCGTTGCAGCGCGATTTTCAGGACGCCGATGATGCCATCGAAGAAGCTGCGCAACGCAGCATTGCAGAAATTTTCGACGAATTTGGAGAGGCTTACTTCCGGGACGGCGAACGCCGCGTCATCGCTCGCCTGGTTGAAGAAGGCACCGGAGTGATCGCAACAGGCGGCGGCGCGTTTGCCGACCCGGAGACCCGCGCCCTGATCCTCGACAAGGCAGTCGCGGTGTGGATCGATGCGGAGCTTGATACGCTGGTGGAGCGTACCGGCCGCCGCAACACCCGTCCGCTGCTGCGCAATGGCGACCCGGCAGAAATCCTCGGCCGCCTGCTGGAACAGCGTCGGCCCTTCTATGCGGAAGCTCAAATCAAGGTTGTATCCAGCGATGGACCGCATATGCGCACAGTGGATGCAATCCTGAAGGAACTCGACTCGTGGCTATGATCCCCGTCGCTCTTGCTGGCCGAGAATATGAGGTGCGGATTGCGCGCGGACTGATTGATCAGATTGGCGAAGAGGCCGGCGCCTTTCTCCGCAAGAAACGCGTGCCCTTGGTCACGGACACCAACGTCGCGGCATTCTGGCGCCGTGCGGTTGAAGATGCGCTTGACGCAAGCGGGCATGAAGCCAGTTGGCATGTGGTCTCACCGGGTGAAGGCGCGAAAAGCTGGCATGGACTTGAGTCGCTCACCGACTGGCTGCTCGCCGAAGGGGTGGAGCGCGGCGATCATGTCATTGCACTTGGCGGCGGAGTGGTCGGTGACCTGACCGGCTTTGCCTGCTCGATCCTCAAGCGCGGCTGCGGCTTCGTGCAGATCCCTACGACCTTGCTCGCGCAGGTCGATTCGAGCGTTGGCGGCAAGACCGCAATCAACACCGGCGCCGGCAAGAACCTGATCGGAGCCTTCCATCAGCCATCTCTCGTGCTGGCTGACCTGTCAGCGCTCGAAACCCTTCCGGCGCGGGAAATGCGCGCAGGGTATGCCGAAGTGCTCAAATACGGTGTGCTGGGCGATGCGGAATTCTTCGCTTGGCTCGAAAGCATGGGGCCACGTGTCCTTGCAAGAGAGCCCGAAGCGCTGGAAATGGCCGTCGCACGCAGTGTCGCCGCCAAGGCACGCATCGTGGCCAAGGACGAGCGCGAGACGACGGGCGCTCGCGCCCTGCTCAATCTCGGCCATACGTTCGGACACGCGCTGGAAGCGGAGACGGGGTTCTCTGACACCCTTCTGCACGGAGAGGCGGTTGCGCTGGGAATGGTGCTGGCAGCGCGATATTCCGCGCGGCGAGGTGAGATTTCCAAAGACGAGGCAGAACGCGTTGCCCGCGCTGTTTCGGGAGGCGGCCTGCCTTCAGAACTGGCTGGCCTCAGCCTCAAATGCGACGGACAGAAACTTGCCAATCACATGCTCCACGACAAGAAGATGGACGCGGGCACTCTGCCGTTCATCCTCTTGCGCGGCATTGGCGATGCCTATCTCGCCAAGGATGTCGAACTAGCCGACATCGCAGCGTTTCTCGATGAGCAATTGCTGGCCTGAACCGGGAACTACTCTAGCTCCAGGATTACCGCATCAACCGCGAGGCTGTCGCCTTCAGCGGCGTTGACCTTCGTCACCACGGTCTGCTTCTCCGCGCGCAGGATGTTCTCCATCTTCATCGCTTCCACGGTCGCAAGCGGCTGACCGGGCTGGACTTCGTCCCCCTCTGCCACATGCAGCTTCACCAGCAGACCGGGCATCGGGCAGATCAGCATCTTGGAGAGATCAGGCGGCTCTTTCTCAATCATGTGCTGGGCCAGATGCGCGATCCGTTGCGGCAGAATGCGCAGCTCGTGGCTGGCCCCGCGGGTGGTGATGACATAGCCGGTGCGCGTCGGCGCAAGCTGGATCGTCAGCGCTTCGCCGTCCAGCTCGACATCGACCATTGTCTCGCCCGGCGTGTACTCAAAGCTGCAATCGACAGCTTCGCCATCGACGAGGATCGAGTCCTCCTCCAGACGAACTTCGTAATGGGTCGCGCTCGCCTCAGTCGAACCGATCCGCACCGCCCAGTCGCCCGGAGCATACATCTCGTCTGCGAGCTGCTGGTCTACACGCCGCGCGCGGTCTGCGTCTGCGGTGGCAATGACGCCGCCAATCGCTGCAAGCCCGCGCTTCAATTCGTCAGAAGCGGCCGCGCCTTCGAACCCTTCCGGGTATTCCTCTGCGATAAAGCCGGTCGTAAGCTCGCCTGAGCGGAAGCGCGGGTGCTGCATGATGGCGCTCAAGAAATCGACATTGTGCCCCAGCCCCTTGATCCGGAAGGCATCGAGCGCCTGGATCTGCAGGTCTGCAGCTTCGTCGCGGGTCTTGCCCCAGGTGATCAGCTTGGCGATCATCGGGTCGTAGAACATGGAGACTTCGCCGCCTTCATAAACGCCGTCATCGACGCGAATGCCATCAACGCCGCGGCGACCATTGGCGCTGCCATCGTCGGTCCAGCCTTCGAGCGGCGGCTTGTATTCGATCAGGCGCCCGGTGGAAGGCAAGAACCCGCGATAGGGGTCTTCGGCATAAACGCGGTTTTCGATCGCCCAACCGTCGATCCCGATATCGTCCTGCGTCATCTCAAGCTTTTCGCCCGCCGCGACGCGGATCATCTGCTCGACCAGGTCAACGCCGGTGATCGCTTCCGTCACCGGATGCTCGACCTGCAGGCGGGTGTTCATTTCGAGGAAGTAGAAGCTCTCGCCAGTCTTGTCCGCGCCGGAAACGATCAGCTCGACGGTGCCAGCGGAATGGTAATTCACCGCTGCGGCCAAAGCGACGCATTGCTCGCCCATCGCTTTGCGCATTTTTGGCGTCACAAACGGCGAAGGCGCTTCCTCGACCACCTTCTGGTGGCGGCGCTGGATCGAGCATTCGCGCTCGTTCAGGTACAAAACCTTGCCGTGCTTGTCCCCGAGTATCTGGATCTCGATGTGGCGCGGGTCTTCAATGAATTTTTCGATAAAGACGCGGTCATCGCCAAAGGAATTGAGCCCTTCGCGCTTCACGCTTTCAAAGCCTTCGCGCACGTCCTTCTCGGAGTAGGCAAGGCGCATGCCCTTGCCCCCGCCGCCAGCGCTGGCCTTCATCATCACCGGATAGCCGATGTCATTGCTGATCTCTACCGCATGGTCGGTATCCTTGATCTCGCCGACAAAGCCGGGGACGACATTGACGCCTGCTTCCTTGGCGAGCTTCTTCGACTCGATCTTGTCGCCCATGGCGGCGATCGCACTCGCAGGCGGGCCGATGAAGGCGATCCCTTCCTTTTCCAGCGCTTCGACAAAACTCGCGCGCTCGGACAGGAAACCATAACCCGGATGCACCGCCTCTGCCCCCGTCTGCTTGCAGGCCTCGATGATCTTATCCGCGATGAGGTAACTTTCCGCCGCAGGTGCCGGGCCAATATGCACAGCCTCGTCCGCCATCTTCACGAAGGGCGCGCGCGCGTCCGCGTCAGAATAGACCGCAACGGTCTGGATACCCATACGCCTGGCGGTCTTGATCACGCGGCAAGCGATTTCGCCGCGATTGGCAATCAGGATCTTGGAAAACAAATCGGGCCTCCGAAAGCTGCGTAAGCTTGCAAGCCTATGCCGCCCTCAGAGGCCCATATCAAGCTATCGATTTTCGCCTGGCGGACAGTTCCAGTCAGCTCTTGGGCGGATGATCGATGTGGCCGATGTGCCGCTGCTCTTCCGCAATCAGCGAATCGAACTCTGCCGTCAGCTCCTTGGCCTTGTCTTCACCACCGACCTGGCGGGCAAATTCGACATCCCATTCATCGGGACCTTGAGCCCGCTGATAGGCCATGCCCTGAATGCCGTCCTTCATCTTGAAGGCCACGATCGAGTTCCATTCGCCTGTGTTCATGTGCAAGTCGATCACGTCATTGCGGCCCAGCGCGGCATCGACCTTCTCGAACATGTCGATGATCTCATGCGCGCGGTCGCCCTTGCCATGTTTCCACTTGATCATGTTGATCCGGTACCAGTCGACTTCAGCGAGTGGGCGGTCGGCTTCCTCGTGATCGTCAGCGAAGGCCGGTACCGCAGGCACCGCAAGTCCAATGGCTGCTGCAGCCAAGATCAGTTTACGCATAGTTGTAGTCCCCCTGTCTTGAGTTACCCTCGCGACCCGGTGCGACCCCATTTGCAATGATTAGGACCTTAGACCTGCAGCGTCATGTTCTCATTGTAAGGAGGCGACATACCAGCGGCGCTCACAATGAAGCGAGCGCCTGCGCCAGATCAGCCTTGATATCATCGATATACTCGATCCCGACAGAAACGCGGACCACATCAGGACCAGCGCCTGCCGAAAGCAGCTCTTCCTCGGACAGCTGGCTGTGCGTTGTCGATGCCGGATGGATGATCAGCGAACGCGTATCACCAATGTTCGCCAAGTGGCTGAACAAATTCACTTTTGAGACGAGCTTTACCCCTGCGTCATATCCGCCCTTGAGGCCAAAGGTGAACACAGCGCCGCCCTTCCCGCCGAGATATTTCTTGGCGAGCGCATTGTACGGATCATCGCTGAGCCCGGCATAGCTGACCCATGCGACTTGCGGCTGCTGTTTCAGCCACTCAGCCAAGGCAAGCGCGTTGGCGCAATGCCGCTCCATCCGCAGATGCAGCGTCTCCATGCCGGTGAGCGCCAGAAATGCGTTCATCGGCGCCATGGCCGGGCCAAGATCGCGTAGGCCGAGGACTCGGCAGCCGATGATGAACGCAATTGGGCCAATCGGCTCCAGCGCATCGACCAGCACCGCCCCGTGATAAGAACCGTTGGGCTGCGTGAGCGATGGGTACTTGTCGCCCTGCGCCTTCCAGTCGAACTTGCCGCTATCGACGATCACGCCGCCAATCGCATTGCCGTGACCGTTCAAGAACTTGGTGGTCGAGTGCACCACGATGTCCGCGCCATGTTCGAACGGACGGCAGAGCGCAGGTGACGCCATGGTGTTATCGACAATCAGCGGAATTCCGCCAGCATGCGCGACATCAGCAATCGCCTGAATGTCGCTGACCACACCGCCAGGGTTCGCAAGGCTTTCGATAAAGACCGCCCGCGTCTTGTCATCCATTGCCGCAGCGACGTTCGCTGGATCATCCGCATCGACAAAGCGCGTTTCCCAACCGAACTTCTTGAACGCTTCGCCCATCTGGTTGAGCGATCCGCCATAGAGCTTCTTCGCCGCCACGATATTGCAGCCGGGCTCCATCAGCGTGTGAAACGCGATCATCTGCGCGGCATGGCCGGAGGCAACACCCAGCGCGCCGACACCGCCTTCAAGCGCGGCGATCTTCTTTTCCAGCGCATCATTGGTCGGGTTCATGATGCGGGTGTAGATGTTCCCGAATTCCTTCAGCGAGAACAGGTTCGCGGCGTGCTCCGCATCGTTGAAGACATAGCTCGCTGTCTGATAGATCGGCGTGATCCGCGCATTGGTGGCCGGATCAGGCTCGCAGCCTGCATGGACGGTGAGGGTTTCCGGGCGGTAATCGGTCATTGGGGATTCCTCTCGTGATAACGTAGCAACGCTTCAGCATAATGGGGCGCGCCGCGCCGGTCACCCTCTCCTGCGACGAGATTTTCAATCGCGCTAGCAAGCATGGCTTGGTTGGCCTGCGACAGCTCGCCATAGGGCGTCACATAAACACCGATGCCGAACAGGATTGCGCCGGTTTCAGGCAGGCGCCGCAAAGTCTGGCGTTCAGAACGCACGAACAGCGTTTCGCCCGCATTATCTGGGGTGACATGGGCGAAGGCTTCGTGCGGCGGCGCATCGGCGAGCCAGCGGCGTTCCCCGGTAGGCGCGATGAACCAGTTGCAGCGGCCATAGATCTGGCCTGCTTTCAGCGTTTCCATAAAACGGTCAACGCCGGTCGCAAGGTGCTCCTCGTACCCGGCAATCGGTGCATGAAGCGCGCGCAGCGGCAGACCGATCTTGTCCTTGGGATGCCAGTCGGAGGGCCAGGCGACCGCCGCGCCGACCAGGCGATACTGGTCATCGCCGGGTGCAAGCGTGAGCAGGCACATGTCTTCGTGATGGGCCTTTGCACATTCCAGAAGCCCGCCCTCGACACCCAGCATCGCGGCGAGTTCTGCCTCCGCTTGGCTCCCTTCTGGTGTCGCTTGAACCCCTTGTGGGAAGGCCGCGAAGGCCGCTTCGCGCGCGGCCAGGTCAGGCTCGGGCTGGAGCCATTCGTCCTCGGAGAGCTTGGCAAGGCCCATCCTGAGCTGCCCACCGCCCCTCGCCTTGGGGAGCAAATCATCGACGGAAAAGCCGAGGGTCATTTCCGCCTACAGTCATGCTGAACTTGTTTCAGCATCCCTCTCTCCTTTGGTGCGCCGGTTAGTTTCACAAGATGGACCCTGAAGCAAATTCAGGGTAACGGGAGGGAATTTCGTCGCGAGTCCAGCCGGCGCGGATTTGAGCGTAAATATCAATTTTTATTCATTCGAGCTCATGCCGGAAAGTACGAGTCCAGATTCTCCTCTGAAAACTCGAGCTCAGGAGCATTCTCAGAAATCCAATCCAATACGCACCGTCGGCTGTCGCTAGTTGCATTTATTAGATCATAGACGAATACGCGAGTTCCGACTCCATCAATGCGGTTCGAGACATTACAATGCTTCGTTTGCTGTCGCAGATTTTCCATCTGCTCATTCGTACCCAGAGCGACACTTTCTATACTGTATAAGACAAATTTACCATCGTCATACAGAGGCTTGCAAACCGCAGGATCACGGACTGGCGCATCTACCTCACAACCCGGTGGATGGTCGTATGGATGACCGGGTTGAGTGAGCAAAAGTAGCGCGAATTCGATCACTCCGCGCCCTCGTCCATAACGCCTCGCTGCTTGCGCTTGAGCGATTTCACCGCCCAGATTGCGCCGATTGAATAGACCACGATGCTGATGAAATTGAGCGCCTGCATCTGCACGCTCGCTTGGTAATGACATTCCACAATAGCCTGGTGGCTTTCCTCGTCCCAGCCCGCGCCAAACCCGCAGGACACCGCGAGATAAAGCTGGATCAGGCCGATCACGCCCCAATACAGCAGGGTCGAGAGGATGGGCCGCTTGGTCATTCGGCTGCCTCGTCCATATCATCATCCGCAGGCGGCATGTTGTGGCCGAGGAGCGTCAGTATATCGGCTGCGCATTCGACCACGTTGGAGCCGGGGCCATAGATACCCTGCACCCCTGCTTCGCGAAGGAAATCATAGTCTTGCGGCGGGATCACCCCGCCAGCGGTCACCTTGATATCAGGCCGTCCGGCTTCGCGCAGGATCGCAATCAGTTCCGGGATCAGCGTCTTGTGACCTGCCGCGAGCGAGCTAGCGCCGACAACATCGACCTGCTTTTGCAAGGCGAGCGCAGCCGCCTCCTTCGGCGTCTGGAACAGCGGGCCTGAGATCACTTCGAAGCCCATGTCGGAGAAGGCGCTCGCGATCACATTCGCGCCGCGATCATGCCCGTCCTGCCCCATCTTGGCGACGAGGATACGCGGTTTGCGTTCGAGCCTGCGCGCAACCGCTTCGACACCGTCAGTGACCTGCTGCCAGCGCCGGTCGAACTCATATGCGGTCTTGTAGACCCCGCTAACGGGCTTGGGCGTTGCGTCATGGCGGCCGAAGACCTCTTCCATCGCGGCAGAGATTTCGCCCAAAGTCGCATCGTGGCGCGCTGCTTCGACCGCGCGGGCGAGCAAGTTTGTCTCGCCCTGTTTCGCGAGCTCTCCCAGTTTGGACGGCGAAAGCGGAATACCGTTCTCGTCCCGGCCCGTCAGCAGCGCCTCATTGACGGCTGTTACATCAGCCGCGGCTGCCTCGCGCAAAGCCGCAAGTGCTGCCTGGCAGGCTTCTTCGTCACGCTCTGCCTTGACCTCAGCAATGCGGGCGATCTGCCCTTCGCGCACCTTGTGGTTGTCAATGTCGAGCGTTTCGATCGGGTCTTCCTTGTCCTTGCGGTACTTGTTGACACCAACAATCACCGTCTCGCCGCGATCGACCTTGGTCTGCTTTTCCGCCGCCGCGCGTTCAATCGCGGCCTTGGGCGCGCCGGTATCGACATAAGCGGTCATGCCGCCCGCTTCGTCGACTTCGGCGATCAGCTTTTCCGCTTCCTCGACGAGCGTCGCAGTGAGCGCTTCGATGTAGTGACTGCCGCCGAGCGGATCGACGACGTTGCAGATGCCGCTTTCCTCCTGCAGCACCAGCTGCGTGTTGCGGGCAATGCGGGCGGAGAAATCCGTCGGCAGCGCGATGGCTTCATCCAGAGCATTGGTGTGGAGCGATTGCGTGCCGCCCAATGTCGCGGCCATCGCTTCCACCGTGGTGCGGATGACGTTGTTGTAGGGGTCCTGCTCCTGCAAGCTCACGCCGCTTGTCTGGCAGTGCGTGCGCAGCATCTTGGAACGCTCCGACTTGGCGCCCAGATCGTCCATTACTCGGTACCAAAGAGTACGCGCGGCGCGCAGTTTGGCGATCTCCATGAAGAAGTTCATGCCGATGCCGAAGAAGAACGAAAGCCGACCTGCAAAGGCATCGATATCGAGTCCCGTCGCCATCGCGCGCTTCACATATTCCTTGCCGTCGGCAATGGTGAAGGCGAGCTCCTGCACCGCCGTCGCGCCAGCCTCGTGCATGTGATAGCCCGAGATCGAAATGCTGTTGAATTTCGGCATATTGGCGCTGGTATATGCGATAATGTCCGAAATGATCCGCATCGAAGGTTCGGGCGGATAGATATAGGTGTTGCGGACCATGAACTCCTTCAGAATGTCGTTCTGGATGGTCCCGTCGAGCTTGTCCTGTGAAACCCCCTGACGTTCCGCTGCGACGATGAAGAAAGCGAGCACAGGGATCACCGCGCCGTTCATCGTCATGGAGACGGACATCTGATCGAGCGGAATCTGGTCGAACAGGATTTCCATGTCCTTGACCGTATCGATCGCAACGCCCGCCTTGCCGACATCGCCGACCACGCGCTTGTGATCGGAATCGTATCCTCGGTGCGTCGCAAGGTCGAACGCGACCGACAGACCCTTTTGCCCGGCAGCGAGGTTGCGGCGGTAGAAGGCGTTCGATTCCTCGGCGGTGGAGAAGCCCGCATATTGGCGAATGGTCCACGGGCGCCCTGCATACATGCTCGCCTTCACCCCGCGCGTGAAGGGCGCGAAACCGGGCAGGCCGGGATCGAAATCCGCATGGTCCTCTGCGGTGTAAAGCGGCTTGATCGCAAAGCCCTCGGGCGTTTGCCATGTCAGGTCGCGGCCCTTCACTTCCTTGTCAGCGAGGGCTTTCCAGTCTTCGGGGGTTGGTTTGTCTGTCATAGTCTTTCCAATCCCTCTCCCCGTTCGGGGAGAGGATACGAAGGCTTGTCAGTCCTGAGCCTGTCGAAGGGCTGACTAGCCGGAGTTGGAGAGGGGTTCCAAGCCTTCATGCGTCGAACACCCCTCTCCCAACCTCTCCCCTCAAGGGGAGAGGAGTTTGTTGATCAATGCCCCTCTTTGGGCGTTTCCAATATCTCAGTCAGTATACCGCCCATATCCTTGGGATGGACGAAGAAAATGGGTGTGCCATGCGCGCCAATGCGGGTCGGGCCGAGGACGCGCTTGCCTTGCGCTTCGAATTCGGCGCGAGCGGCCTCGATATCGGGGACTTCGAAACAGACATGATGCTGCCCGCCTGCCGGGTTCTTGGCGAGGAATGCGCTGACCGCCGTTTCTTCGTTGAGCGGCTGGATCAGTTCCATCTGCGTGCCATCCATTCCCGAGTGGGCCTGCCCTGAGCTTGTCGAATGGGTGGGCGTGTCGACAAATATGATGTGCAAGCCATCCTGCGGGACATCCGCCTCGTGGAAGCTCGTCGCGCCCATGACATCGCGCCAGAAGGCCACCGCTTGGTCCATGTCTGGCACGACCACGCCGATGTGATTGAGTCTACCGAGTTTCATTTCCTTCGTCCTTTATTCGTCATCGCGAGGAGCCGCAGGCGACGCCGCGATCCAGTCAGAGCAGAGCTGGATTGCTTCGCGATGCTCGCAATGACGGTTAATCTATCCATGTGCGTTCTCCGCAAACAAGTCCCGCCATTCCGGGTTTATTCCTTCGATGAGTCTAAGTTTCGCTTTCCGACTTCCTGCCTTGATCTGCTTTTCCCGCAGGATCGCACTTTCCATCGTTTCATGTCGTTCGAACCAGACCAGAGATTTGCAACCATACCGCTTGGTGAACCCGTCAGCTGCACCTTCACGGTGCTGCCATGTCCTTTGCGGTAAGTCCGATGTTACGCCTGTATACAGTGCCCCGTTCCGTTTGTTGGCCATGATGTAGACATAAGGCTGTTTCGTCATTGCGATCCCGGCCTCGAGCCGGGGGACGCAATCCAGGTCGCACTGATTCTGGATTGCCGCGGCGACTGCGTCGCCTCGCAATGACGGCTGTGATTGAGTCTACCGAGTTTCATTTTGCCTCAACTCGCTCGTTGCTTTCTCGAAAAGCTTTTGGCGACGTTCTAGAGGTCCGCTCAACATTATGTTGTCTACGTCACAGCCAAATCCATCATGCTTACCGGAATTTGCATCCTGTCTCATGGCATCAAGCAACTTGATGTAGGCACCCTTTTTTGCCTCACTCAACCCAACATCTTGAATGCGATACAAATCACTCAACGCACTAATTACTTTAGGAGATCCATAGACCATGAGTCTCGCATGGGCATTGTCGAAGCGTTCCTTTAGGAACATAATCAAGTTCAATTCACTCTGGTCGAGCGTTTCATTGGCAAAAAACCTCGCAAGCAATGCGCTAGTATCCCAGCGTTCAGACACCGCCCAAATCTCGATGAAGTTCGCATAGGATTCCAGACGCCGACTCTTCCTATCTTTTTCGTCCTCTCGCCACCTAGCGAGAAACCAACCGATCAATAGAGTGACAACCGCAATTCCAGCGCCAATCAACTGCTCATTCAAATCATTCTCCTACAACGGAATGTTGTCATGCTTCTTCCACGGGTTTTCGAGCTGCTTGGTGCGCAGCTTGCGCAGGCCCAAGGCAACCCGTTTCCGGGTCGAGTGCGGGTAGATAACCTCGTCGATATAGCCGCGCTGCGCCGCCACGAAGGGGTTGGCGAAGCGGTCTTCGTATTCCTTCGTCTTCTCGGCGATCTTGTCCGGATCGTCGCGATCCTGCCGGAAGATGATCTCCACCGCGCCTTTCGCGCCCATCACTGCGATCTCCGCCGTCGGCCAGGCGTAGTTGAGGTCCCCGCGCAGGTGCTTTGACGCCATCACGTCATACGCCCCGCCATAGGCCTTGCGGGTGATCACGGTGATCTTGGGCACGGTCGCCTCAGCATAGGCGAACAGCAGCTTCGCACCGTGCTTGATGATGCCGCCCAGCTCCTGCGCGGTGCCGGGCAGGAAGCCGGGCACATCGACGAAGGTGAGGATCGGAATCTCGAACGCATCGCAGAAGCGCACAAAACGCGCGGCTTTCTTCGAGCTGTTGATGTCGAGCACGCCGGCCAGCACCATCGGCTGGTTCGCGACCACGCCCACCGTGCGCCCTTCGATCCGACCAAAGCCGCAGATGATGTTCGCCGCATGGGCGGGCTGGATTTCGAAGAAATCGCCTTCATCCAGCACTTTGCGGATAACCTCGTGCATGTCGTAAGGCTGGTTCGCATTGTCCGGGATCAGCGTGTCGAGGCTGTCTTCCTGCCGGTCCCACGGATCGCTGGTCGGACGCTCTGGCACGGCCTCACGGTTCGAAAGCGGCAGGTAATCGAAGAAAGCGCGCGTCGCCATCAGCGCTTCGATATCATTCTCGAACGCAATGTCCGCGACACTGGTCTTGGTGGTGTGCGTCACTGCCCCGCCCAGCTCTTCCTGCGTCACTTCCTCGTTCGTCACGGTCTTGACCACTTCCGGGCCCGTCACGAACATGTAGGAGCTGTCCTTCACCATGAAGATGAAGTCCGTCATCGCTGGTGAATAGACTGCCCCGCCAGCGCAAGGCCCCATGATCAGGCTGATCTGCGGTACGACGCCCGATGCGAGGACGTTCTGCTGAAACACCTCGGCATAGCCGCCAAGCGAAGCCACGCCTTCCTGGATACGCGCGCCGCCGCTGTCGTTGAGGCCGATCACCGGCGCGCCGACCTTCATCGCGGTTTCCATCACCTTGCAGATCTTCTCTGCATGGCGTTTCGAGAGGCTGCCGCCGAACACCGTGAAATCCTGGCTGAAAACATAGACGAGGCGGCCGTTGATCGTGCCTGAGCCGGTAACAACGCCATCGCCCGGAATCTTCTGGTCCTGCATGCCGAAGTCGACGCAGTCATGCTCAACATAGGCATCAAGCTCTTCAAAGCTGCCTTCGTCGAGCAGCACGTCCAGCCGCTCGCGCGCGGTCAGCTTGCCCTTGGCATGCTGCGCATCGATCCGCTTTTGCCCCCCGCCCAGCTTGGCGGCGGCGCGGCGGCGTTCCATTTCAGCGATATTTGCGGACATCTGTCCCCCTGCGTTCTTTGAAATCGTATGCAGGATGCGCCTAGCCAGCGAATTGCCGCAGCGTCAATGTCACAAAAGTGAGAGGTTGGCGAAAAGCGCGACCTATCCGGTTGGTGATCAGAAGCGCAGCGTGATGTTTTTCGCGAGCGAGGGAGAGATCGATTCCGCGATCCGCAGCGCCTTGGTCATGCCGATATTGGCTTCATCCCGGCACTTCTCGATCGCGACGAGGATCTGCCGCGCGCATTCTTCTGCGGGCATTTTCTTCATCGGATTGCCGTCATTCATCTGCGTGTCGACGACCGGAGGCAAAGCCTCGATCACCTGGATATTGGTGTCCTTGAGCTGCTCACGCAGGCCGAGCGTATAAAACCGCAAGGCGGACTTGGTCGCGCAATAGACCGGCGTGCGGGCGGCAGGCGCAATCGCAAGGCCTGAGGTGACATTGACGATAGTCGCTTTTGGGCGCGCCTTCAGATGCTCCATCAGGCCAGCGGTCAACCGGATCGGCGCGTTGAGATTGGCATAGATGCAATCGTCCGCTGCATCGGGATCAGGCGCGGCTTTGCGAAAGTCATGATCGACCAGCTGGCCCGCATTGTTGATGAGGATATCGAGCGGACGCTGGCCCCATTCCGCGATCAACGCGTCAACGCCGGTCGCATTGGAGAGGTCGGCTGCAATCGCCTCAAAACCTTCTTCCCGCATCGCAGCCAGCCGCTCAGGATTGCGCCCGGTTATGACGACTTCAGCGCCCTTCGCCCGCAACTGCAGCGCAAGTTCCTTGCCAATCCCGGCGCTGCCGCCAGTGAGTAGGATAGTTTTGCCATCAAGTTTCATGCCGCTCTCCCCGCGAACCGATTACTTCATCAGGACGAGTTCTTCCGCCATGGTCGGATGGATGGCAGTCGTAGCGTCAAAATCAGCCTTGGTGAGCCCGGCTTTCACGGCAATCGCTGCGGCCTGCATCATCTCTGCGGCTTCCGGCGCGATCATGTGAATGCCCACGATCCGGTCATTGGCCGCATCGCACACCATCTTGAACAGGCTGCGCTCGTTCCGCCCGGCGAGTACGTTCTTCATCGGGCGGAAGTCGGATTGATAGATCTTGACCGAGCCGAGCCGGTTGCGCGCCTCGCCCTCCGTCATGCCAACCGCTGCGATCGGCGGGTGGCTGAACACAGCGCTTGGAATGCAAGAGTGATCGACTGTGCGCGGATTGTTGCCAAAGACGCTGTCTGCAAAGGCGTGGCCCTCGCGGATCGCAACCGGCGTGAGCTGAACCCGGTCGGTCACATCGCCGACGGCATAGATGTAATCCACATTGGTCTTCGAGAATTCATCGACCAGGATTTCACCGTTCTTGCCGGTTTCGACGCCCACAGTCTCAAGCCCGAGCCCTTCAATGTTCGGAACGCGTCCTGTCGCGAACATGACCTGGTCGACGACCTGCGGCTCTTCGCCGGAAAGCTTCACCAGAAGCTTCCCATCGTCCTGCTTCTCGATGCTTTCAAAGACCGTGTTGAACTTGAAGTCGATGCCTTTCATCAGGCTGATCTGAAGCAAGCGGTCGCGCAGTGCTTCGTCATAGCTGCGCAGGAGCTGGTCGCCGCGATTGACGAGGCACACCTTGCTGCCGAATTCGTTGAAGATCCCGGCAAACTCGTTCGCGATATAGCCGCCGCCAGCGATGATGATCTTCTCCGGCAGTTCCTCCAAGTGAAACGCCTCGTTTGACGTGATCGCATGTTCTGCGCCGGGAAAGTCGAGCCGGTGAGGACGAGCGCCGGTCGCGACGAGAACGTACTTCGCGGTGACAACCTTGCCGCTGGCCAGCGTGATTTCATGTTCGCCTGTGATTTCGGCGCGCTCGTTGAAAACGGCCACATCATGATTTGAGAGTGTCTCACCGTAGAGACCTTCAAGCCGATCGACATCAGCCTGTACGACGTCGCGCAAGGCCTTCCAATCAAAGCTCTTGCCTTCAATCGTCCAGCCAAACCGCTTGGCGTCCTCGATATCTTCGGCGAAATGCGCGCCATAGACGAGCATCTTCTTCGGCACGCAGCCTCGGATGACGCAGGTCCCGCCGACCCGGTATTCCTCTGCGACAGCGACCCTTGCGCCATGTCCAGCAGCGATGCGGCTTGCGCGCACACCGCCAGAACCGGCGCCTATCGTGAAGAGGTCAAAGTCGTATTCGGCCATGCGCGCTGTCTCCTGTTGCCTGCGCGATATGGCGAGCGGAAGCCGCAAGGGCAACCGCTCACGCACACTTCAGGAGGCATTCGCAGGTATCAGCGTAAAGGTTATCTCGCCGCGCGGCGACGACGGTTGCCTCCACCAGGACGACCACTGGAACGGTCGCCTGGCTGGCCCGCAGCTGAACTGCCTGCCCTTGCACCTTGCGGCTTGCCCTTTCGGCCAGGGTGCTTGCGCTTAGGCGGGGCCTTGCGCAATTCGCCTTCGCCTTGCGGGCGAGGACCGCCAGCCGGACGCGGCTTCACACGCTGGCGCGGTTTGGGAGGCTCACGCTTGGTTGGGCCAACGCCTTCGACCACCGCACGGAAGTTCTCCGGCAATGCGAGCCGTTCGAATTCAGCATCGGTGTTCTTGCGAATATCCTTGAGATAAGCCCGCTCGTCTTCGGCGCAGAACGCAATCGCAATCCCGTCCTTGCCGGCTCGCGCGGTGCGCCCGATCCGGTGCACATATTGCTCCGGCACGTTGGGCAGCTCGAAATTGATGACATGGCTGACGCCGGGAATATCGATTCCGCGTGCGGCAACGTCGGTCGCGACGAGGATTGGTGTGCGCGCCGACTTGAATTCCGAAAGGGCGCGCTCGCGCTGCGGCTGGCTCTTGTTGCCGTGGATCGCATTGGCAGGAACGCCCATCTGCGAGAGCTTCTTAACGATCCGATCCGCGCCGTGCTTGGTGCGGGTAAAGATCAGCACCCGCTCGAACTTGCCAGGCACCTGATGGCGCTCGGACAGGATCAATTCGAGCAGCGCCTGCTTCTCGTCCGCCTGAACCATGAACAGGTACTGGTCAACGCGCTCTGCCGTAGTTGCCGCGGGCGTGACGGAGACTTGCACCGGGTTGTTGCAATAGCCGCTGACCAGCTCCTTGATCGCCTTGGGCATGGTCGCGCTGAAGAACAGCGTCTGGCGCTCTTTGGGAACCAGATCGTTGATCCGGCGCAGGGCATGAATAAAGCCCAGGTCGAGCATCTGGTCCGCTTCATCGAGCACCAGCACTTCAACTCCGGAGAGATTGAATGCCTTCTGATCGATCAGATCGAGCAGGCGGCCCGGTGTTGCCACCAGAATATCGGTGCCGCGGTGCAGTTTGTTGCGGTCCTTGTTGACGCTGGTGCCGCCAACAATCGATTGCACTTTGAGCCCAGCAAGTGCGCCATAGTCCTTGGCGGACATGGCAATCTGAGCTGCCAGTTCTCGGGTCGGCGCAAGCACCAGCATGCGACATGACTTGAACGGAATGCGGTTGTCGCTCTCGCGCAGACGGTCGATGCTCGGCAGCATGAAAGCTGCGGTCTTGCCGGTGCCGGTCTGAGCGATGCCCAGCAGGTCGCGGCCTTCCAGCACGGGCGGAATGGCCTGCGCCTGGATTGGCGTCGGCTCGGTGTAACCCTTCATATCAAGGGCCTGAAGAACGGGCTGCGAAAGCCCGAGCTTGTCAAATGTAATTGTCATGTAAAGTATTGAACTCGCAATATTTGCGAAGGCGCGCAGCCTCAATAGGCGCGCGCTCGCGGTGGTTTTGAACCGCCCGCGTGAATAGGGAAGTCTCTTGAAATAATCCGAGGCGCGGCCGGGGCGGGTGTTGTTGTTATTCCGCCGCTTCACGCTGGCTAGCGCGCTTCGATGACCGCCATGTGGATGCTGCAGCGCAAAAAGTCAAAGGAATTCGGCGATCAACGACCGAACGGCCGGTTTAACTGCCAGATTTTCCAGTTGAGAATCGCGGCAAAACTTACCCACGCAAGATAGGGCAGAATGAGCAAACTCGCGAGCTCCGACCACTGGCGGAGGAATATCGCCAGCGAGAGCACGCTGACCCACAGGAAAGGCACTTCGACCAGCGCCCAATCAGGGCGCTTGAGTGTGAAGAACAGCGGCGACCACAGGAAATGGCACACCCCGTTCATGATGTAGAGGACGATCAGCAGAGTCCGCTCGGCATCGCTCGACACACCATTCCAGCTCAGCACAAACGCCCATGCCGCAAGGCCGAGGATCACAGTCCAGGCCGGACCGAACAGCCAGTCGGGCGGCTGCCAGCTTGGTTTCTTGAGGTCGTAATACCAGCCACCGATCTTGGTGAGGGCACCTCCGCCAAGCCCAAGGATAACGGCCCAGCTGATCGCGAAGATGAGGGGAAAATCCATCAGGCCAGCCCCGCCCTCGCTAGCAGTGCGGTTGTGCTTGCGTCGAAATCGCCGCCGCCTGCCTCGATGTCTTTTGCCATCTTCTTGCCGAGCTCCACGCCAAATTGATCAAACGGGTTGATGCCGAGCAGGACCGCATTGGCGAAAGTGCGATGCTCGTGGAAAGCGATGAGTGCGCCTAAGTTCGCGCCGTCCAAGTCATCGCATAGCATGGTCGCGGATGGTCTGTCGCCGGGAAAGGCGCGCGCCGGGTCCTTGCCGTCTGTCGCCATGTTCCCGCCCGCCATCAACGCAGCCCCTTGTGCAAAGCAATTGGTCAAGAGGATGTTGTGATGCGCAGGATCAAGCGCATCGCCGGGCGCAATGCTCGCAATGAAGTCCACCGGCACCAGATGCGTGCCCTGATGGAGCAGCTGGAACACCGCGTGTTGCGCATCGGTCCCGACCCCGCCCCAGGTGATGGCCGCGGTTGGCCCATCGACTGGCTCGCCTTGAGAGGTCACCCGCTTACCATTGCTCTCCATCTCCAGCTGCTGAAGATAGTCCGGGAACAGCGAAAGTCGCTCGTCATAGGCAAACACGGCGCGCGTCTGACATCCGCGCAGCCGCGAATAGTACTGATCCGCAAAGGCAGCGCGCAAAGGCAGATTGGCGCGGCCTTCCGTGTCGCGGAAATGCTCATCCACCGCCCTTGCCCCCGCCAGCATGGCCTCGAACTCGTCCCATCCCACAGCAAGCGCGACCGGGAATCCGATGCTGGACCAGATCGAATAGCGTCCGCCCACGCTTTCGCTGAAAGGCAGGATGCGGGTCTCGTCCACGCCCCACTCCACTGCCTTTTCCGGGCTCGCGGTGAGCGCAACAACGCGGCCCGACGGGTCGGACACTCCATTGTCGGCCAGCCATTTGAGCGCGCTATGCGCATTGGTCATGGTCTCGATTGTGGTGAAGGTCTTGGAAGCGACCGCAATCATGGTGGTTGCCGGATCGCAGGCCGCGAAAGCCTGCTCCAGCGCGACACCGTCGATATTAGAGACGACATGGACATCGACCAGCGCGAGATCGTGCGCGAGCGCATCGACGGCGAGCGCCGGACCAAGCGCTGATCCGCCAATCCCGATGTGGATCAGGTGCTTGACCTCTCCCAACGCGCCTTCATGGATCGCTTCGACCAGCATCCGCATCCGTGCATGGAGCGCCATCGCCTCTTCGACCGAGGGCTCCGCCCCAACCCCGCGCTGCGCTGTATGCTCAGCCGCGCGGCCCTCGGTTATGTTGATTTTCGCGCCCGACAGCAGCGCCTCGCGCTTGCCCGCAAAATCGCAAGCCTGCGCAAGCGCTTCGAACCCGGCGAGCAATTCATCTGACAAATGCGTCTTCGACCAGTCGAACAGTATTCCGGCCGGCCCGCCATCCGCATCCCATTCGATCCGGCCCGACAAGGCCTCAACCCGGCCTGCATCGGCAAACAGATCGGCCAGAGTTTGCTCAGGTGCGGCGTGCAGTGCCTCCCAAGCGGCGGAAATGGACGAAATCATGCGAAAATCCTTTTCATGCTCACGCACAGGCGAGTAGGGGGCTGAGCGATGGATGAAAAGAGCGAAGATATCGATCGCCCACGCAAGAAGCCGGTCAATTTGAGCAGTGGACGCAATGACGGGCGCCCTGATCCGAATGCGGAGGGTACGCGTGTGCTTGCTTCAGGCGAAAGCTCGAGCGCCAGAGTGGTGCCTGAACCAACCGACACCGAAAGCGCGCCACCTGACGAGAAGGACGAGGAAAGCTGGGCAAGTTTTGGTGTATTCGTGCTCAAGCTGGCACTGGTTGTGCTGATCTTCCGCAGCTTCATTTTCTCTCCTTTTTCAATCCCTTCTGAAAGCATGCTGCCACGCCTTTGGAACGGTGATTACCTGCTGGCGGCAAAGTGGCCCTATGGCTTCTCCAGATATTCGATGCCGTTCAACCTGAACATCATTTCGGGACGGGTCCTCGCCAGCGAGCCGGAGCGCGGCGACATCGTGATCTTCAAGCATCCGATTGACGGGAGCGATTATATCAAGCGCGTGATCGGTCTGCCCGGCGACACGATCGAGGTGCGAAGCGGACAGGTCATCCTCAACGGGCAGGCTATCCCGAAGGAGAGGATTGATGATTTCATCATTCCGCAATCGCCGAACACCGATTGCGCGTGGGGTGCGATCGAGGAAACCAATTCAGACGGCGAGGCCGTTTGCCGTTATGCACGGTTTCGCGAAACGCTCCCCAATGGCGTGAGCTACGAGGTGCTGGACTTCGGTCGCGGTCCAAATGATGATTATGGTCCCCGGATTGTGCAGGAGGATCGGCTGTTCCTGATGGGCGACAATCGCGACAACTCCCAGGACAGCCGCGTTGCTGCCTCTGCAGGAGGCGGTGTTGGCATGGTCCCGCAGGACAATCTGGTCGGGCGCGCAACGGTGATGATGTGGTCAACCGATGGCAGCGCTGAATGGGTCCAGCCGTGGACCTGGTTTACAGCGGCGCGCTGGGGCAGAATGGGCAGTCTGCTGTGAGCGAGCTCTCCCCGAACACCCGCAGCTGGCTTGAAGCGACTGGCTTTGCCATTGGCGAAGAGGCACTGTGGCATACGGCCATGACCCATGGCAGCACTGGCGAAAAGCGCGACTATCAGAGGCTGGAATTTCTGGGCGACCGCGTTCTGGGACTGGTTATCGCTGACTGGCTCTATGACCGGAGCAATGCACCCGAAGGCAGGCTTTCCCAGCGCCTGAACGCTCTCGTGAGCCGCGAAATGTGTGCAGAGATCGCGCGCAAGATAGGCCTTCCGCCGCACATCCGCATTTCCAAACAGGCGCAGGACGATGGGGGACGCGACAGTGACAACATCCTTGGCGACGTGATCGAAGCGCTGCTGGGCGCGCAATTTCAGGAAAATGGCTTTGAAGCCGCGCGCGTTCTTATTCACCGCCTTTGGCGCGAAGCGCTTGAAGGGGACGCCGGGACTGCCAAACACCCGAAAAGCGCGCTGCAGGAATGGGCCGCGGGAAACCAGCGGCGACCGCCAGAGTATTCGCTGGTAGGCCGCTCAGGACCGGATCATGCAGCGCGTTTCACGGTAAAGGTCGAGGTCCCCAATGTCGGAGCGGTGGAAGCAACCGCATCGAGCAAGCAGGAAGCGGAAAAGCACGCGGCGAAAGCGTTCATGGAGAAGTTTGGATGACAAACGAAACCGCCTCGACCCGTTGCGGCGTGGTGGCCGTCCTCGGCGCGCCCAATGCCGGCAAATCGACTCTGGTGAACCAGCTCGTCGGACAGAAAGTCGCGATTACTTCCGCAAAGGCACAGACGACACGCGCGAGGATGCTTGGCATTGCATTGCACGGGGATACGCAGATGATCCTGGTCGATACACCCGGTATCTTCGCACCGCGCAGGCGGCTCGACCGGGCCATGGTCAGCGCGGCATGGGAAGGCGCAGAAGCCGCCGATGCGGTCCTCCTGCTGGTCGATCCCATCAAGCAGCGCCGCCACGAGCTGGAGCCCTTGCTCGAAACGCTGGCGAACCGGCCTGAGCGCAAGATCCTGGTCTTGAACAAGGTCGACAAGGCGAAGAAGGAACCGCTGCTTGCCTTGGCTCAGGAACTGTCTGCTAAAGGCGACTTTGCGGAGGTCTATTTCATCTCGGCACTGACGGGCGATGGCGTACCGGAAATGAAGGCCGCGCTGGCAGAGTTGATGCCTGAAGGGGTGTGGCACTATCCCGAAGACCAGGTCTCTGACGCGTCCGAACGCCTGCTGGCAGCGGAAATCACGCGTGAGCAGCTCTACCAGCAGCTGCACGAGGAATTGCCCTATGACTCCGCAGTCAGGCCAGAACTTTACCAGCAGCGCCCTGATGGCAGTATAGAAATCCACCAGCAGATCGTGGTGGGGCGTGAGAGCCAGCGCCCGATCGTGCTTGGCAAGGGCGGCAACCGGATCAAGATGATCGGCGAAGCTGCACGCACCGAACTGGCGGAAATCCTCGGCGTGAAGGTACATCTGTTCCTGCACGTCAAAGTCAACGAGAACTGGGCCGACGACAAGGAACTGTTCGAGGAAATCGGGCTCGACTGGGTCAAGTAACCATCGCGAGGTGAGACGCACGACGCCATGCCGCCAGAAAGCCTGATCCTCCAGATCGGTTCCGCGCTCGCGGTCGGCCTCATGATTGGCATCCAGCGCGGCTGGCAGCTGCGCGCTCAGGCGAACGGCATGCGCGTCGCCGGCATCCGCACCTTCAGCTTGATTGGCCTGATCGCGGGTATCTCGGGCTATCTGGCTGTCGCTGGGTTTGAAACCATTGGCACTGCGATATTGATTGCAACTGTCACTGTGATCGCGATCGGTTACTGGCGCTTGCTGAGCGCCGACGGCAAACCTGATGCCACCTCGGCCATAGCCGCAATTGCGACCGTAGCGCTGGGCTTTCTTGGCGGGACCGGCGATGCTGCACTGGCTGTCGCTGGCGGCGCGGTCGTGACCTTGCTGCTCGCCTTGCGGAGCGAATTGCATGGGCTAGTCGGCGCGCTCCATGAAGCGGATGTGATGGCATTTGCGCGCTATGCAGTGATTGCGCTTGCAGTGTTTCCCTTCCTGCCCGAGGGCCGGTTTGGTCCGTATGATGCGTGGGAGCCCACCACCCTGTGGCTCGTGGTGGTGATTGTGACGGGTTTCTCGTTTCTGGGCTATGTCGCCAACCGCATTTTCGGCGCGCGCAGAGGGACAATCGCAACCGCAATTATTGGCGGCGCTTACAGTTCGACCGCTGTCACGCAGTCCTTTTCACAGCGTTTGGGTTCGGGCCAGGGCGGCGGCGCTGAGAATGCCGGAATAGCGCTCGCAACGGCAGTAATGTATCTGCGCGTGATCATTCTGGTGGCGATCCTCGCACAGGCCTTGCTGATACCCTTCGTAACGCTGGTCAGCCCCGCCCTCGTCGTGGGCCTCCTCGTCAGCTATTGGCTTTATCGCAAGGCAGAGCGCGGCACCGGCCCTGCCCCGCCAGGCAATCCGATTGCGCTGGTCCCTGCCTTTGGCTTTGTGGCTTTCGTTGCGGTCGCAGCGGTCGCGGCACGCTGGGCGCAGAGCGAATTCGGCGAACAGGGGATCGCCGTGCTCTTGCTGCTGATGGGCAGCATGGACGTCGATGCTGCCATCATCACGGCGGGAGGTCTGGAGCCGGGCACGATCTCAACCGATCTTGCAGCGCTCGCGGTGGCCGGCACTATCCTTGCAAACATGAGCGTGAAGCTGGGCGTGACCGTCGTTTACGGCAAGCGAAGCGCACGGCCCGCGGCGGTCGCATTGGCGGCGAGCATGGTGGCGCTCGCAGCGAGCCTGCTAGCGGGCTACATGAGCTTGTAGGCGACAGAGTCGTAAAGGGCCCACAAAGGCCCGGTGGAACGGCTATTTCTTCTTCAGTTCCATCATCGTGTGCCACGCCATCCAGCGCATCGGCGTTTTGAACAGAGCTTGATCGAGGCCGCCAGCGATCTTCATCATCACAGTTCCAAACCCGGTGTCGCGCATGGGCACCGCAGCAAGCGTCGAGAGTCCATAAAAGCGTGAACTGCCCAGCTCGAAATACTTTTCCGCAAGCGCAAAATCGGATTTGAGCAAGGGGTGCTCGTCAGGCGTGCGCGCTTCCGGCGTGCGGTCACGATACAGGTTGATGAGCGGATTGTGGCCAAGCGGCTCCCAGAAAATGGCAGTGCCACCCGGTCGCAGAACGCGGGCAATACTCGCAAAGCACCGATCCAGATCGAGGTGGTGGATGATCCCGCGTCCGAACACCAGGTCGAAACTGCCCTCATCGAAGGTCATGTCCTCGGCATCCATGGTGAGGTAATGCGTGTTGGTAAGGCCCCGCTGTGCAGCCGCTTTCTGCGCATCCTCGATGGCCACATCAGAGATATCGATCCCGGTCAGAGTATTGGCGATCGCCGCCACCTGCATGCCTTGGATCGCGGCGCCGCAGCCATATTCGAGCACGTCCGAGCCCCTGGCGAGCTCTTTGACCCGGCGTTCAAACGCCCGCGTACCCGCCGCAATGCTGGAGTAATACTTGCCCTGAGCCTCGCGTGTTTCCTCGCTGAAGCGCGCATTATGAAATTCGCGCTCGTTCGCGATCCGTGCTTCTCGTGCCGCTTCTTCTAATGAAGTGTCCATCTTGCTCAAGAATACTGATCCTCAACTGGCGAATTTAAGACGCGAGCCTAGTCAGCAAGCTGTCTGCTGTCACGGCAGAATGTCGAAATTGTGCCGAACAGGGGCGCTACGCGACTCCGAGCTTTGCCAGCTTGGCCTTGAGCATTTCCTCGTCAAAAGGCTTGATCACATAGTCATCCGCGCCTGCCGCGATCCCTTGGTGGATATCTCTTGCATCTCCTTTTGACGTGCAGAACACAATTGTGGGCGCGCGCGGTGTCGGGATCGCTCGCAAGGCGGTGACAAATGCAATGCCGTCCATTTCCGGCATTTGCCAGTCCGTCAGCACGAGGTCGGGCATTTGCTGCTTGCAACGCGCGAGAGCTTCCTCGCCATCCTGCGCTTCGATCACGTCGTAGCCGAGGCTCTTGGCGATCTTGGATGAGACCTTCCGGATCACGCGGCTGTCATCGACGACCAGGCAGCGCTTGCTGCGCGCTTGCCGGGTCTCGTTCACATCGCGCATGGCCTTGGCCGCACGCACTATCGCATCGGTGTCATGCTGACTATCCGTGACGGCATCTGGCGATGTCGTGATGGCGGGCAGTTGCGCCTCACCTTGCTCAAGTAAATCGGTGTTGAGTGAATCGGCGTGGCGATTGCGCGTGGTGCGTTTGATCAGATTTTGAATGGTTCGATCTCCCCGCCGAAGCCCGGCCCCAAATCAGTTCCGAAATCGAAACTCGCGGGCATCATGTCGCCAACAGTCTCGCGCTCATCCCGCACCCCTTCGCCAGGGGTAAGCTTGACGTGCAAGAAGGGTATCCAGACATCGCCGAAATCCGCTTTCTGATACCACACGTCGAGCACATCGTAGCTCGCCCACATACCGTCCGGCTCGCGCAAGCGAAGACCTTCACCGATCCGCGGAACGGCCGCAAAGCGAACGCGCTCCTGCGTTTGATGGGTTTCGTTCTGGACTTCGATCTCGATCACGCTGGCGTGCCTTTGGTCTCTCAGGCTGAGAGGCTAGGCGCCAAGTCTTGACGATTTACCAACGCGATAAGGTGAACAGGGCGTTTCAGCGTCCGGAAAATCAATCCTTTGCGGCGGTCTTCTTCTTCGCTGGTGCCTTCTTGCGCTTCTTCTTCGCTGGAGCCTTGGCGGCACGCGCGGTGATCAGCTCGATTGCTTGTTCCTGCGTTACGTCCTCGGGCTTCACGTCCTTGGGGATGGTCGCATTGGTCGTACCATCGGTGACGTAGGGACCATAGCGACCCGGCATGACCTTCATCTCGCCGCCTGAAACGGGGTGGGCGCCAAGCGTCTTGATCGGTTCCGCCTTGCCCCTGCCGCCGCCTTTGCGGTTTGCCGCTTCGGCAAGCGCTGCCACGGCCGCGTTCATGCCGGTTTCGAACACCTCGCGGGTCGATTGCAGCTTTGCATACTTGCCGTCGTGCCTCAGATACGGTCCGTAACGCCCGATCGCCGCTTCGATCTCCTTGCCGGTCTCCGGATGCGCGCCGATAATGCGCGGCAGGCCGAGCAGCTTGATCGCCCATTCGAGATCGAAATCGTCGAGGTCCTTGGGAATCGAAGCACGCTTCTTTTCGCCATCGACTTCCATTTCGACATAAGGTCCGAAACGGCCTGACTTGCGGTGCACTTCCGAACCGGTTTCGGGGTCTGTACCCATCAAACCGTCTTCTGCTGGATCGCCGCCGTCCTCGCCGGGTTGCGCGAACCGGCGCGTATACTTGCATTCAGGATAGTTCTGGCACGCAACAAAGGCACCATAGCGCCCGCCGCGCAAAGCCAGACGACCGCCCTCGCGTCCTTCCTGCTCGCACATCGGGCAGAAACGCGGGTCCTTGCCATCTTCGCGCGGAGGGAAGAGGAAGTCGGAGAGATATTCGTCGAGCACCTCGGTCACTTCCGAAGGCTTCTTCTCCATCACCTCTTCGGTCTTGGGCTTGAAGTCCTTCCAGAACGCTTCGAGCAGCTTCTTCCAGTCCTCACGCCCATCGGAGACTGTATCGAGCTCATCCTCCATTCCGGCGGTGAAATCGTAAGCGACGTAAGTGGGGAAGAAGCGTTCAAGGAACGCTGTCAGGAGTCGTCCTGATTCCTCTGCAAAGAAACGGTTTTTCTCCATTCGCACGTAAGCGCGGTCGCGCAGTGTCTGGATGGTCGAGGCATAGGTCGACGGGCGGCCAATGCCGAGCTCTTCCAGCCGCTTGACCAAGCTCGCTTCAGAGAAACGCGGTGGCGGCTGGGTGAAGTGCTGGTTCGCTTCAACGCCCTGCTTGGCGGCCACATCGCCCTTGCGCAGGACCGGCAGCAGGCCGTCCTCATCATCATCGGAAGACTTGTCGTCGAACCCTTCCTGGTAGACCGCGAAGAAGCCCGGAAACTTCACCACCTGACCGGTCGCGCGCAGCTCGTGTTGGCCCGTCGCATCGCGCATGTTGACCGTTGTCCGCTCTAGCTGAGCGCTCGCCATCTGGCTCGCAACCGCGCGCTTGTAGATGAGGTCATAAAGCTTGGCTTCATCGCCTGAGCCTGCCCGTTCCTTGCGAAAATCTGTCGGGCGGATCGCTTCGTGCGCTTCCTGCGCGTTCTTGGCCTTGGTTGCGTAAAAGCGGGGTTTTTCGGGCAGATACGCACGGTCATACTTGTCGCCGATGACATCGCGCACGGCAGCAATTGCGCTGCCGTCCATCTGCACGCCGTCGGTCCGCATGTAAGTGATAGCGCCTGCTTCATAGAGCGACTGCGCGCAGCGCATGGTATGGCTCGCGGAAAAGCCAAGCTTGCGCGCTGCTTCCTGCTGCAAGGTCGACGTCGTGAAAGGGGGCGCAGGATTGCGCTTTAACGGCTTGGTCTCGATATCCTCGACCGTGAAGCGGCCCTTTTCGACCGCTTCCTTCGCCGCCATGGCAGAACCTTCATTGCCGAGCGTCAGCTTGTCGAGTTTCTCTCCGTTGAAGCGCGTGAGGCGAGCGTCGAACGCCGTCCCGTCATGCTGGAGCTTGGCGATGACCGACCAGTACTCATCCGGCTTGAACGCCTCAATCTCGCGCTCACGTTCGCAGATCAGACGCAAGGCAACCGACTGCACGCGCCCTGCGCTCTTCGCACCCGGCAACCGCCGCCACAGCACGGGGCTGAGCGTAAAACCATAAAGATAGTCGAGCGCACGGCGCGCGAGATAAGCATCGATCAGCGGCTGGTCGAGTTCGCGCGGAGACTTCATCGCGTCGGTCACCGCCTGCTTGGTGATCGCATTGAAGGTCACCCGGTCAACCTTTGCAGGCAGCGCCTTGCGATTCCTGAGCAGTTCCTGGACGTGCCAGCTGATCGCTTCGCCTTCACGGTCGGGGTCGGTCGCGAGCACGAGCCGGTCGGACTTCTTGGCCGCATCGGCAATCGCCTTCACCTGATCGCGGTTGCGCTTGTCGGCATAGACCTCCCAGTCCATCGCGAAATCCTCGTCCGGGCGCACGCTGCCATCCTTCGGCGGCAGGTCCCGGACATGGCCGTACGACGCGAGGACCTTGTAGTCCCCACCGAGGTATTTTTCGATAGTTTTCGCCTTGGCTGGCGACTCAACAATGACAAGCTGCATGGAAGTTCGATCGTTCCCTTACGCGTATACGTGCCCATACACGTGTACGTACGCGCGAAGGTGGGGTGGTCAATTCGGGTTCGTCAAGATGGATAATTCTAACCCGCTAACGAAACCCGCCCTCCCGCATGTCTGACGAGTTCGCCCGAAATTTCAAGCTCCAGCAGCGCCATTTGCACTGAAGCCGTGCTGGCACCAGATTGGCGGATGAGCTCGTCGACGGCGACAGGCGCCGTCGAAAGCAGCGTCGAAATGTCCGCTGGCTCAGACTCTGCGAACTCTTCCTCCGACCAGTCAAACCCATTGGCAGCTTCCGCAACGCGTGAGCGCGGTTTGCCATCAAAACCGGACAGCAACTCAACCACATCCTCCGGCGATTGCACCAGCACGGCCCCTTCGCGGATCAGCTGATTGCAGCCGAGCGAGCGCGCATCGAGCGGACTGCCGGGGATCGCCATGACCTCGCGGCCTGCCTCGCCTGCCAGCCTAGCGGTGATGAGGCTGCCGGACTTGGGTGCAGCCTCCACCACCAGCGTGCCTGCGGCCAGCCCTGCGATAATCCGGTTGCGCGACGGAAAGTGGCTGCCGCGCGGTTCGGTACCCGGCGGCTGCTCTGCGATCAGCAGGCCTTCGCTTGCGATCCGCTCCTGTAAGTCGGCGTGCTGCGGCGGATAGGCGATCTCGATCCCGCTCGCGATCACGCCGATGGTGTGTGGGAAAGCGCCCTCATGCGCGGCCCCGTCAATACCGCGCGCAAGGCCGGAGACAATTGTGTAACCCTCGCCCGCCAGGTCGCGGGCAAATTCGCGCGCCAGCTTGATCGCGGCGGCTGACGCATTTCTTGCGCCCACCATCGCGACGCAGGGCCGCTTCGCCAGCTCCAGCCGCCCGCGCATGGTGATGATCGGCGGTGCGCTGTCGAGCTCAGCCAGCAGCGCGGGATAGTCTGGCTGGTCGTGAAACAGGTAGCGCGCACCGGCGGCCTTGACCGCGTCGATCTCTTGCTCGATCTGTTGGACCGGTGCAGCCGAATAGCTGCGCTTGCCTCTGCTCCCGAGTTCAGGAAGCGCCTCCAGCGCGCTTGCCGCGTCGCCGAAACGGGCGAGTAGCTGGCGGTAGCTGATTGGACCGATATGTGGGGAGCGCAGCAAGCGTATGCGGGCGAATGCTTCTGATTGCGTGAGTGTTTCGCCCATCACTCAACCCATCGCCAAGGGGCTGCAAGGGTCAAATTACAGGATTGTTAGCAGAACCGCGTGCTAGTCCTTCTTGCCGCCTATACGCGGCTCCTCGCCTTTCATCAGCCGCGCGATGTTCTCACGATGCAAATAGATGATAAGGCCTGCAATCGCTGCCAGCACCGGGAAGAATTGCGGATAACCGAACAGCGGCGCAGCAGCAGCAGCCGCGACTACCGCGCTCATCCCGGCAAGCGAGGAAATGCGGAAGATTGCGAGGATGCTCAACCAGATCAGCGCATAAGCAAGCCCGATCGGCCAGGCGAGACCGAACGCAACGCCAGCATTTGTGGCCACGCCCTTCCCACCCTTGAACCCCAGCCAGACCGGGAAGCAGTGGCCCAGCACCGCGGCACCGGCGGCAAACACCTGTCCAACCTCGCCCCACAGCTCACCCGCGATAAAGACCGGCGCAAACCCCTTGGCAAGGTCAAGCAGCAGCGTTGCAGCCGCCAGCCCCTTATTGCCCGTCCGAAGCACATTGGTCGCGCCGATATTGCCGCTGCCGATCTGACGCACATCGCCCATGCCTGCGGCCTTGGTCAGCAGCAGCCCGAACGGGATCGAGCCCAGCGCATATCCCAGCAGTGCTGCGAAGAGAGGTTCCAAATTACCGACTCCGTTCGGGCTGAGCCTTTCGAAGCTCTGCCCTTCTTGTTTGATCTTGTTGTAAAAGTAAGTACGGCCTTTCGACAAGCATGTCCTGAGTTTATCGAAGGGCTCAGGGCGAACGGAATTTTTCACTTTGGATAAAGACTCCCCCATCCTGCTGTTCGATTCCGGCATCGGCGGGCTG